>JAFVBF010000076.1 GCA_017480145.1 Bacteroidales bacterium
AGCAAGTATGGGCTGACGCGCATCGGCATCTTCGGTTCTGTGGCCCGTGGCGAACAGACTGAGGACAGCGACGTGGACGTGTGCTACGAGGGGCGTGTGCCGACGCTGCTCACGCTCGACCTCATACAGACCGACTTGGAGCGGATGCTGGGCAGTCGTGTGGACTTGGTGCGAGTGCGCGACGGCATGAACAGCCTGCTCAGGGAGCGCATCAGAAAGGAGGCCGTCTATGTTTGACCGCGAGATTGTGATAGACAGCCTGCGGAAAATCCGCATTGCCATCGAGACCATTCTGGAACGTGCGGCCGTGGTAAGCGACCCAAACGAACTGCTCACCTCGCCGGGCGGTATGATGCGCCTCGATGCCATCTGCATGAATCTGATTGCGCTGGGTGAAGCAGTGAAAGGGCTCGACAAGCAGACGCACGGTGAACTTCTGCCCCGCTATCCCGAAATCTACTGGAGCGGCGTGATGCGGATGCGCGACAAGATAGCCCACCACTACTTTGAGATTGACACCGACGTAGTGTTCCGAACCATACAGGAAGACGTGCCGCAAATGAAAGAGGTCATCAACAGAATGATTGCCGACATAGAAGAAATATAATAATGTAGAACGAAAACAAAATGACAGGATAGACATAGTTCTATTAAAAAACACATTGAAACTAGGCTAATTTCGTTAAGAGATTAGCCACGTTTCTTTTTTCTCGCCGATTATTCGTAATTTCGCAGCCGATTAGTGAAACAGATAAATCGGAATTTACATGAATGTAGAAGAATTCCGAGATTAATGCCTGTCGCTGCCGGGCGTGACCGAAAAGATGCCGTTCCCCACCGTGAACGACCCCTATAGCCGTGATGTGCTTTGTTTCTATGCAGGCTCCAAGTGGTTCTGCTATGTGAACATCGAGGTCTTTGACCGCTGCTGCCTGAAGTCAACGCCTGAGGATGCCGAGGAACTGCGTGCCCGCTACGACGGCATCCGTCCTGCATGGCACATGAACAAGCGCATGTGGAACGATGTCTATTTCAATCAGGACGTGCCCGACGACGTTATTTTTGGCCTCGTCCGCAACTCCTACGACCTCATCGTGGCGAAACTGACGAAACGGGAGCGGGAAAAACTGCTTCACCCATAATATTTTTATGCAGATACCCACCAACCACATCACCGACTACGCCGAGGGCGGCATCAGCCTGAAGAGCCTGACGATGGGCGGAAAGGCAAGCAGTCTCACGGGGCTGCATCGCGATGATTACTACCTTTTCTGTCTGCTCACACGTGGCGAACTACGTCTCTGCGTGGACTTCAGCGAACAAGTCGTCCATGCCCACGAAATAGGCTGCATACTGCCGGGGCAGGTACATCAGTTCGTCGATGCCCGCGACACGGAGGGCTGGCTGCTGTGTGTTGACGGCGTACACATCGGCGAGGCCAACCGACAGACGATGCAGCGGTTTGCATTCTCTCGGCGGGTACTGCCCGCCCTTACGGCATCATATATATATAGATGGACGGCATTTATCCTCCAATTCGTCATAAAGTGAATTATATTCTTTCTCATTCTGCCGATTGTCGGAGGCAAATAGGCCACCAAAGGCTGGCATAGTGTCAAAATGAATGTCTTCTTGCTCCTGCATATTGCTCTATTAAGTATCTGGAATGATGATATTATATGCTCATTTGAATTTTAGCGGACAGCAATAACTTGATATAGGGTTTCACCGCATCAATACTCCAGGCATAATTAAGGTTGGCCTGTGAGCCGTCGGCAAACGAGCCAGAGGTAATGCCCACGACCTCGCCATATTCATTGATGAGGGCACCGCCACTGCTACCATGATCGATGAGAGCACTAACCTGCATAAGGTAATCGGCTCGCCACTGGGAAACCTCACCTGAGGAGAATGTGTTTTCAAGACCACGCGGGCTTCCGATGGCATAGACCTTCTCACCGATTTTCGGTTTGTCAGTGGCTATAGGAATATAGTTGGTATTCTCACAATCCACTCGGAAAAGGATAAAGTCTTCGTCTTCACTCCTTGCAATAACCTCAGTAACTTTGTATGCTACGTCGCTGTCAACTAATTTAATCTGCTCTAAGCCTATACCCGTACCTTTGAACACATGATAATTGCTCACTGCAAGGCCATCGTTGTCAATAAAGAACCCAGAGCCTTGGTAAGCATTTAAACCATCGGATGTAAATACCATGAACACTGCACTTCCGTATCGATCGAAAATTTGAGACCCCTCCAATTTGTCACTGGATCTTTTATTGACAATCTTACTCTTTCGAGAAGAGGCACGTGCTGACTTTCCATTAGGACGGTCGACCATGGCGGTACCAGGTCGCTCCCAGTCTCGCCGATGTCCCGATTTATGTGCGCACTGGACCATTAGGAATGTTGCCAAGCAGAGCAGAATAGCAACATATTTAGATGATCTTTTTTTCTGCATTCTCAGTATCATCAATAATGTTTTTCGGAATAATATGTATAACAAAACGTTGGTTGTATTTTTCTTTTATTCCTCGCTCTCGCATCAGAGTTCCATCCAACTGTTTGAAACGATTGGTGTTTTCTCCGCCTGTGTAGCCAAAATTATATCTACCATCACCACTTCCTGCTATCTGAATTTCACAGTTAGCCCCAAAATCAATATGACAAATATCTTTCCAGAACTTCATCAATGTAAGGGCACGCTGAAAACTCCAATCGTAGTTTGCATCGGTCAGCATCGTAGAATTTCGAGAAGCCTGACCTTCGATAATGAGCAAGTACTGGTTTCCATCATTCCTGTCAAAAAAATCTTTTATTTCAGTTCCAGCCTGATGGAGACGTGCTGTATCAGCATGTAGATCAGTCAACTTATATTTAGTGGCTTCAAAGAAGCAATTTACGTTAAGTACATATTTTTTATACTCTGCCCTATAAGCGAAGTTCTTTGATTCACCCAACTCCCGGGTTGATGCTTCTACCTTCCTTATCTCTTCAAGTTGTTTCTCTGTTGCCTCCATGCGTTTGTGCAGAAGGACAATAACGAGAACGAAGAGAGTAAGCATGATGAAGAATAGGCTTGTCATCAAGTCCGAGTAACTGGTCCAGAAAAATGATTCTTTCTTCTCTGCCATACCTTCTTTTTCAGGACTTAATTGTTAGAAATTTGGGGAGGGGTCAGTGGTACTGGAGCTGTTGTGGACAGGCTGTTGGACAAGGTTCTTCAGCACACTATCATTCATTTGTTCCACCACCAAAGTGGAATCCACCCTCTCTGAGACATTGCCAACAGCACCTCCTAAAGGCGTATTGTTAGAAGAAAACCAAATATTGTAGACTGTGTTTGAAATACATGCTATAGCCATAAGAATCACAGATACCACAATCGTCCACTTCAACCATTCTGGCATCATGGGAGGAACCAAATAAGGCGAGGCCCCTCCTCTTGAGGATACCGTAGTAAGTTCTTTTGCAGTACGTGTCATCGTTCCGCTCACCTGTGAAGCAAGTGAATTGTTAGAACGTTCCATACGGTCAATCAATTTGTCTAATTTTCCTGGTATTCCCGCAATTTCTGCCAGTTGCTTTTGCAGCAGAGGAATTTGGTTAAGTTCCGCCCCAAATTGTGCCCTAAGTTCACCATTCAATCTTTCAAAAGATTCTCTCTCGTCTGCTATGATTCTTTTAAATTCTGCTGCTTGTTGAACAAGTGTAGAATTAAGTTCGCTTGTATTCGAGCTTGCCGTTTCTTTTAGAGTCCTTAATGCATTTCGCAATGCCACGTCAACATCAGCCGAGTCTTTAGCGATTTCCGCTTTGTGACGCATAAAGAACTGTTGAATTTCCTCTAATACATGTAATCGATTTTTTTCTTGCTCAAATTGAGTAGTGAAGGTATGAATGGCATCGGTGTAGCCGTGAATGCCATCCAGATATTCATTAAACTGTTCGAGTTTATCGGTACATTCCTTTAACTCTTCAAGTACACGAACATTGGCCTTTGCCATTTTCATCACATCCATATCGTGTACGGCTTTGATAATATCACCCTGAATGCGATATGATTCATTCACTTCGCGCAGTGCACCACGGAGTGAGGTGGTGTTTTCAGCAAAAGTATTATTAAACTTGTTGAGGTTCTTCACGAGGCGATTAAGCGCATCAGAAGTATCAGAGGGAAGTTCTGGAAGTAACCTGGCCTGAAGCCATGCAAGGAAAGTATTCTTGCCAGATTCACCTTGGAGTTTATACCGTTTAAACAAAAGAGAAGCAATCGTGGTGAGCAAGATACCCATAATACTGGCAAGCATTGCCCACGCCACACCTGACAAGAGATCGTTTACTCCTTCTGCAGCGATGCCAAAGTTTCCTGATCCTGAAGACAAAAGCGCAGTAATACTTCCTGTAGTAAGTAGAGAACTAAGACCGACTATTACGCCAGCCATAGTTCCTGCAAGACCACAATACAACGGTGTCGGGGTCAGTGTGTTGATGTCATTTTCAACAGAATCGCAGTGTCGGTCAACGGCATCTTTCAGAAGCGAAAAGTCAATAACAGAACCCGAGTTGTTTTCAAGATACTTGTTGATGGAATCTTTAATCGACTCGAACACATTATTGCCTTGTCCATAAATACCCGAAACAAAATTCGTCTCAGGGTTATGGGCGATTTGCCAGGAACTTACTTCGGAAAAAATCTTTTTGTACTCTATCATTCGAAGCACATTCTTCACAAAGAAGAATATCTGTAGTGCGATTATTAGCGCGACTATGCAAGGGACTAATAGTGACATTTTACTTTTTCAATATAATTTTAAGAGGTTTTGTGACTTCCCACGTATCTTTGCTAATCTTCACACAAACACCTTCCTCTTCAAGCTGGAAACCTGATGCATCTTTTATGGAAGCACCTTTATATTCTACCTTTTTCTGCCAATCATTGCGCGACTTAATTTTGTCTAAAGATATAATATCGAATTTTCCTTCAGATTCACTGGTGAAGGTAATTTTGAATACGCAAAAGTCTTGATTAGAATCATAAATAGTCGTAAAAAAATTATCCGAATCAACTTTTGCATATCCGACTTTTGGATAGACAGGTGCTCCTACAGATGGGGGCGTTTCTTGGCGAGATGGCACTGATTGTGTTACAGGATTATTTATTTTATGGATTTCTTCGGTGACTTTCTTCATTTCGCTTTCCAAGTTGCGTAAACGAGTATCGAACTTAGACATATCGAAAGAACCTGAATGTGATACTCTATTACCATGTTGTGAAGATAATGAATCGCCCCTGTCTTTTTTTATCACTTTAGGTTTAAAACGAGATATGAAAAAGACAATCAAACCCAAAACAGAAGCCCCAATAAAAATGTATGCCCACGCACTTGGGGAACTCTCCAAATCTGCAACTTTTTTTTTCAAATCTGCAATTTCAGCCTTGGATGAGTTTATCTCTGCTACAAGTGTATCAACTTTTTTCGAAAGTTCTGACATCGGAGCCTTCTGCTCCACATTTTTTTGTTTTTCTATTGAAGATTCATCCTTCTTGCAGGAACTACAAGAAGATAAGACTAAAATGGCAGCGAATACGATGAGACAATATCTTTTCATATGCTTAATTATCTAAGAAATACTCCTGTATTTTGCTTGAAAGAGACTGAAGGCCCCCCTTTATGGGGTAAAACGTAATTGCGTCCTCAATAAGATTGTCCTTATTACCAGACTCTTTAACAGAGAGTTCAATACCTTTATCAAGGTAAGTTTCCAAGTCCTTTGTGCATTCTTCTTTAGCAATCTGCAAAGTGTCATTATCGACGCCGAAGTTATTGTCTAAGTTGAATGCAGACGGCATTTCTATAAGAGCAAATCTAAAGAAGTCTTCAACAGACTTTACGATATCTGCTTTATGAGCATCAGAAATGGAAGCGTAAGTGTCATTAGCCCCAACCAACTTGCCAGACGAGTCACGGAGGACCAACGTTTCCGGACTTTCATCGTCAGCTTCTGCCGCAATTAAGCCACCCTTGCAAGTTGATTCCTTTGGATTGGATCCTTGCTCCAATCCAAGTAAATCAAGAGCAGAGCCATAGTCTGATTCCAAAACTTTCTCGAAGATGATTTTGGTGTATTTGCCAAGAATTTTCGAGTCTGATGAAATGATGCTAATTATCTTGCTACCATTACCGCTAAATGCTATATGACGAGGAGCCTTCAATCCTTTTGCCTTTACAATTTGAGCAATGTGATAAATGATGGCAGTATAGAAAATAATAAACACCAACTTAAACTTCGTGTCGTTTTGAAGTATCTTGTTGAAATCAATATTATTTCTAGCAAGTTCTTTGGTTTCCGAATTGTCTTTCAGGGAGAAAAGGAACGATGCCATATTCGCAGGATGCCCAAGATTGCTATTAAAGATATTAACAAGTTCAATAAGTTCTGGCTTCGACTGAAGAAGACTAAGGATATCATTTTTGAACCAGTCAACAATCCCATTATTAGGATTGATATCTGAGAAGGAGTCCTCAAAGAGAGAATTTACAGCAAACTTAAATGAAGTAATATACTCTACTTTGCCGTTTGTAGAGAAGGCAATATCGGTAGTACCGCCACCAATATCCACATTAACAAGATTCGTTGCCGTAGCATATCTGCGGAAATAGAATTGTATTGGAGCAACTGACTCAGAAATATTTTTTGTTGAGCCATCACGATTAAACAGTTCCGAGTATAAGTCGTTCCATGCCATTCGAAGTTGAGACAGGCGACGTGGTGACATACTGTTCGGATAAAACCACGTAACTTTCGTCCGAGCAAGGTTCCCGTTATTTGCAATGACCTTGTTGCGGATAATCATCATGATATTACGAATGTATGCTTGCATCGCAGACTGTGCGTTCGGCTTACTGCTCCATTTGATATTTACAATATGTTCCGCATTGTATGCGATGCCTATTCTTTTATTGTAGGTAATATCGAAGTTCATCAAGCCGAATGGCCTTAACCGCTCTGTCCAATCAGTAGATTTTGCATAAGACAAAGCGGTTCTTGTCGGGAAAGAGAAATCTGAATCTCCTCCTACCACAGCAGGGATGAAATCACGAACCATCAAATCGTTTTCATCAATTAAGTCTAAAGGAATGAGTTTCCCTTGAATTTCACGATAGGACTGTACAAAGAAAGTACTGAGGATTGCTTCCGAATCTTTGTAGTTGAAAGCGTCAGAACTATTGTTGTCAGACTTCTTAAACTCAATATGTGTGTTTGAAGTTCCCATGTCAACAGCAAATTCATAATCTTCCAAACTCTGATGAACAAGGAAATTGGGAATAATGACGTTGCTCGCTCCACTTTTGTTTGAAACACTAATAAAGTCAAAATTGCTGTATCGGATGGTGTATGTCTCTGCTTTGAAGTCAAACAAGCCCCTCTCTTTATTTCGGCAATCAACAGGAATATCGCGTATTATTTCACCTTCACGATAAAAATCAAAACGGAACTGGTTAGAGAAGGTACTAACACAGGAAACTGTATATATGGCATCCTCTTCATTTTGGAATTTCATACTAGGCATTACCAAGCCTGTGAAATCAAAAGATGTCATTCCACCAGAATTCTGTGTTTCAGAAACGTCAGGCTGACGCTGTGCGTAGTAGATTCGTTGGTACTCAATGTAGTCAATATTCCCATTGCCTGTGATAGGTATTCGAATTACAACATTGACAGACCCGCCAGCGATGGTTTCCATCTCAAATGCAGATTTTCCATCGGGCATGGTGGAATTAAGTGTTTCTACAGAAAAAAAATTGAAGTAGAGCGGCTTAATTGGAAGAAGGAACGATGCCTTCTGTTCTACGTCCTTGATATTGCCATCAAAGAAATACTTCTTGTTCAAAGTGTGAGGCACTTTTACAATCGTATCTTCAAGGAAGTCGCTGATAGTCAGATATGCAAAAATTGAACCTTCATAAGGAAGAATTCGGCGCTCAATGTCTGCAACATTCGGCTTGTAGGGTGCTTTGTTAGTGTTGCCCCAGGTCCCATTCGCATACAGAAGCCCAGCGTATTTGTTCCCTGCTTCAACAGGAAGAACCAGTGGCCTCACACCTGTCACCGTACGTTCAGGTTGTATTGTAAACTCATTCTTAATATAGCCGTTGGATTTCTTCTTAAACAAAACCGTTCCCAGCACCTCAACCCGGTTACTCTGTTGATGAGACTGCACATCAATCAGAGAGAAGTCCTTAGCGGATGCTGGCGTAATCTCATTCAACTTGTTCTTGACAAGTTGATCCGTAATTGCTTTAAATGTCAAGTTCAGATAATTTTCAATCTCCGGGAAAAGATTAGAAAAATCGGGCATCGTCTTGCGAAGTGTCCACCAGGCTTTAATGTAGTCAAAATCTCTTTTGAAGAGAGGGGCATAATCGCCATCAAATGGGCGGTCGTTGTTTGCAAAAAAAATGTCTTGTATATATTCAAGACTGTTAGCCCCGCTGAAGAAAATCGTAGCTGGTGAAGTGGCACCAATAACATTTAATTCATCCGGTCCATTTGTATAGTTCAACAAATAGATATTCTTCAGTTGGTCGAAGTTGTAAGTTTTTGCATCGGAAACGAGATACTTCTGCAAGGCATCTGCCACATAGTAGTGACTCGCATTCTGGTCATTCTTCAAGGCATCAATCATCACGGACGGTTCCCATGTTATGACCTCTATCTTGTCCTTGAATTTATCAATGTTAAAGAATATTTCGCCAACGTCCAATGAATCTGACACCATCTTATGAAAAATCGTATTACCTTCCAACTCTCTAATATTACGGGTGGCTCTACGACACACTTCCTTAAAAGCCGTTTTCACAAGGTCAATTCTTGCAAATGGCGAAGGAATGGATGTAATTTCATTCTTAGCACTTGCTCCATCGGGATCCTGGATAGTATCCCTGGCATTGGAGTTATATGGAAAAGCAGGGTTTTCGTTCCAGCCCTGAAATGTGGCAGCACCCTCTCTATATAATCTAAAAACCTTTGACATAATGGTTATGCATTAAATTTCTCGTTAAACAACCTAGACATTGCCAGGAAGAACATTTCAAGGAATTTGTCATTATCTTCTTTGCTATGACACTTCTTAACAGCAGAGTTCAAACGGGAAGTCACCAAATCGTAATCAGATTTAAGGCGAATGATTTTTTTAGGTTTTACGCCCGTCACAACTTCAAAGGGTTTATCCTTTGAATTAAGGTTGAAAAGATCTAATGAGCGTTTATTTCTCTTCATTTCACCTAACCACTCAATGAATAAACCCGTCAGGGTTTGAAGTTCAGCCATAAACGAACTACCATATAGACCATTAAAATTATCATAATTGGCATTAAAATTCTTAGAAGAATAATAGTCAAATTTGTTGTTCAAACAATTTGCCATCATCACGAATTTGGTAAGATGCTCGAAAATCAAACGCTTTTGCTGGTCGTAGAAAGAATCAAACGTTACCGAACCAGTAAGGTCTTTCAGTCCGAGTTCCTTATTCGAGGTATTTGTATGCGGTTTGTTACTGAAATCGACTATGGCAGTTGCGGCAAGGAACTCTATAAGATGTGCGTCGTTTTGCTGTGCCGAGCCACCTTCATGATTTTCGTACGTATTTGTAACATCATCCGCAAGGAAATAAAGCGCATCTATCGAACCATTCTTGCTAATATTGTTCTCATAATAAGCCAATGCAGATTTTGTTTTTGAAATGAAAGTGGAGGAATCGATTTCACTTCCATCATCATTTTTTAACTTGAAATAAGGGAGTATTGTAATGGCACCTATTTCTGCATGATTGATAAGGTCATTATTCGGAAAGTTTGTGCCAGTACGAAGTGTTTTCAATAACAGGGGGAAACCACTTGCTCCAGTTCCACCAAAAATTGAACTAATGATAAAAATTTTGTCGCCTGCCTCAAAGTTGCTGGAGAAGTCTTTAAAATCATCAGAATCCACTATTTGATTGAGCACAATACTTCCTATATTGGGGTTACCCTTGAAACCGACATCCATTGACGATCCGAGATTCTTTTCAGAAAAAAGCATTTTCATCATTGCTTGTGATGATTTGCCCATGGACGGCAAGTCTATAAACTGCTGGAAAGTTTTGTCACCTGTATTATTAATCCGAAGGGTATAGTTGACCAAAATCTGAGATAACTCTTTCCTAAAGAATGTAGACACATTGTCCTTTGTGAACGATAGTGAAGAGTGGATAGCCCTGTAGTTATTCATGAGGGCAACTGCTCTGGTCAAGTCTGCATTGGAAGCGTCTGGGTCAATGATAATAGGAACTATTTCATCTGCTCCGATGTTTACACCTGCAGCCAGCATCATTGTGAAAGAACGCAGGACACGTGTCCCTGTCCCTCCTATTCCGAAAACATATAGTTTAGCCATGACAAAGAATTTTATAAGTTAAAAAGGGGCACGTGAGCAGTTGGTGCTCCACCATTTGATGATATACGAGATTACAATGAAGGCAATAATGGCATCAATCATATTGGTGACACCAAATGCCAAGATGTCATCGCGATAGATGGGTAGGCCAACCATTTTACCTGTAACGGCGTCTTTTTTTACCATAAGGCCAGCGTAATAGTCCCTCTGAACCCACTGCCAACCAACGATAAAGTTAATTACAGCATTTACGCCTAAAAAAATGAGCCACCCCCACCAGTTATTAAGGCGAGGATGATTGATGATGTAATAATAGCATACGGCTACAACTAACGAGATAGACAATAGGGATAAGCCAATGCCAATAAACATGTTGCTTAATTGTGCTGGCGACGATTGCCCCCAAAGATAGTCTGCCAACTCTATTCCGAAGAAATCTTCGAGCCAGCAATAGATGCTACCAAAAAATTCACCCATGACAGTATTGTTTATTTGTTTTTTAATTCAAAAGAAACGGAACCATATGTAGTAGAGTTTCTATAGGCTTCTGCCACACCCTTAATCTGAGCCATTAACCCTGTTGTTTTATCAAGATTTTCTTTGACATTTTGCCCCGTCGTATCATCAGAATTAGATACCCATGCGGCCAAATATGGGTACGAGAATGAAATTGTTTCAGATTTCAAGGTCTTGGGATTGGATATTTCCAATGTGATAATATGGCTATACGGACTTGCAATATCAGAAATCTCTTCAGCCGATTTCACCATGACCTGTTGTGGATTGACAGATTTGTATTGCGCAATATTCTTATACATATTACGGCTTTGTAACGATCCCCGCAGATTTACTAACAGTTCAACACTTATTTTCCCAGAATGGTTTGTTACATAAGTACTTCTGCTTATATCGAAAGGGATTTTCTGTGGAGCAGCATAAGCACAATATTCCTTTATGCCGCCAATAATATTCTCAACCGGGACCTTTTGGTTGAATTCAGCCAAATATTTCTGGTCACCAATTATCCAAATATAGTAAGGCCGTTTTACACCCGTCAAAAATTCTTTGTTCTGTCCACAAAACCATTTGCCTTCAAATTTGGAGTCAAGTTTTATTATCTCCACTCCCAGATTGGGATTTTCTAACAGAGCATCAGTAAATGTTTCTCTAATGGAAATCTGGCAGTTTCCCAAATCATCTTTTGCATTCTTAGTAATGTCAAGGATACAGTCTGAGACAAATACCGAAACTGTTTGTTTTCCATTATTCCTCACTATTGTTTCTAAAAGTTGACTAAGGTCTGTAGTTTCTCGGTTTCCACCAGCATTGGCAAAAGATTGTGGAGTAAGATTTTTGATATATGCTTTTAAATCTCCATTGAAAGGGATAACCTTTGAATTTATGTAGTATAGTGAGCATGAGTTAGTCAGTCGTTTCAAATCGCTTACATAATCAAAAACGGCATCTTTTAGATTTGAACCGGCACACATATAAGCATTCATGCTCTTAGAGTTTTCTACATAGACTTTTAGCTCAATGGAGTCATTAGTCGCCATTGGAGACGATACAGAGTCCCATGCCAGCCTAATTTTGCTACCTCCTCCAACGCAAGTAGAGAGGACTGCAATGGTGATGATTATGCAGATAACAATTGGAATGATGAGTTTTTTATTCATAAGTTAAAAACCTTATTTTCAAACACAAAATGCGTTGACAGCATCTGTCAAGCAATATTCCTCCGTCTCTTCCCAAGAGACGGAGAAGTGGGATAAGCAATTGTCTATTCGCTATTTGGGAACCACACTAACTTCAAAATACTAAACAGAATCAAAAAAAATGACTTTTCTAAAACCACTGTTATTAAATAACAAAGCGGTTTTTGCAAAAAAATGTGCATCTTTGCAACTCCATATCCGTCTCTTGGGAAGAGATTGAGAAATTTGCTAAACAAATCTCAATCTATAACAATCCCAGAATCATCTTGTTTGCCTTGTCGACCACCGATGTTTCCAATGATGCGAGGTAGATTTGTGTCGTGGATTCAGTGACGTGGCCCATACCCTCACTGATAACCGACAAAGGAATATTCTTTGCCTTTGCTGCACTTGCCCAAGAATGACGAGCCACATACATGGTCAGCGGCCGTTGGAGTTTCAGCACCGCTGAAAGTTCTTTTAAATGGTAGTTTACCAAGTGAAGGGCATTGTCGTATTGCTTTCGCTCGTTACCTGCCTCTTTGATAATAGGGAGTAGATAGCCAGTCCTGTTTTCTGGGTACTTGGCGACAATCTCCTCCATGCACTTCTCCCACTTGATGGTTAGCTGCTGGCCTGTCTTTCTTCTCCGGTAGGCAAGGATGCCATTTTTCAAGTCCGACTTTCTGAGGTATGCCATATCAACAAAGGACATGCCTCGGGTATAGAAACTGAACATGAACATATCTCGGGCAAAAACCAATGTGGGCTTCATGGATAGGTCCAGTTCCTTCAAGGCCTTGATAGACTTGATAGGTATAGCCCGTTTCATGGTTTTATCAATTCCAGTATAGACGTGGCGGAAGGGATTGTTCTGCGGAGTCAGGCCTTTCTCCACGGCACGATTATATACTGCCCTGAGATTACGCATGTAGAACGAAATGGTGTTCATGCTTACTCCTCGGGCTTTCAGATGGACTTCGTAGAGACGCATGAGGTCGGAACTGATGCCGTCAAGCGGTAGATCCTGCCCTTCTCGGAATGACCTGAAACTTTTGAGTTTGGCCGTATAGGTTTCGGAGGTGCGGTCTTTGCCCAACTGTTTCAGCTGCGCTATGACGCCTTGCATAAAGGTAAAGAGGGAGGATGCTCGTGTCTGCTTGTAGAACATCGTAATCACATCGTCTGCCGTGAACAGGCGATGTTCCGTTTCTAACGAGCGGACAACCTTTTCCAGACGAGCCATGTCCCATAACAGTCGCTCCTGAATGCCAAGCAGGAGGCTGGAACGATTGCTGTTTATGACAATGCTCTCGGACTCTGCATCCCATTCTTCTGAGAAGACCTTGTAATCAGTATTCAACTGCCGGACCACCCGATTATGGATGATTTGGAAATAAAGCCCTCCCTCTTTGCCATCCACAGTTGATGGCCTGAACTTTATCTTTATTGATGTCATTATATTATTATCCTGATAATGTTTCCCAAGGGCTATCCCATACCCAATCCCGTTCTATTCCCTGTTCCGCCCCAATTGATGAGTGCATTGTTAAAACCGCTACCATAAGCACTGATGCCATCTTCCATCACGACCATGCTCTGTATCAAACCCTTGGAAGATTCTCATTTCTCCACAAAGATGCCCTGCACGCAGTGCCGTTAGGATGGTCTTAAGAGTGGACATTCCTTCGCATGTTATCCTACCCATAGTCAAAACCAGAAATAAAAAAATCCACATCCAGTCGACGCTGAATGTAGATACTAAGTAAAACGGCAGGAGGAAACGCTCTCATTGGAAATCGCAGGAGACTGCTGCCACAAGATTGTCATTGTTGACGGCAACACGAAACCTTGGACGGACAGGAACAGCATGATATATATCGAAGTTATACCATTCCTGCCGAAAAATTATGGACTCGGCTTTTAACCTCCATTACATTCAGCCTCCAGACTCATGAATGAGAAACGAGAGGCCATAGAAGATTCATCTGCCATCGGCTCGTCCATCTATGATTATCAAACTCCCCCTCAGACTGATAGCAACAAGATACAAGAAAATAGAAAACAAGGAATGGTCTGTAGGTGACGACCATTCCTTGTTTCCAGTTTATGCCTCGCTAATGATTACTTATTGAGGTTTTTGTAGTAGTTCATCAAGCAGCCATCGGTAAGGATGGTGCGCTCGTCGGCAGTGAGGTTTTGGAAGAAGAGGTGGATGTCCTTAACACCGTTCTTGGTGATAACTTTGGCATCGATTTCTTCTTTGCCGTCGAGGATGGCTTGACGGATGCCAGGGATGAAGACTTTATCGCCAGGCTCGTAGTCAAATGGGGTATCCTGTGCGATGGTGAAGGGGACAATACCCCAGTTGATGCAGTTGCTGCGATAGCGCTTGGTGGCATACTCGTAGCAAATGTTGGCATCGCCACCCAGCACCTTCTGGCAAGAAGCAGCCTGCTCACGAGCGGAGCCGTCGCCAGGCTTGTTGGCAAACACGCAGGAGCCAAAAGAAGTGTTGTCGGCAGAAGCACCAACAGCCTTCAGAGCAGCAGCGATATTGTCGGACACCTTGCCTTCACGACGTTCGAGGTCTTGAGCCTGTATCTTCTTGCTGAGCCCCACATATTCGGGCACGCGGCGAGAGAGGGCGAACTCAGAAAGTTTCAGCGGGTTACTGCGATAGCTGCTGGTCTCGCCCGAGGGGATAAGTTCGTCGGTCGTGGTAACGGGGTCGTGTATAACGGCAGCCAGTTCGACAAGCATATTGTCCTGCATGGGGTACATCTTAGGCCAGTCCTTAATATTGGGGCCATAGCGCAGGGCCTCGTCTTCGTTGGCATGACCATAGCCATTATAGATACGACGCATATAGATTTTCTCGTCGTAAGTGTAACCCTCGTGGTTGTCAGTATAATCAATGTCGGTAGCAGCGGTAATAACGCCTCCGTTGGCGGCGGTAGCGGCAATACTGCGGGCATCCATCAAGGCCACCATGCTGAGCTGACCCTGTCCGGGTTTTGAACCTTCGCGGTTGGGAAAGTTGCGGGTGGTGTGGCGAATTGAGAAACCATTGTTGGCCGGCACATCGCCAGCGCCAAAGCAAGGACCGCAGAAAGCGGGCTTAATGACAACGCCAGCTTCGAGCAGTTCGGTGGCAATGCCTGTGCGAGTGGTGGCGATGTACACCGGAGAAGACTGCGGATAGGCCGACATGGTGAAATAGTCGTCACCAATGGATTTATCTTTCAAGATGGCGGCAGCCTCGCTGAGGTTGTCGTAGGTACCACCGGCGCAGCCCGCAATGATACCCTGATCGGCATACACCTTGCCGTCCTTGATTTTGTCCATCAAGTGGATATCGACTTTGTCGCCGAATTTGGCCTTGGCATCGGCCTCGATCTTGCCCAAAATCTCCTCGGGGTTCTGCTGAAGCTCGTGGATGGTGTAGGCGTTAGAGGGGTGGAACGGCATAGCAATCATGCACTCCTGCTTGGAGAGGTCTATGCGAATCATGCTGTCATAGTAAGCCACCTTGCCAGGCTGCAGCTGTTTGTAGGCCTCGGGGCGGTTGTGCATCTTGTAGTATTTCTCAACCTCTTCGTCGGTCACCCAGATGCTGCTGAGGCAGGTGGTCTCGGTGGTCATAACCTCGATACCATTACGGAAGTCGATAGGCAGATTTTTAACGCCAGGACCTGCGAACTCAAGGACCTTATTCTTCACGAAGCCATTGTCGAAAGTGGCTTTTACCAGCGAGATAGCCACATCGTGAGGGCCAACACCCTTGCGGGGGGTGCCTTCCAGCCAGACAAGAACGACCTCGGGAGCGTTGATATCCCAGGTGTTGCGGAGCAGCTGTTTTACCAGCTCGCCGCCACCTTCGCCAACGCCCATGTTGCCGAGTGAGCCGTAACGGGTGTGGCTGTCAGAACCCAGAATCATATTGCCACACTGTGCCAGAGCCTCGCGGGCATACTGATGGATAACAGCTTGGTTAGCGGGCACATAAATGCCACCGTACTTCTTAGCAGCGGAAAGGCCGAAAACATGGTCATCCTCATTGATAGTACCACCCACAGCGCAGAGCGAGTTGTGGCAGTTGGTCATGGCATAGGGCAGGGGGAATTTTTCCAAACCGCTGGCACGAGCCGTCTGGATGATGCCTACGTAAGTGATGTCATGCGACACCATGGCATCGAAGCGAATGCGCATTTTCTTCCCTTTATTGCCGTCCACTTCGTGGGCACGCAGAATTTGATAGGCAATGGTCTGCTCGCGAGCCTCGTCAGGTGTGGGCATACCAGCATTGTCGTTGACAATCGTCGAACCGTTCTGGAGATATACTCCGTGGTTAATCAGTTCTACCATGATATGATTTTTAAGGTTAATAAATATTATCCAAAATTCAACCAAACCTCTCAAAACAACCTCTAATACAAACACTTGAGGCATCCGAGAGACATTTGCATATTGCACAAAATTACGATTTTTAATTAATATGCTCTAAAAAGTTTGTCCCAAGAGAAAGTGCATCTGGTTCGGGGGGTGTTTCACCTCTTATGAAAGCCAACGGACACTGCAACTCCAACCTTGGCTTCAAAAAATTTAGTTTTTTCATTCAGAACGCTTTTTATAAAAAATAAATGATAAATTTGCAGATGCGCAATATCTCTGAGACACTTAGCAAAAACCTGTGTTTCAGCCCCATATGGCGCAAGAATAATCAGAATCACATCTAATCACAAATCAAAATCATGAAAGAAAAAATCAAGATGACCACCCCGCTGGTCGAAATGGATGGCGACGAGATGACCCGCATTCTTTGGAAAATGATCAAAGACGAGCTCATTCTCCCCTTCGTTGACCTGAAAGCTGAATACTACGACCTTGGCCTGGTGCACCGCGACGAGACCCGCGACCAGGTGACAGTCGATTCGGCCGAAGCCACCAAGAAATATGGCGTCGCCGTGAAGTGCGCCACCATCACCCCCAACCACCAGCGCATGGACGAATACAAACTGCATGAAATGTGGAAAAGCCCCAATGGCACCATCCGTTCCATGCTTGACGGTACCGTCTTCCGTGCTCCCATCATCATTGACAGCATCAAACCAGCTGTGAAAAACTGGGAAAAACCCATAACCATTGCCCGTCACGCCTATGGCGATGTCTACAAGAGTGTCGAAATCCGTGCCGAAGAAGCCGGTGTGGCCAAACTGGTCTTTGATGGCGAGAGCGGCAAACACGAAGAAGTAGTAATTCACAACTTCAAGGGTGCTGGCGTACTACAGGGCATGCACAACACTGACAAGAGCATCCGCTCTTTTGCCCACGCCTGCTTCAAATATGCTGTGGACACCAAACAGGATCTCTGGTTCAGCACCAAAGACACCATTAGCAAGAAATACGACGCCCAGTTCAAGATTATCTTCCACGAGGTATTCGAGGAGTACAAGGAGCAGTTCGAGAAGCTTGGTATCGAATTCTTCTACACCCTCATTGACGATGCAGTGGCTCGCGTCATTCGCAGCAAAGGCGGCTACATCTGGGCCTGCAAGAACTACGACGGCGATGTGATGAGCGACATGGTTTCTACCGCTTTCGGCAGCTTGGCCATGATGACTTCCGTGCTTGTCAGCCCCGACGGCAAATACGAATATGAGGCTGCACACGGCACCGTAACCCGCCACTACTACAAGTATCTGAAAGGCGAAGAGACTTCCACCAACCCCATGGCAACCATCTTTGCATGGAGCGGTGCCCTGCGCAAACGCGGCGAAATGGACGGTCTTAAAGACCTGGAGAATTTCGGCGACCAGCTTGAGGCTGCCTGCTTCGACACTCTGAACGAAGGTATCGTTACCAAGGACCTTGTTGCCTTGATGGAAGGCGTAACCCCGAAAGCTGTGAACAGCCTTGACTTTATCAAAGCTATCCGCGAGCGTTTGGAGAAACGTCTGGCCTAAGCCTGAAACTAAACGCACAATAAGAAGAAAGAGGCACACCTGCATGATGTGCCTCTTTCTTTTATCATAGGCCTCACCGCTATCTGCTTATCCCCCACCCCATTGCAGCAGAACCCCACGCCAATCTGCCTCATTAGAAAACAGACACAGAGACACAATGTCTGTGACAAACAATAAACAGACGACGAATGCGTTTTTAAATAGTCATCATGTAGGGCCGACCGCAGCGTGACCGCCGGCCAATATCCCTAAAGCAAGGAATCCCGATGCAAACACACGCTATTATTGCTGTATTGCTTGGATTATGCCGAAACGAACCCTGCTGATAGACAATCACGACTCTTTTACATACAACCTGCTACACCTTCTAACGACCTGCATACCCACGGGAGGTGTTGTGGATGTCATTGAAAACAAACGTGTCCAAACAGAGGCTTTAATCAACTATGACCATGTAGTACTGTCACCAGGCCCCGGTGTGCCCAAAGAGACCGACTGCCTGTTGGAAATCATACACTCTACAATCGAACTCGGCATACCCCTTCTCGGAGTCTGCCTAGGGCATCAAGCCATCGCCGAATACTACGGTGCAAAACTGTTTCGACTGTCAAAGCCAGCCCACGGCGAGATTAGCCAACTGAAAATCAACAAAACATCACGTCTTTTATACAATGTGGAAGATGGCTCTGTGGTAACTCGCTACCACTCATGGGCGATAGACAAGAGCACACTTCCTGAAGAAGTGCAAATTGTCGCACATTGCGAGGATGGAATCGTCATGTCTATAGAGCACAAGACTCTACCCATCTTCGGCCTACAGTTCCATCCAGAATCATTTATGACCCGATGCGGTAGTACAATCATCAAAAACTTCTATGCAACAGCATATTAACTCCATGGAAGTGTTGGCTGCAACTATCAGCTGGCACACACGTAAGTCAATCCCATATCTCTTTGCCGTGGACTTCGAGATGAATGAAGCCTACTTTACCGATTACCCACAGCAACAGCAGGAAATACTATTTAGGACCCCCTTAATGACCAACATGGCTGCTGCAAAGCACATTGAGAAATCCGTGGCACTAACAGCACAGCCCATGTCTTTTGAGGATTACAAGAAAGGGTTCAACATAGTGCATCAAGGACTACTTTACGGCAATTCCTACCTGACCAACTATACAACCCGGACACCCATAGACTGCTGTCTCTCCATACGGGAAATTGCCATGTCCTCTACTGCCCCGTTCGTTCTTTGCATACCCAATAAATTCGTTTGCTTCTCTCCGGAACGCTTTGTACAAATCAAAGACGGGTTCGTAACCACACACCCCATGAAAGGAACCATAGATGCGGCATTGCCAAATGCCGAACAACGATTGCTGGCAGACCCTAAAGAGTTAGCAGAACATATCACCGTGGTAGATCTGCTACGCAACGACATAGGCATAATAGCCGACGAAGTAGAGGTCTCACGGTTTCGATACCTGTCACGAATAGAGACCCAGCATGGAGCCATTCTGCAAATGAGTTCCGCAATTACAGGCAGGCTACCATCCAATGCGATGTCCCACTTGGGAGAACTATTGTTAAGATTGCTGCCTGCTGGTTCCATCTGTGGCGCACCCAAAGAATCTACTCTGAAACTGATTGCCGAGGCCGAAAACCATTCAAGAGGTTTCTACAGCGGGATTTTCGGCGTGTTTGACGGACAATCTTTTGACAGCGCAGTGATGATCAGATTTATAGAAGAAGACACCCACCAGCAACTCTATTTCCATAGTGGGGGCGGCATCACGGTAAATAGTCATGCCGAGACAGAGTATAACGAGATGATTCAGAAGATATATCTCTCTTTGGCATGACGCAGTTTATTGAAACCTTATGCATAGAAGATGGCAGGCCAAAGCACCTTGCCTATCATCTAAACCGAATGATACGGACCTCGCAGCACTTCCACGGAGTCCGTATCCCTCTCCATCCGTTATTTGAACATATCGCTGTTACGAAATCTTGCGGGAGGGCAAAACTCCGCATACTATATGACACCCATATTCTATCCATAGACGAGACCCCCTACACACCCCTATACCGTCACACTGTCAGGCTTGTCACCGCTGATAGCCTGTTGTACAATTACAAATATGCAGACCGAACAGCCATTGACCAAATATGGCATAAGGCAGGCACCGACGACATCATAATCGTCCAACATGACCAGATTACCGATAGCGCCATCGCTAATCTGGTATTTGAAAATTCTCACGGTTTATTCACCCCAATCCATCCTTTACTGGCAGGCACATGTCGGCAGAGGCTCTTAAATCAGGGCATTATCCGCGAAGCCGTCATTTCCCGTCAGACCCTCTCGCAATACGATCGAGTCTATTTTATCAATGCCTTATGTCCACTCTATAGTTTGCCCGCATTCCCAGTTAACATGTTTTTGAAAGACGGACAGGAATGAATATCATTCAGGCAAGCATATTTTTCACTATCTCATACACCTGCCTGAATGACACATGCGAGCACTGCATCTACGACTCCCTGTATATCACTGAACCGCTGGCCTGATGGGTGGCCAGCACCAGCACCTCGGCTATCTGAACATGAGCAGGTGCAGCAGCAGCATACAGAGCCACATCAGCCACATCATCGCCCGACAAAGGCTTGATACCTTTATAGACACCCTCAGCACGCTGGGCATCGCCGTGGAAACGAGTCACGCTAAAATTGGTCTCCACCAGGCCGGGCTTGATATTAGTGACTCTGACAGCCGTCTCAGCCAAATCAATACGCAGACCATCAGATATGGTCTTCACCGCAGCCTTGGTGGCACAATAGACATTTCCCTTAGCATAGGCTGCATCACCTGCCACACTACCGATATTTATTATATGCCCCGAATTACGCTCCACCATGCCAGGAACAACGAAGCGTGTCATGGACAACAGCCCTTTTATATTAGTATCAATCATAATGTCCCAATCCTCCATATCACCCTCATACTCCTTGTCAAGGCCCAATGCGAGGCCTGCGTTATTAATCAAGACATTGATTGCACGCCAGCGTTCGGGCAAACCTTCTACCGCAGCCCTACAGGCCGCTGCATCACGCACATCGAAAAGAAGCGTGAGAACTTCCGCTCCCAAATGTTTTTCTATTTCGGATTTCAAATGCTCCAGCAAGTCTGGCTTACGGCCTGTGAGAATCAGGTCATATCCATTCTGTGCAAACCTGCGGGCACAAGCCTCGCCGATGCCACTGGTCGCTCCTGTAATCAAAGCTATCTTCTTCATTGTTTTCGTATTTTTAGTGGGTTGATAGTTTTATAAGCCTATTCAATATAGAACACACGACCTTCTTTGCGGCTATGTGGTTCGGGATAGTCACCATCCACGTAACCCAACGCACAATGGCCAATGCCTTCCCATTCGCCGGTAATGCCAAGTTCCGAGAGAATCTGTAGGCCCTCAGCAGACTCAAATTCCTGTTTGGCACGGTGTATCCAGCAGCTTCCGACCCCCAAATCATGAGCCGCAAGCATCAAATTGCCCATCACCAGACTGCCATCGTACACGTGATTGGGGCAACTCTTATCGCCTAACACTATCAGTATGACAGGTGCGCCATAAAACGGATCCACGCCTTCGGCATAACCGCCTATTTGGCGATTCATCTCGCTGATACGATTTCGCATGTCCCTGTTGGTAATGCACAGGATAATCCAATCCTGCAGATTCTTGCCGCTGGCGGCATAAAGTCCTGCACGAATAATTTTGTCCAGAACCTTGCGCGGCACCATTTCATCCTTATATTTACGAATACTACGCCGACTTTCTATCTTGTCCAATACATCACTCATAACTTAATATTTTTTTTTCAAAGATTATAACAGTCCGATATTACATTTATTTTCAAGTATCCATTTAGAAGAACCGCACTTATTCTCCTTCTACCAAACAATCCCTAAAGAACATTTCCTTCTCTGCCTTCTCTTTCGGAAATGCAAAATAGGTGCACGTCGCCTCTGTGCAAACAACACCCTTGTCATCCAACAATTGCGCATCAATAATGGCAATATTGCGGCGGAGTTCACGCAAATGCGCACGGGCTGTTATCTCACCTGCGTCAGTGCTCACGGGTCTCCTGTAGCGAGTTTCCATTTTCGAGGTCACGCCCGCTGTTTGCAACTTTCGAGTCACCACCCAACCACAAACCTCATCCAAAATCAGTACCTGAATACCGCCATGCAACGTGTTGAGCCAGCCTTGATAATTCTCCGATGGTTGCCAATGGCAAACCACATCGTCACCCTCTTCATAAAAACACAGATGCAGTCCGAATGGATTATCTGGCGAACACCCTATGCAGTTGTAACCATCGAGTCCTGTCCAAGGGTTGACAATTTTACGTATTTCCATATCCAATCATTTTTGAAACAAAGATACAAAATATTTGCCAAACACCCACATCCGACAGCCCCAACAACCCACACCCACCACCGCCAACGTGTGAATAACTGTCCGTACCCCACCGCTGAAGTATTCCCATGTCTGTCTTACCCACCGTACTGACGTTCCTTCCCTATCGTAGGGCAGACAATCAAGACTATACGATGCTAAAAAGGCTGTCATTCATCTCGATTATAGAACAAGGTTGTCAGAGACACTTTCTTCCAACATCGTGAAGAGATAGCAGTGGGATGGCCATAAGCCGTAATTACAAAAGCAGGGATACAAAATACAACGTGGAGGAAGAATCTTTCGATTCCTCCTCCACGCTGATAATATTCTATAATCTTTTACAGAGACAGATGTTCTCTGAGATGAGTTATTTTTTTCTTTTGCCGCCTTTTTTGGTGGACATATCGTTAGCGTTGCTCTGCACAATGCCAAGTTTTTTAGCAATCTCGGCAGGGATAGCATCTTTGTGGAGCACATAGTTCATAGTTTTGTAGCGAACGAACGCCTTGCTGGCATAGAACATACCTTTGTACTCATACACCTCGCCCCAGCTATTCTTCACCATATAGTACTCATTGCCCATCTGGTCAGTGGCACGACCATAAATCTGCATACCATGGTCATCGGTAGTTTCCTTAAGGTCATAACCAGCCTGACGTTCTTCTTGAGAGACCCAGCGCTGCGGGGTGGGATGCTCATACGCCTCTTTGCTACGCTCTTCACGGCTGAGGCCCGTCCAATGAGCCATGTCACTACCGCCGTTATCCTTGCCCTTATTGTCAAGGTCAGGCAACACACAAAAACCTTTGCGTACCCCTTGACGGAAACCATCTTCGCTGACATCACTGCCCCATGCAATGGTATAGCCATTATCAATAGCATAGTCCATAATCTCCATCATCTCATCAATAGGAACATTGTAGGTCTCGCTCCAACGCCAGTTGTCAGAAATCTCAAGGACAAACTTGGTGTAGAAATCATGATGCGTATAAGAAGTAATGCTCACATAATCATCGGCATTGAGACCCAGAACTTCGTCAGCAAAAGACTTGGGAGTGTATTTCTTACCCTTGAAAGTAAACTCGGTAGGATTGGGTCCCAAATAGACCTGATGGACCTGATCAACTGCTTTGTACCACAGCATGGTACCATCCTTGTCAACCTGAGGTTTCTTAATATCCTTAGAGGCAGCCTTCACCATAGCATTGGTAATGGTGGAGAGTTCACCATGGTTAGAGAGTGTGTCACCGTACATCACACCAGGACGCATCTCTTCCTCGGGAACCATGCCGTAATACTTGAGACACCACAGCACATCGCTGAAAGCACCACCTTGAGAGAAACTGGTCTCGCCACCCGTACGGTAGGCCTTCATGGCACGATCCAAATAAGTCTTATAGGCCACATACATTTCACTCAGGTTGAACTCACCTTTGCCTTGACGCAGCAGTTCGCTTTCCAAAAAAGCCAGTCCGCTATAAGCCCAGCAAGTGCCAGCGCGGTTCTGGTCCTTAATGGAGGTGATGGGGTTTTCCTTTACCACAGTAAACACATAGCCCGAGTCCTTTTTCTCAGCCTCTTTGTTTTCCTGTGCGAAAGCAGTGCCACAAAGAAGGGCAACTGCCACAACTGCAAAAAGTTTTTTCATAATAGTTAATTTTGTTATTGATTAATTTGTATTTAGTAGCACGTGTAAGGAGATGATGCTGTAGGGAGCGTGCATAAAAAAGGTTACTCTTCTGCCTGAAACATGGGATCCCAAGCAGGCAGCATGATGGGCTTCTCCGTTTTCAGCAGGTTGAGCAGCTTGGCAGGAATATATTTCTCTTCAAGAACCACGCGAAACATATATTCATTGAACCAGTCGTTGGTCATGATGAGGTTGCCCTGATAGCCATAACTGGGTCCCCAACTGTTCTCTACCATCCACTTGAGGGGTTTGCCATCTTTGTCAAGATCGACTGCACATAGGGTCATAGCATGACTGCTTCCACTGGCAAAGGTGCGCACACGCTGTTCCTTATTCATGCCAAACTTGGTCCCCATCAACGACTCATAGTCAAAGTTGTTCATGTCCATAAAGCCTTTGTCGCGGTCAAGGAATTTTCCTACATCACAGCTGAAATACATCATAGTGCTGTCCTTGATTGAGGCAATACACATGGGAGCAATATCCTCCATAGGCAGATTGAGATAGCGCCAGTTCTGGCCATCATAGACATGACGGTCGTACTGAATCTCATACACCTTGTAATAATCGCGCGTGGGATCATTCATGACCATATAGTATTTGGAGAAATCCTGTTTGGCAAATTTCTCATAGAAGGACATGGGGGTGTAAGTCTCTGTGGAAACAGTCTCGCCTTTAGCATTCTTCTGCTCCCACGTGAACTCTGCAGGAGGCTCGCCAAAAGTAAGTGCCAGCATTCGATAAATCTCACTGAGCATCTCGGTTTTACGCTTGTTGAGTTTCTCAGCGGTCATTTTCTTTTCTCCAGCCATCTGGCGCAATTCGAGTCCGTCCTCGCGGAGTTTTAATTTGATGAGACCCGTAATCGAAGAGGTGTTGTTAGTATTGAACGTTTCTGGCATCACATCAGAAGGCACCAGTCCGTACTTGTCAATCAGATTGGCAACACCCGTAAACTGCCCACCATCACTCAAAGGATTCTGAAATAGCCAAATAACCTCCTGGTCAGCCCAGTCTTTTTTATAAGTGTCTATGACCGCCTGAAGGAATAGGTTAGACTTTTCTAATTGATCATAGAAAAAAGTATAAGCCTGTGAGAACTGAAAATCAGAAGGCAGGTTGAATTTGCGGATGGCTTTGTTGCGAAGGACGTTCATACCTGTGAACATCCAGCAGCGGCCGCTGGACTTCTGATCAGTGACGGCTCGGCTCTCCACCCTGTTAGAAAAATGGGAGTTGAAAGCCCGATTGTTGTCAAAATTGACAGCCATCTTAGCAGGGCTGTTGTTCACCATAATGTTGCGCAGAGCCTTATCAGAGGCATTGCCCTCATAGGACTTTTTCATCTGCTGCATCATTTCGCTGCTGATGCCGCCGTTCTGCTGTGCCATCATTGCCCCCGAAAGGCAAAGGATAATAGCACTGATGAATAGTTTCTTCATATTGGATAATTTGTATGATTGTTTGCGGTGAGTTTTTTTGTACCAATGAGCATGATTATTTCAAAGCCTGAAGAATCGCAGGCTCCAATTCTTTATCGCTCAGTCCCTTGCCGATGATAGTCCCATCGGGAGACACAAGCATGATAAAGGGAATCGCAGTGATGCCATAGAGGGTTGCAGCCTTGTTGTCCTCCGAATTGTCAATCAACTGTGGATAAGGAATGCCCAGCTGCTCTGAAGCCTTTTGGTGATCTGAAGGCTTATCCATCACATCGACTCCCACAATAACCAATCCCTTATCCTTGTATTTTTCATAGAGGTCAATGAGCCTGCCCTTGATGATGGCGCGACAAGGGGCACACCACGATGCCCAAAAATCGACAAGGGCAAGTTTACCATCAATCATTTTTACAAGCGATGAAGGCCGACCTGTGGCAAAATCGATGCCTTCAAAATCAACGACAGGCATACCCAATGCCGTCCGACGGGTGAGGGCAATACGTTCCTGAGCCTCCCTTATGGCTTTAAACTCACGCACTTTGGGAGATGCTCCTGCCAAGACACTGTCAAACTGATCGTAACTGAGGATTTCCTTCGGGGCGTTGTTAACCATGGCCAGCAACATAAAGGCACCAATCTCGTTGTCTTCATTCTGATGATAGTAGCGCCAATTCAACTCAGCATAGCGATTACGTATAGACTCCAGTTCCTTCTCCGATGGACGATTCGTGCCTTTGGACATTATTTCCATCTGCAAAGAGTGTAGTTCGCGAATGTAGGACGTCATCACGGCGTTCAACGCTGTACCATACAGAGTATCGCTGTCTATTCCGTAATGGATGGTACCTGGTTCGACCATGAGCATAGACAAAGGAGTATTGCCGACAAAGACAAAGCCCACGAAAGGTTGCTCCACAAAACCTTTAAAGACAGCTTCGCCTTTGGAAAATACCGCAGAATCCACCACAGCCTCACCAAACATATCATAAAGGACAATCTGACTGCCCTCTGGAATGTAATCGCTTTGGCAAATGACCGTGTAATTCTGCTTGTCGCCACACGAGGCAAAGAAAACTACCAGCACTAACAGCAGCAGAAAAGAGGAATGTTTCATGGGTTCGACTTAGATTGATTGAGTTTATTAGAACTGAGCAGCAACGGGCATTAGTATTTCGGGAGGAATCTGCTTGACTTGTACGAGTTTCCACCAGTCCGAATCTCGACTGCCATGTAAAATAGGAATTTTAGAATGAAAAGGAATATACACCTTCACGTTTTTGACCACGGTATTCGGCCAAGGTTTTGAGCATAGCCCCTGGCTTGAGTATCAACGGCTCGGCGTAGGTAGGTGACTCAAGTGTGGGATCGCTGCCATCAATAGTATAGTGGAACACCGTTCCCAGTTCTTCGGCAGCAAGAGAAACACGAGTACCCTCGGCATCCGGCATAGTTGTAACCATAGGTTTGAATGAACCCCAGCAAAGATTATAGCCCATGGCGGCAATACGATCCTTGTGATGTTCTATTTTTACCTGAAAACGTTCCCAACTCTTACGGTCAAGAGGGCTCCATAGACACTCGGACATGGCACACAGACGCGGAAGCAGCATGTATTCCAAGTGTTCGTTATCCTTAATATATTCTGTCCACAAATTACACTGACCACCTAATATATGTTTTTGCTCCTCGGCATTCAATTCAACAGGAGTAGGATTGAACTGGTAGACCCTCGAGAGGGGATTGAAACGGAAAGCCTTGCCAATAGCCTGTGGCTGATAGAGTGAGTCGGCTTGACGATAGTCAAAATAGCAAGGGCTGACAGGCGTCATGATAACATCGTTGCCTTTACGAGCTGCGGCGATACCACCTTCGGTGCCCCGCCACGACATAACGGTGCAAGATGGCGTGACGAATCCTTCCAAAATCTCATCCCAGCCAATGATGCGTTTGCCTTTTTCGAGCAGGTATTTTTCAATCTCTGCAGTCAGCCAGCTTTGCAGTTCCGCCTCATTGTTAAGTTGTAGTTCTTTGATACGAGCCTGACATTTGGGGCAGGTCTCCCAATGTTTTTTCACAGCCTCGTCACCACCCACGTGAATATACTGGAAAGGGAACATCTCAACCACCTCATCAAAAACATCACGTAAAAATTCCTGCACCTTATCGTTGCCGGCACACATGATAGCCTCTGGAGGCCAATAGTCAGCCACTGCCACACAGTACTGGGTGTCGCGGCAGCCCAATTCGGGATAGGAGGCCAAAACAGCACAGCAATGGCCTGGAAATTCTATTTCAGGAATGACCTCTATGTGACGCTGTGCAGCGTATTCGACAATTTCCTTAACATCCTCTTTGGAGAAGAAACCTCCATAAGTGGCCTTTTCGCCAGGCTCAGGATTACGGGGGTAATTCCAGTCCTCGTCATTGCGATCCACGCGCCATGCGCCGACCTCTGTCAGCAAAGGGTATTTACTGATTTCGAGACGCCAACCCTGATCCTCCGTCAGATGCCAGTGGAAGCGGTTCATCTTATAGGCTGCCATGATATCCAGATGTTTCTTAATCTGCGACATGGGGAAGAAGTGGCGGCAAACATCCAGATGACTGCCCCGCCATGTAAAACGAGGATAATCGACGATAGAACAAGCCGGGATAGACACCTTGCTGTAGGCAGTGCGGCACACATCGTCTGGAAGCATCTGAAGGAAAGTCTGATAGCCATAAAAAAGACCCGTCTCAGTATTGGCGCGAACCGTTATGCCGTCAGAAGTAACATCAAGCACGTATCCTTCATCACCTATCTCGCCGTCATATTCCTTATTCAACTCAAATAGGAAGTCGCCCTGAGTATTGCCACTGACAAAAGAAGGACGAAATCCCAGCTTGCGGAGTGACGACTTGACATAACCGAACGTCTGACTATTCTGGCTCAGATTCTCCATACGAAGCTTCAGCAGCGTCTTGACCGTGAAAACGCCCGACTTTTGTTCCAGCCGCACCGGCTCGGGGACAATATTTAGCTCCGAAACCTGAGCAGTCTTGCCACAAGAGGCAAGCAGAAGCATTACAAATCCTAATGCCAATAACTTTAATACATTACACTTCATAGGCAGTATTTTATAGAAATGCAAATATACTAATTTTATCAGAATATGATAGTTGCAAAAAATTGTCAGCCCGCAATTTATGAACAATATGTTAATAACAAGCCACCACTATTCGATAGTTTTATGACTCGACTCTCTAATGCCCACGGGGAGACAGTGGGAGGAATGTCAGGCGGCGAAATATAAGACTGAAGCCTTAATCTGATTTTTGTTATTTCTACCACACACAGACTCCTGCATATAGAACTAAGCTCTGTTGAAGGAGAAACAAGACGAAGGGCCATGACCTTAGGGGGCAAACTCATTAGAGCAGGCACCATATTACAGGTCATCGGCATTAGAACATAGAGGGATGCCACTGTCTGATTGACGGACACAGGGGAGAAATCAAAGATTGACTTGCCATTAAAATATTTGTGGCAATTGAAACGTTATTAAAGCATTTAACACGTTGGCAGAAGATTATGTCAGGGCAATCGCTGAAAAAACTTGTTTCGGACACAGCCATCTACGGGTTCAGCAGCATCATTGGACGTTTTTTGAACTACCTATTGGTGCCACTCTACACCTACAAAATTGCCGCAGCATCGGGAGGCTACGGAGTGATAACCAACCTATACGCTTATACGGCTCTATTGCTGGTGATGCTGACATTCGGGATGGAGACCACTTTCTTTTATTTTGCCAACAAAGAGAGAGATCGCTGGAAAGAAGTATTCACCACGGCCTTGAAAGCCGTGGGCACAGTATCCCTGACTTTTGCCACCCTCTGCATCATCTTTAGTACCCCTCTTAGCCATACGTTGGGATACGAAACACATCCCGAATATATCAGAATGATGGCCTGCGTAGTAGGATTAGACGCATTTCAGTCCTTGTTGTTTGCCCTATTGCGATTTCAAGGACGGGCATGGAAATTTGCCAGTTTAAAACTGGGATTTATTTTATGTAATATCCTGCTGAATCTATTTGCATTTCTCATCGCTCCAGCCGTGGCACAACGATGCCCCGAACTCATGGGATGGTATCATGTCGACCAACAAGTGGGGTACGTGTTTGCCATCAACCTGATATGTACGGCCTCAGTGACGTTGGGATTCATACCCGAACTGCGGATGCTACGTCGAGGAATAGACCTTAGCCTATTGCGTCAGATGCTACGATACACATGGCCTTTACTCATACTGGGAATTGCAGGGATACTCAATCAGGTAGCCGACAAAATATGCTATCGCTTCATTGTTCCCGGAGCCGAGGGCGATGTGCAATTGGGAATTTATGGTGCCTGCGTCAAGATAGCCATGATTATGGCCATCATCACACAAGCGTTCCGATATGCCTATGAACCATTTGTCTTCGGTGGTCAGAAAGAGAAAGGCAGCAAAGAGACCCAAGCACTGGTGATGAAGTATTTCGTTATCTTCACCATAGCGGCATTCCTTGCCGTTGTATGCTATATGGACATCTTCCGACACATAATCAGCCGAGATTACTGGGAAGGTCTCCGTGCCGTGCCTATCGTCATGATGGCCGAAATATTTATGGGGGTGTATTTCAACCTGTCGTTCTGGTACAAACTGTCTGGACAAACCTACTGGGGGGCCATTCTTTCCACCATAGGATGTGTGGTTTTGCTATTAATAAACTTCCTATTTGTCCCCCGCTATGGCTATATGGCCTGCGCATGGGGAGGACTGGCAGGCTATGGGGTTTGCATGGTTATGTCCTACGTCATCGGACAACGACGCAACCCTATTCCCTACCCTACAAGCATTATAGCAGGCTATTTTGCCTTGGCAGCAGTTCTATATGGAGTAACGAGGATGTTTCAACCATTGTCCTTGGGATGGCGGCTGACCTGCGGAACGCTGGTCTTATTGCTGTATGCAGGTATCGTGGCATATGCTGAGCGAGACCTACTAAGACGCATTTGGAAGCGATTTAGAAACACACCTACACAGTAGCAGTCGACACCAGCAATCAATCCCAAGAACAAGTGGAATAGTATCGTGTGTTGAACATGTATATCATGCCAGAGCACGAGCCACCATTTTCATCTACCTCAGCCTTACTGTATTCCGTGGTAGTGCCATCGTAGGCTGTACAACTACACGTCTTGCGACAGGCAGAAAGCAGGGTCATGGAGGCCACAATGACAACCAATATATATATTTTTCTCATAGTGAAAGAAATTGAACGATTTCGTCTTCATTAATATTGCGATAATGATAAGTGGCGCACACAGACCAACCATCCATCATCACTACCACGGGCCATCTGCCATAGCCAAGTCGAAACGAAACCCCATAAGGCACCTCATAGCGCAATCCTTCTAACATAGGCACTGCCTCGTCCGCCAAAGGCTTACTATCAGGCACAGGCGTCATCAAAACTATAAAATTTGACTCGGGCAAATCATGTCTATCGGCAATGGCTTTTAGTTTCTGCAGCGTGCGGCGACAAAAACGACAGTCTGACTTAGCCAGAACCACCACCTTACGGCCTTCTCCAACAGGGATTTCTGACAGCAGCCCGTCGGCAGAATGAAGTTCTGAGAGCATCTTCACATCAAAAGGTTCCACACTGTGACCAAACATCCAATTGTCAGGCAACGAGAAGGAGAAAACTCCAATAGTTAGCCCTCCTCCCAGCAATAGCCATACGCTCCAATGAGGTTGCCACGACCACATGGGAAGCCTCAGCAACAAGAGACATAGCACAATCAACACCGCATTTTTTAGCAAAGAATGCGTAGGGGAGAAAGACACCAACGACCCCATACAATGGCAATCGTCCGTTCGACCGATCCATGCAGCATAACATAGGAAACAGCAAAACAACAATGTAACCAGTAAAATCAGCAAAGTCATGCCACGGGGGGCCAACCCCAAAATGAGAGACAAGCCAAGTACAAATTCCACCACGATGAGAAGCCGAGCCAGCAGCATGGCGCCACCCAAGGAGACAAAGCCATAAGAGAACAGATAAATCTCGAAATCATCGAGACCCATCAACTTGCCAGCAGCAGATAGCACAAACCATACTCCGACAAGCACCTGCAGTGCCACGGCAAGGATACGCATACACGGCTGCGCAACATCAAAGGAAGATTTCATTATTCTTCCTGACAAGAAACATACACCTGAGACATTTCAAAGTTATCGCGCCCAAGCCACTCATCCCCCACCATCGTAATGTCGCCACACTCTATAGTCTCGTCCACATCCATCAGCACATAGGTACTCGTCACCGTCTGGTAGCCAACGATGCCATCAACCATGCAACGACAGCGTTTCTCTTTGCCACAGCTACAGAAAGCCAAAGAGATTGCCACTACGAGAAAGAGAAACAGATTTTTATTCATATCTAAGACCTCCCAGTATTAATATTCGACACAAAACAGCGTGTCTTGGCGAACCGTGAGAAATTCATCCCAATACTCCATCGTATTCAGTCCCGAGCATTCACCAGCATCAATAGTAATCACATGCACGGCTTCTGAATCGGCCACAGAGCAACGACAGGTCTTCTTTTTATCGCATGACGTAAACAATAACAGGATTCCCGCAGCGAGAAGGAATATTTTTCTCATAATGAAACAATCTATTCGGAATGCAAAAATACAATTAAATAAACAAATTGACAAAAAAGAAAAAAAACGTACTTTTGCAAGACAAAAAACGCCATTGCCACCAGATGGAAAAAAAACTCATCTCATATCTGCTGCTCATCTTCGCCACAGGTTGCTGGGGACTCAGCTTTTTTTTCACACGAGAGATTTTCAATGCTTCGCCTGCCCCAAGCGTCACTGCACTGGTGACGCTGAGACTACTCGTAGTAAGCATTATCACCATTCCCATGCTGCTATTGCTGCGCCAGTGGGAGCCACTACGCAAAGGGGATCTGAAATGGTTTCTGCTTATCTCACTGTTTGAACCATTTCTGTACCACCTCTGCGAAACGGGAGCCGTCAGTATGGTCAATGCCAGTCTGGTCTCTGTCATAGTGGCTACCGTACCTCTGTTCGTTCCTTTCGGCGTTGCAGCCGTTTACAAGCAGAAACTCCAGCCCATGCTACTTCTGGGCATTATTATTTCCATAGCCGGCGTTGTGGCCATGATGGCGGGCGACCTTTCGTGGCAAGCCAACCCCATGGGCATTGTCATCCTGCTTGGGGCTGTGTTGGCATCTACAGCATACATGCTCATTCTCGTGAAGATAGCCAACAATTATCGGCCCATCACCATCACAATGTATCAAAATCTGTTCGGATTGGTTTACTTCATTCCCTGCACCTTGATCACCGATGCCGAAGCAGTGAGCAACCTGCCACTTTACTCGGCAAAAACATGGACGCTAATCCTTGTGCTCGGCATCTTCTGCAGCCTATTGGCCTACACGGCCTATAATCATGGTTTCAAGCAAATCGGGGCAAGCAAAGCCGCTGCCTTTATGAATGTGAGTCCTGTGTTCACGTTGGCCGCTGTGCTGCTCATAGGGCAGGAGCCTTTCCACTGGTTAAAAATCATTGGGATGGTCATAGTCATTGCCGGGCTATTCGTTGCCCAATACGAACCCAGAAAACGGCAGCAAGTCACTGTCTCGAAATCAGATCCATCTCCCATCGATTTAGAAAAATAAAAACGTCAAAGGAAAGACATCCATAACCATGAAGAAAATCATCATTCTCGCAGCCCTATTAATGTCAGCCAGTCTCGCCCTCATGGCTCAAAACAAATTCAAAGGCATTGTAAAATATAAGGTCGAATCATCCGGAGAGGTAGCCTTTCAAGTGCCAGCAGAGGCTGCTACTGCCGAAATTATGGTTAGCGGTAGTGATTTATTCACCAAGAGCGCCATTTTCATGAATAGTCCCTTTTCTGAGTGCATTCTGGTAAATGGGCTTACCGTCACGCAATGCGAGAACTACAGCCAATTGCTGGGATATCTGCGGGGCAACGGTAGCGAATTTACCTATCAGGGCGATGGCAAAATACTGATGAAGCACACCTATACGCAAGGAGACATCGACAGCGTTTCCATCCCAGATACTGAGTCAGGACACTTCTACCTTGAATACGTTGACGACGCAACCCAAGAGATTGCTGGTGTTACGGCAAAGAAGGTAATCCGTCATGCCTTTGATGCCGAGGGAAACGATCACCCCGTAGAGATGTGGTACACCGATGAAATGGGACCGAAGTACAACTTCCTGTTTCTCGGCATCAAGGGAATGCCGCTGATGTGCAAACAGGATATAGGCGACGGCAAAGCCATTACTTATACGGCCATTCAAGTGATCAAGGGAAAGGTGAAAGAGGCTGACTTTCTGCTTCCTGACGGCTATGAGACCCTCAGTCCCGAAGCGCTTGAAACCCTTGGCACTGAGCTTCAGGAAGAACTCGAACTGCTGAATGAATAAGCGTTTGCCCCTCCCACTTGAAAGCACGAGGCAAACGGCGTTCATTCACCATTGAATGACGAAACGCACACCTCTTCTATTCTGCAAATTGCAGACCGGAGAGACCTATCTGAGAAAAGCACAACACACAATACATCTCTGCACGGCATTCCTCTGCCTCGCTTGTTATTAGACCGATACCACTCATTTTGCAGCCAGAGGACATACCGACTTGAAATAAGTGATACATCATGGTAAAGAAAGGCAACGGCGAGGCCTCACGGCGACAAGATTTCCTAAAATTCATTCACAGCGAACGTTTTCGCAAATTAATAGGAATTTGCACCCTATTGTTCTCTGGTTTCCTTGTATTTGCCATACTCTCATTTCTGTTTTCCCGTGGCGCAGAGCGAAATGCCATGGGAGCATTAGGCTGGCTATCAGCCAAAATCATCACCAATAAATTGTTCGGGATTGCCTCTCTCGGACTGGTGGGGCTGCTGTTCCTCTATGGAATACATCTTGTCTTCAACAAAAACTTTCGATGGTGGCACATCATTAGCATCACCTTTTTCTGGGTCATCTGGCTCAGCACTACCATCGGATACATTTGTAGTCTCGCCAGCGACACAACAGTTATTGAACACTATGCTGGGATTGGAGCAATTATTGCCGATAGATTGAATCACCTGCTGCGATGGGGAACCGTGGTACTGCTTATTTTTTCTGCCGCAGTATTCCTTGTCTTCGTTCATCACGTTCATATCCAATTGCCCAGACTCTCTTCCTTATCCAGTTTTCGGAAAAAGGAAAATGAAATAGACACCAATACCAACAAAACGGAAAACCTTGACGAGACTCCCATCCACACAAGGATGCTGGCAAGGATTAAAAACACCCTGTGGAGAAAAGGGGACAACACTCCTGAATCTTCTGATTTAGATGATACATCTGATAACAAGGTCAACACAAGCGATGAGAATCAAAGCGATGAGAACTCAACAGACCCGCCAAACAGTCCCCTCGATGAAAAAAATGATGGAGAGGGCGAAGTAACCTTCGACATTGACGATGAGTTTGAACGAATCAATCGCCGTGCCCAAAGCGCAGCAGACACGAATACTCTTGGAGAGCCAGAATTTACCATCCAAGAGCCTGTAGAAAACACAGCACAAACAGACACCCCCATTGAAAATGACAAGGAAGAGGACACCCCCATGTCCGATGACCCAGAAGACTATGCACGTCATTTTGCGGCAAATGACCTCTATGACCCCACCCTTGAACTAAAAACATACGAAATGCCCTCAACCTCCATTCTTACATTATGGGAAGAAAATAATGTAAAAGTGGAACGAGAAGAACTCATTGCCAACAAAGACCGAATTGTCAATACCTTGCGAGACTATGGGATCGAGATTACTGGCATCTCGGCATCACCAGGCCCCACGGTGACACTATATGAAATCAAACCAGCCCCGGGCATCCGTATTTCCAAAATTAAAAGTCTGGAAGACGACATTGCCCTCAGTCTCTCTGCTTTAGGCATCCGAATCATTGCCCCTATTCCAGGCAAAGGCACAATAGGTATAGAGGTACCCAACGCCAACCCACAGGTGGTATCTATGAAAACCATGCTCGAAAGCCCCGCTTTCCGAGACAACAAGAAATACGAACTCCCCATAGCCATAGGCAAAACCATCAGCAACGAACCCTTTGTCACCGATCTGGCAAAGATGCCACATCTTCTGATGGCAGGAGCCACCGGTACTGGCAAGTCCGTAGGTTTAAATGCCGTCATATCCTCACTGCTTTACAAAAAACATCCTGCCGAACTAAAATTCGTCATGGTGGACCCTAAGAAAGTAGAGCTTTCCATTTATAGCAAGATTGAACGTCACTATCTGGCCAAACTGCCCGACAGTGACGAAGCCATCATCACCGATGTGAAAAAGGTGGTACGCACGCTCAACTCACTCTGCATCGAGATGGACCAGCGATACGATTTACTAAAACTGGCCCAGGTGCGCAAAATCACCGAATACAACGACAAGTTTATTCACCGCCACCTGAACCCGATGAACGGGCACCGCTACTTGCCCTATATCGTTCTGGTTATTGACGAGTTTGCCGACCTCATTATGACAGCGGGGAAGGAGGTAGAAGCCCCCATTTGCCGTCTGGCGCAGCTGGCACGTGCCGTTGGCATACACCTGATTATCGCCACCCAGCGACCTACCACAAATATCATCACTGGAACCATCAAAGCCAACTTCCCAGCCCGCATCGCATTTAAGGTGACCAGTGCCATCGATTCGCGCACCATCCTCGACACCAGCGGTGCCCAACGGCTTATCGGTCGCGGCGACATGCTCATTTCACTCTCTGGGAGCGACATGGTTCGTCTGCAATGTGCATTAATAGAGACCTCCGAGTGCGAGGCTCTTGTGGAGCACATTGCGAACCAAAGAGGGTATCCAGACGGATTCCTCCTGCCCGAATATCTTGACGAAAACGAGGCTCCCAACAAGGACTTTGACCCCAAACAGAAAGATGAGTTCTTCAACGATGCAGCACATTTGGTATTTGTATCTGGATTCGGCTCCACTTCCCTGCTGCAACGTAAGTTACAACTCGGATTTGCTCGTGCGGGACGAATCATCGACCAGCTTGAAGCCGCTGGCATCGTGGGGCCTCCCAATGGTCCCAAACCACGAGACCTACTTATTCGCGACGAAGAAACCCTCAACGAATTACTGAAAAGCCTGTAAACCACAATCCATGAAACGTATCGGTGTTATTTCAGACACTCATGGCATCGTGCCACGACAAGTTTACAGTTTCTTTAAAGATTGCGACGAGCTATGGCATGCTGGCGACTGCGGCCCAGAAACAATTGAAACCCTGCAAAAGTTCAAGCCAATGCACGCTGTCTATGGCAACATTGATGGCTATCCCCTTAGACAAGAGTTTCCCAAGACCGACATATTCCACTGCGAAGGGCTAAAAATCATAATGACTCATATTGGAGGGTGGCCAGGACACTACCCTGCCGACATACAAGAACTGCTAATCTCCGAAAAGCCTAACATCTTCGTCTGTGGACACAGCCATATTCTGAGAATAATGTATGACCAGCAGTACCATCTACTGCATATCAACCCAGGAGCCGCAGGCCGACAAGGGTTTCATAAAGTCGCAACCCTTGTACGATTCACCATTGATACAACCCCCAAGGATTTAGAGATTCTGGATTTTGACAAATTCAGCAACTAAGCAAGTTGCTCCTCCAAAAAGAGGCGTAATTGAGCAGGAGATACCGAACGATGCACCTCGCCATCAAACACATAAGAGATGGCTCCAGTTTCCTCGCTAACCACAACAGCGACCACATCCAGTTGCTCTGTCACGCCTATGGCACTACGATGGCGAAGGCCCAGATCGGGATCTACATCCGTTCGCTCTGTAACAGGCAGAATGCAACGGGCGGCAACGACCGTGTTCCCATTCACCATCACCGCTCCGTCATGTAATGGAGAATTCTTGAAGAAAAGCGTTTCCAGCAAAGCCGAAGAGGCACGAGCCTCCACCACCTCGCCAGTAGCAACAATCTCGTCTATCGAATTACTACGTTTAAAGATGATAAGCGCACCCGTCTTAGTTGCAGACATGTGTTCGCATGCCTCAATGTAAGGGTCAAGATTAATGACATGAACCTCCTCTGTCCTGCGCGCAAATAAGCGCCTCAAAAGTCTAAGACGAACTTCAGGAGCTGCCTTGGTGCCAAGCACCAACAGAAATTTGCGTATCTCTGGCTGGAAGACTATGACAATAGCCAGCAAACCTATATTAATAACCGAACCAAGAATGTCCGATGAAAGTCTCATGCCGCACACATCCACAATACGCCAGAGCACGTATATGCCCGCTATTGTCCAGAAAATGCGAATAACATTCGTTCCCTTGGCCAGCCGGTAACACTCATATATCAAAAAAGCCACCAAAAGGATGTCAAGCACATCCACAAAATGAAGGGTTGGCAAACCCTGCAATGCCAAAAGATTCATCGAACAGATTATTTAATCACGTTTTTTGGTGCATTCATGCATTCGTTCACAGATGACAGCAGCCTCGCGAGCCTCCCGGGGGTCATGCACGCGCAGCATTTGGACACCTTTTTCTAATGCAATGGTATTGATAACCGTAGTGCCGTTAAGAGACTCCTGAGGAGAGGACTTCAAAGTCTCATATATCATGCGCTTACGGCTTACGCCAACCAATATGGGTTCTCGAAACACCTCCGTCAGGCCCTCCAGACGCGACAATAAATCGAAGTTCTGCTCCGCCGTTTTGGCAAAACCGAAACCTGGATCCAAAATGACATCGGTCATACCCAGCCGATACACCTTGTCAAGAAGTTCTGAAAAATAATGCTGTAGCTCCAATAGTATATCCTCATAGTGTGCATATTGCATCATTTCTGAAGGCAGTCCGCGAGTATGACTGAGCACATACGGCACATGCAAATCAGCCACAGCATCAAACATACGGGGATCAAACTGCCCGCCACTTATATCATTGATAATAGCGGCTCCAGCCCTCACAGCAGCCTCTGCTGGCAGGGAATAACAAGTATCCACCGAAATAATTGTATCCTCCGGAAGTTCAGCTCGTAGCAACCGTACAACCTCTGATAAGCGGCGAGCTTCTTCGGCCGGATCCAAAAGCACAGCGCCAGGACGGGACGAAACCACACCCACATCAATAATGTCGGCTCCATCAGCAAGCAATTGACGCCCATGCGTCACAATCTGCTCCGGGGTCACATGACGTCCGCCATCGTAGAAAGAATCTGGCGTAACATTGAGAATACCCAAAATACAGGGATGCTCGAAAGAAACAATGTTTTTGCCGCAATGCAGTGTAAATGAAGAAAAAAATGTACCTTTGCTCATAACTGTGTGTCACCTTGGTCTTGCTCTATCTGCTGTAATTCAGAGAGAACAAAGATGAATCGTAGGTTAATTCTTTTATTGCAAAGATAATAAAATACAGAAAATTACCAATGATGCGCTCCACCGAATCCGAATTTGCACACGAGATAGCCGCCTGTCGTAGCATCTTTGAGAAAAAAACACGAGATTACGGTACCTCATGGCGTGTGCTTCGGCTCCCCTCACTGACCGACCAAATCTTCATAAAAGCAAACCGTATCCGCAGCATAGAGGAATGTGGTGAGCATCGCGTAGAGGACGGTTCTCGGCCTGAATTTATCGCCTTGGTCAATTATGCCGTCATGGCACTCATGCAGCAAGAACTTGGTCCTGACGGGGAACAGGAGTTGCCGCTGACCACAGCCCTTGACCTTTATGACAAACATCTGCGACAAGCCACCCAGCTTATGCTTGACAAAAACCACGACTACGGCGAGGCTTGGCGGATGATGCGCATCAGCTCCATGGTCGATTTGATACTCATGAAAATACGACGTATAAAGCAAATCGAGGACAACAAAGGCAAAACCATCATCTCTGAAGGTGTGGAAGGAGGCTATATGGACATCATCAACTATGCAATCTTCTGCCTCATCAGAATGACCGAAGACGAAGACAAGGCATAGCCCCAAGAGCATCACAGGATATAACCCAACCAACATTCAAAGCACTATGAATATACAAAGCAAAAGCAGCAACGACTCAACCGTCTATATGCTCAACGTCATTGCCAGATGGTTTGTGGGTCTGCTATTCCTTTTTTCCAGTTTCGTCAAAGGCGTAGATCCGCTGGGTACGGCGTTCAAGATAGAGGAATATTTCTCGGCATGGAGTGGAGGATTCATCTCTTTCATGGGACTAATGCCTTTTGCCTCCTTTTTTGCCATGCTGCTCATCACCTGCGAGTTTCTTGTCGGAGTACTGCTTATCACCAACTCATTCCGTCGTTTCACAGCATGGCTGCTGGTTGCCATGATGATTTTCTTCACCTTTAGCACGGCTTTAGATGCCTTCAGCCCCACCTACGGCATCAGCGACTGTGGATGCTTTGGCGATGCCGTCAAACTGACACCATTACAAACCTTCCTGAAAAACATAGTCCTTGACATTCCTACCGTCTGGATTCTACTGACATGGCATGTGAGGAGCAAGAACCGATTCACCCGTGACTCCATCATTGCCATTGCGGCCATCCTCGCCATGGTGATTTTCGGACTCTACAACATCAACAATGAACCCTGCATTGATTTTCGTCCTTGGAAAGTTGGCAACCGAATGATGAATACCGACCCAACCCTGCAGAGCGAAAGCTTCACCACCTACCAAAACAAGCAAACGGGTGAAAGCGTAGAACTTTCTGCTAAAGAATTAATGACTCGCTATGCCACCGAACCCGATTTTGAGCAAAACTGGGAATGGGTCTCCAGCCGAGTCTTTGACCCACACGAAATTTATGCCGCCGGATTCTCCATGCTTGATGACAATAACAATGACATGGCTGTGGAACTCATCGGTTCTGAAGACACACTACTCATCGCAACCATTCACCATATCCACAAAGTTGATGAAGACGGCATTATTGCACTACAGGCAGCCTACCGCTACGCATCCGACCATAACTACTACATGGTCATGCTCACGTCCGCACTGCCAGAAGATGTTGAATCTTTCAGCCAGCAGAACGGACTGACAGACGTCGATTGGTACTACACCGATGACAAGGCCATTGAGACCATGATACGCTCCAATCCAGGATTCATCATGCTTCAAGATGCTGTAATTCTTGGCAAATGGCACTATAATAACATAACCCATCTTACAAAGGAATAAATACATATCACTCCCCACCTACAGGAAAAAAGATAAAGGAACCACAATGATACAACGCATTCAAACACTCTACCTGCTTTTGGCTGCTTGCGCATTCGCACTCTGCTTCATGTTTCCCATTGCCACCTACATCGCACCAGTGTCCAGTACCCAGCAGACCATCGTTTCCGAACTCAACCTATTCCCAAAGGATGTCATTTCCAGTGGCGACCAGTTCACAGAAATTAATGCAACCATTGCCGTACCCCAAAAAGGATTCATCAACACATGGATTCTCATAGTACTAATCATTGTCTGCATCGGAATCTCCACTGCCTGCATCTTCCTCTACCACAACCGGGTGTTACAAATGAGGCTTGCTGCCATTGGGTTTCTACTGGCAGCCATTTACGTTTTTCTAATTTTCATATGGGCTGTCGAAGCCTATGGGAAAGCCTACACTGCCCCCTTTGGCTCTGAGGCTCCAGCCGTCACATGGAGTGTTGGGACATGGGCTCCCGTGGCAGGAGGCCTCCTATTGTTTCTTGCACAGAGAGCCATTAGGAAAGACGAGGAAAAAGTACGTGCAGCCGACAGACTTCGATAACCCCACCACTGACTTTTTGACAAAAGCACTACACTTTGGAACAGTCATTCTGCCATATTGACCAGTTGCCCGACGTGGCGCGACAATTGCTCTCCACATTCCCAGACGAACGTTTTTATGCCTTCTTTGGCAGCATGGGCGTGGGAAAAACAACCCTAATCAAGGAACTCTGCTGTCAGATAGGAGTAGTCGATAACGTTTGCAGCCCCACATTCGCCATCGTAAACGAATACTTAACCGACCAGCAAAATCCTGTTTATCATTTCGATTTCTATCGTCTCAAAAAAATCGAAGAAGCCTATGACATCGGCTATGAAGAATACTTTTACTCCGGATGCTACTGTTTTACCGAATGGACAGAAAAGATAGAAGACCTATTGCCAGACCACTATCTGCGGATTACCATTACCGAATCCGGTGGCACTCGACATCTTGAAGCCCATATAGAAGGCAAATTAAGCGACTTTACCCACGGGAAACCACCGCACAGCAAGAAACATTCACACCCCTAAAACATACAACATTGAAAGAATCTGAAGTTTTAGCCCGACTGGCCGCCCAGGCCATCGACAATAAGAAGGGTCTCGATATTTCCATACTCGATCTCCGAAACATACCCTCGGCACCCGCCGAATTTTTCGTCATTGCATCTGGCAATGTACCTTCACACGTAAGCGCCATGAGCGATGCCGTCCACGAAACCATAAAGAAAGCCACAGGCCTTAACCCCTCTAAAGTCGAGGGATACCAAAATGCAGAATGGATTCTTATGGACTACTTCGACGTTGTCGTACACATCTTCCAGAAAGAGAAGAGAGACTTCTATCGCCTTGACCAACTATGGGAAGATAGCAACAAAATCACTTTTGAATCCCAGTCATAGTCCACAGACATTTATTTTGTCCATCCAATAAATACACCCATGGCAGAACGTTCTTCCAAGAGCCCCCAGCCCCCCATGCAGCCCAAAAACCCACGCTCCACGGGTTCCACAATCATGTATATCGTGTATGCCGTCATCATTCTCGGTCTCGGCAGTATGCTCATAGCTGGCAATGGCAGCGAGAGCCGCGAAATAGACTGGCAGCGATTATGCTATATCATCGAGAATGAGGACTATGAGAAAATCATTGTCGTCAATGAAGAATATGCCGAAATCTACATCAGCGACAAAGGAGTGCGCCGAGACTCGTCTTACAACAATCTTTACGGACGCACATTCACCGGACAACGGACTACCGAGCGAGGACACTATCGGTACAACAGCGTGGGCTCGCTTGAGCATTTCGACAAGGAACTGGATCGTATAGAACAAAACACCGGGAAGCACGTCAATTACGCTATCGAAAAAAGAGCCAATGCTTGGAGAGACCTGATTATCATGTTTGGGCCGTTCTTGCTGCTCATTCTGCTTTTTGTATGGATGGGGCGCAGCACCCAGAGACAGATGGGTGCCGGTGGTGGCGGAATCTTCGGTGTAGGCAGATCCCGCGCCAAGATGTATGACGGTAAAACACCGACCAACACAACATTCAAAGATGTTGCAGGTCTGGCTGGTGCCAAAGAAGAAGTAATGGAAGTTGTCGATTTTCTCAAAAATCCAAAACGATATACCAATCTTGGCGGCAAAATACCCAAGGGAGTTTTGCTCGTAGGGCCTCCAGGCACCGGAAAAACACTGCTGGCAAAAACCGTGGCAGGAGAGGCGAATGTTCCTTTCTTTTCACTATCGGGCAGCGACTTTGTCGAAATGTTTGTCGGAGTGGGAGCCTCCCGAGTGAGAGACCTCTTTGAGGAAGCCAAAAAGAAAGCCCCGTGCATCATTTTCATTGACGAAATTGATGCCGTAGGTCGAGCCCGCGGACATAGTGGCCTCAGCAATGCCAACGATGAACGCGAGAATACGCTCAACCAACTGCTCACGGAGATGGACGGATTCAGCAGTGGCACCAACATCATTGTCATGGCTGCTACCAACCGTGCCGATGTATTAGACAAGGCCTTGCTACGCGCTGGACGTTTTGACCGTCAAATATATGTAGAACTACCAGATATTGAGGAACGCAAGGCCATCTTCAAAGTCCATATGAAAGGGCTGAAAATCTGCAAGGAGGGTGAGAATCGTATTGACAGAGACTTTCTCGCCAAGCAAACTCCGGGTTTTTCGGGAGCCGATATTGCCAACGTATGCAATGAAGCTGCCTTAGTGGCTGCCCGAAAAAACAAGAGCAAAATCGAAAAACAAGATTTCCTTGATGCCATAGACCGTATTGTCGGCGGATTGGAGAAACGAACCAAAGTACTAAGCGAAACCGAGAAGCGCACCATTGCCTACCACGAGTCGGGCCACGCCTCCGTAAGCTGGCTTCTACGCTGGGCCAGCCCGTTGGTCAAAGTCACCATTGTGCCACGGGGCAAAGCCCTTGGAGCAGCCTGGTATCTGCCCGAAGAAAGACAGATTACCACTTTTGAACAGATGTTCGACGAAATGACATCCCTCATGGCAGGACGTGCTGCCGAAGATGTAGTGTTTGGGAAAATCAGCACGGGAGCACTCAACGATATTGAGCGGGCCACCAAAATGGCATTCTCCATGGTGGCCTACTATGGCATGAGCAGCGAGGTAGGCAACATCAGCTACTACGACTCGACTGGACAGAGTGATTATGGATTTACCAAGCCATTTAGTGAGAAGACTAATGAAAAAATAGACCAAGAAGTACGTCGTTTGGTAGAAGAGGCATACCATCGCGCACGAACCATGATTACAGAACATCGATACCAGCTGGAGCAACTGGCATTAAAACTATATGAAAAGGAAGTACTGTTCCGCGAGGACTTAGAACGAATCTATGGGCCTCGGCCTTGGGAAGAGAGTAGCCGAGAGACCCTTTCCAGAGGAAAATCACAGCCACAGATTTCCGAAATCAGTGACAAAGAGGATGATGCCACAAACGCCAACAGTGACAACGATACATCGGCATCAAGCAACAATACCGATAATGCCACCGAAAGCGATTCATCCAAAGGACAATCACCCATATCGCAAACCACGGACATATGAAAACATTCTGGATACGTACGCTTTCTGCCACCGTCTATGCTCTGCTCTTTGTCGGATGCATCTATGCCGGGTGCCTGACTGGCAGCCAGATAACGGGGACGATAATATTCATCGGATTTCTTTCGTTTGTCGCCGTAGGATGCTCTTATGAGATATATCGTATGGCCCGCAAACACCGCATCAGTCCCCTCAAAGGGCCTGGTTACATGATTACCGGACTAACCACGATTATTCTGGGACTGTCAATGCTATTTCATAACACTCCCTACGAGATACCGATATATGATGTCTCCTTCGCTTTCTTGCGACTGGGATTACTTCTACTGCTAACAGTCCCCTTATGCCTGATTATCCAGTTATGGCGGAAATCCAAACGCCCGCTTTCCGATGTGGCCTACACATTTTTTCCCGTACTCTATGCCGCCCTGCCATTAGGGCTTATGCCGTTTATGAACAACCAGTGGAATGTCATGATGATGATACTCATCATGGTTTGGGTGAACGACTCATTCGCCTATATGGGTGGTTCTCTGTTTGGCAGGCATAAAATGTGGCAAAGACACTCTCCTGGCAAGACTTGGGAAGGTACTGCCTGCGGAATTGTCTTCACCATCGCCGTAGCACTCATTGCTGGACCTTTGTTTCACACGCAGCTTCTGTGGTATGATTGGATGGTCTTGGCAATAATATGCGGCATTATTGGCACACTTGGAGATTTGGTAGAATCCATGATGAAACGCTCGTTCGGAGTGAAAGACAGCGGCAATATCATGCCTGGGCATGGTGGTTTCCTCGATCGTTTTGACAGTCTACTGACCATCACTCCCATAGCATTTATATACCTATCCGAGAGATTCCTTTTCTGACAAAGGCATCCTTATAAAAAAACGGAAGTTTAATCCATAAGAAACAGCATACCATGTACATACACAAAGAAGGAAAAAAGATTATACGAAATACGCTGATTGTCGTACTTCTCATCTATGTCCTCATGATTTTCACCGTCCACCATTGGACGTTTTTCCACGGATTATTCATGGCTATCCTGTTTGTATTCTGGATTGCCATCATGATGTTCTTCCGCATACCGCGACGTATCTTTACAGAAGATGACCAACAACTCATTGCGCCAGCCGATGGAACTATAGTTACCATAGAAGAATTCTACGAAAAAGAATATATCAAGGGGGACTGCATCATGCTGAGTATTTTTATGAATGGCACTGATGTCCACGTAAACCGTTATCCCTGCAATGGTACAGTAGAGTATATGAAATATCACAGGGGCAACTATTTTGTGGCCTCCTATCCCAAATCAAGCGATTTAAACGAACGCACATCCATCGGATTACGGCTTGAGAACGGACAAAAAATCATGATTCGCCAAGTGGCAGGCACCATGGCTCGACGCATCGTATGTTATGCCCGAGAAGGAGAAAAGGTAAAGCAGAACCAAGAGATGGGATTCATCAAATTCGGTTCCCGCATTGACCTATTCATTCCAAAGTCTTTTGAAATCAATGTTGACCTACAGGACAAGGTGCGCAATGCCATTAGCCCAGTAGCACGTATCGTTCTTCCCCCGGATGAAAGTCCTGCAGAGTGATGCCCGCCGACTGACATTGGCTTTAGCACAGCACCAATCATCATGATGGACATTGGCTCACAAATCATTTACGAGGACAACCATCTCATAGCCATCTGCAAAAAAGCCGGACAGATTGTGCAGGGAGATAAGACAGGTGACTATTGCCTGTCTGATGCAATCAAAGATTATATCAAACTTCGAGACAGTAAACCCGGCAACGTTTTCTGCGGGGTCATACACCGATTAGACCGCCCGGTGAGCGGCATTGTGGTGTTTGCCAAGACAAGCAAGGCACTAAGCCGAATGAACCAGCTGGTGCAAAGCCGCAAAATGCAAAAGACCTATTGGGCAATCACTAAAAACGTCCCTCCGCAAACACAGGGGACACTGCATGACTGGATTGTCCGCAACGAAAAACAAAACAAATCCTACGTTGTTACATCCCATGCCCCCAACGCCAAAGAAGCCCTGCTGGACTACCAACTTTTAAACACCTCCAAAGGAGGCTATCATCTGCTGGAAATCAATCTACACACTGGGCGTCACCATCAGATACGTTGCCAGCTGGCACACATGGGCTGCCCTATCAAAGGAGACCTCAAATATGGGGCCCCGCGCTCCAATCCCGATGGCAATATCTCCTTGCACGCCTATCAGTTAGTGTTTGAACATCCCGTCAGCCATCAAGAAATCCGACTGACTGCCCCATGGCAAGAAGCCAATATTTTTGAGTCTTAAACCACCTGCCCTACAAGTTTAGGCACCACGCTTGTACACAAATAGAAAATCCTCATCCATGAAATCTCGCCGTTCATTATACTTATGCTTATACAGCATTCTGACGATTTTTGCCTGCACATACATATCGGCCCAGAACATCAAAGTGGCAAACAACACGATGCAAGGGGCAACCATATTTTACAGCACAGGCATACCCACAGCAAAAACCATCGTCACAAACGGGGATACGCATAATGTCCTAATACTAAATGACTGTCACCAGGGCCACGATGTAGGGATGCCCAGTCTGCCTCAATACAGTAGAATCATTGAGACCCCTCTATGCGAAGAAATCTCACTGCACACCGAGTACCACAGCTGTAAAACCTACAGCTATGAAGACCTCAATCTACGATATCCCATAAGGCCATCACAGCCGCACCGCAGCAAGAATGACAGTATGCCGCTGTCATTTTCCATAGATAACAATGCATATCAAACCGATAGTTTTTACGGCGGACCCTTGGCGTCTGTTCAGCCCATAGGCATTGCCCGAAGCCGAAATCTGGCACGGCTGACAATCTCTCCCATAGCCTATAATCCCGTCCGTAGAGAAATCCTCATATACGACGGAATAACCGTTCATATCACCTATAAAAACAGTGATAGGAAAGCCACCATCAAACTCAAGCAGCACGAAACGGGCCTCTCCCCCATCCTTCCGCCATATATTCCCCTGCAATCCAAGGAGACCAAAAGCCTTCAGCACAAGGCACCCCTACGATACCTCATTGTAGCACATAGTTCATTTCGCGGGGCTTTAGACGATTTTATCTCATGGAAACGCCGACAGGGATTTATCACCACCGTTGCCTACACCGATGATGCCGAGGTAGGGACAACTGCAGAGTCTATCGCAGCCTATATCAAACGCCAGTACACCGAAGCATCAAACGAGTTACCCGCCCCAGACTACCTTCTTCTTGTGGGCGACATACAGCAGATTCCCTCATTCCGCAGCAGGATTCAGAACTCCGCCGTCAACAACGGACACTTCACCGACCTATACTATGCCACGTGGACTGACGACTACCTTCCAGACTGCTTGTACGGACGATTTTCTGCCAACAACATCAACGAACTACAGCCTCAAATAGACAAATCGCTGCTATACGAACAATATGCTTTTGAAGACCCATCATACCTATCCAAAGCAGTGCTGGTGGCTGGTGTAGACGAGGGGCGCTCAAATGACTACGCCTACCAGTACAGCGACCCACAAATGGACTACATTGCAACGCGTTACATCAACACCGCCAATGGATTTAAGAGCGTCTACTACTACAAAAACAATACTGACATTGCTCCTGCTGGGGTTACGGTCAGCAGCAGTGCCGCACACAATGCCGCTAATGAATTAAAACGACTCTATACCGATGGATGTGGCTGGATTAACTATTCCGCTCACGGAGTGGAACGCGGCTGGGTGACGCCTACATTCACCGTCAACCATATTGCCAGCATGAACAACTATGGAAAGCCCAGCATCATGATTGGCAACTGCTGTTTGACCAACCACTTCAATAGTGAGACATGCTTTGGGGAGCAACTGCTACGCCGGGGAGAAAACGCAGGTGCAGCCGCCTATATAGGAGCCATCACCGACACCTACTGGGACGATGACCTCTATTGGACAGTAGGGCTTCGCAATTATATCCACCCCGAAATGCATGCCGATGGGGACCACTACGATGCCCACCATTTGGGCATGTATGACAGACTATTCCACGCTGCTGACGAACCTTTCGACCAATGGTATGTCACCATGGGGGGAATGATTTATGCCGGCAACATGGCGGTAGAAGAAGCCGGGGAAGATCCTTATTCTCAATACTACTGGGAGATATATACCCTCATGGGAGACCCCTCGCTGATGCCATGGCTGGGAGAGGCCAGCCCTATGACATTGGACTATACCCAACCCGTGAGCCGAAGCCTTGCCACCATAGTTGTAACCACCGAACCTTACGCCTATGTGTCGCTGACCAGCACCGATGGGACGCAACTTCTTGATGCGGCCTATGCCGATGCAGAAGGCAACGTCTCCCTTACCTTTGACAATTCAATACCCGACTCCATACTGCAGATTGCCGCCTTCGCACAAAACCAGATTCCGGTTTACGGCACCGTACAACTCACTTATGACAACAACATACGCATGGGAATCTCGGGTGTAAGAGCATACAATTGCGTGGCTGGCGACACAGTAGACTTCTCTTTCCGACTGGCCAATCTTGGAAGTGATACACTGCATTTTATAAACTATGTACTGCGAGGCAACCCATCGGAGATTCGCCCGTTACACACAGATGAATACATTGGAGAGTTGCCCCCAAGAACTTCTGTACAGCAAAACCACGTATGCCAAAGCCTGCTTGACCCAGGCCTGGCCGACCAGAGCACCGTACCAGTCACACTGCAATTCATTTCAGACACCATCGTCGCTACTTGCACAGCGGAAATCACAGTCAATGCTCCTAAGATTGTGATACAATCAACTTCCGTAAAAGGCGTGACAGCCATTGATAGCACAATCTCCCTGTGTATTAGCATAGCCAATCGGGGACATGCCGATGCTCACAACACCTCCTACAGCATATTTCAGCCATTTCAGATGGCGCACCTAGAGCCGCAGTACAAAAGCATTAGTCACATAGCACAAGACAACAGCATCGAGGTATGCTTCACCATCACAATAGATAGTTCGGCGACAGGGATTAGAAAACTTCCATTACAAATCATCTCCCGAAGCAATGGCGACAGTTCATTCTACGACATCGACCTGCCGTTTTACGATGAGGATTTTGAATTAGAGGATTTCGACAGATTAGGCTGGCAAAACGACGAAATCTATCCCTGGATTATCAGCGACACCGCCTGCCACGGACATTATGCAGCACGCTCCCACCCGGGAATGCCCCACAGGGCATCTTCATCTCTTAGCCTCGCCTTCAACAGTCCCAAGGAGGACAGCCTCTCCTTTAATTACCTCATTTCGTCTGAAGCTGACAACGACCTGATCTACGTCACTCTCGACAGCACTAATATCCTGATCATAAGCGGCATTCAGGAGGGATGGAAACATTTCTCTCGTGTCGTTGGCGCAGGTGCACACCTACTTACATTCCGATATCGCAAAGACGAAAGTCGGAGCCAAGGAAGTGATGCCGCATGGATAGACGACATCATTCTGCCCGACAGAGGCAATGCCGTGCTACGCTACCATTACGACTCCATCTGCCAAGGTTCTCCCTATCAGTTCTACGGACAAGAATTACCCACAGAAACCGCCGGGGATTACTTCTTCTATCACGAATCCGGAGACACCCTGCACAGACTACGTCTCAGCGTACTACCCATGCCAACACTCACCATTCTAACAAGCGACAGCAGTGTATTTCCAGGGCAGACAGCCTATCTGGCCGTTGCCGGAGCCACCACCTACATTTGGAGTACTGGCGACAGCAGCCAATACATTCGCATTACCCCCACAGACACAACTACCCTATACGTCACAGGGACACAATACGGATGCAGCGCCACAGACTCAATCACCATCGGGATACGGCCATTAAGCATTGATCTTATTCATCCTGAAGATATCCTAATCTACCCGAATCCTACATCCACCGTCCTCCATATCCAAGCCCCCAATTTACGTACAGCCCAGCTACTTGACATCTATGGAAAACAACTGATACAACAGAATTGCAACAGCGACCAGCTGACACTTGACCTCAATCTGCTGCCCAATGGCATATACCTATTGCGCCTGTCTTCCGAGGCATGGACCCACTCCCACAAAATCATAAAAAGATAAGAAAACCGTCCTAAGCCACGCCCCACCCACTATTCTCATCCAAAGAACGAAATTTATTTCATACCTTTGCAGCGCAATCCGATTAAGTCGGATTGCGCTTTTTAACACCAACCAATCAATTCAAATTGGCAAAAATGAAAAACAAGTATCACGATTTGATTGACCAAACATTCGACTTTCCCAAAGACGAATTTCGCACAGAAGATGGAGAACTCTATTTCCACGACATCCCGCTGATGGAAATCATCAAGCAATATGGAACCCCCTTGAAGATTACATACTTGCCCAAAATCAGCTCACAGATACAACTTTCGAAACGAATGTTCAACGTAGCCATTGCCAAAACAGACTATCGTGGCAGTTACAACTACTGCTACTGCACCAAGAGCAGCCACTTTGAATTCGTGCTGGAAGAGGCATTGAAAAATGAGATCAACTTAGAGACCTCATCGGCATTCGACATCAATTTGATTCAGGAACTCTACGAACAAAAACTTATAAGCAAAGACATCTTCATTGTATGCAATGGGTACAAAAAACAACAGTATATTGAGAACATCGCAGCGTTATATGGCGACGGATTCCAGAATGTAGTACCCATTCTTGACAACAAAAACGAATACTACGCTTTGGACCAACTCATCGCAGACAACAGTAGCCCGATGAAACTGGGCATACGTATCGCAGCCGAAGAAGAGCCCAAATTCGACTTCTACACCTCACGCTTAGGCATACGCTACAATGACATTCTAAGTTTCTACGAAGAACAAATCAAACCCAACAAGAAGTTTTCGTTCAAAATGCTACACTTCTTCATCAACACGGGCATACGCGATACCGCCTACTATTGGAACGAGTTGGCCAAGTGCGTAAATGTCTATTGCGACCTGAAACGTGTATGTCCTGAGCTTGACTCACTCAATATCGGAGGCGGCTTCCCGCAGAAGACCTCTCTGGCAAGCGACTACGACTACGAATATATGGCAGAAGAAATTCTGGCACAAATAAAAAACATATGCGCCCAGCGCGATGTACGCGAACCCAATATTTTCACAGAATTTGGTTCATTCACCGTCGGCGAAAGCGGAGCAACCCTATACAGCATATTAGACCAGAAGCAGCAAAACGACAGAGAGCTGTGGTACATGATTGACAGTTCATTCATCACCACGCTACCAGACACCTGGGGCATCAACCAGCGATTCATCATGCTGCCCATCAACCACTGGGACAGCGAGTATCAACGCGTATTTCTGGGTGGGCTGACCTGCGACAGTGAAGACTACTACAATGCCGATTCGCACGCCAACGCCATATTCCTTCCCAAACTACAAAAGGACGAGCCGTTGTACATTGGATTCTTTCACACCGGAGCCTATCAAGAGAGCCTGGGCGGATACGGCGGCATACAGCACTGTCTAATTCCTGCCCCCAAACACATCATCATAGACAAGGACGAAAACGGAGAATACACGACAAAGCTATTTGCCAAAGAGCAGTCGCACAAATCGATGTTAAAAATACTCGGATATTAATTCCAACGTATCTGACACAGCATAAAAGGAGCGGCTGGATATCCAGCCGCTCCTTTTGTTTTCAAACATACTATTTGACAACACTAAAGTCAGTCGCAGGGACTAACGCGAAGTCTTGTCTTCAAATTTAAATTTGCCAGCAATGGCGAAACGCATGGCAGCAGTAACAGAATTGTCAGCAGCATTGGCCATATTGAAACTCAAAACACAACCCATTGAGAGGTCATCAGCATCAACATAAGTCAACTCTGAGTTATCCCAATCGGTGGTCGTTTTCTCCCAAATGGTGTAAGTTGTGTCGGACGTATATTCAATATATCTTGCAACCAACACGCCTACTGATACCTGATCATTCTCGGCAGGATAGGAATACATCTGAATGGTGACACGGGGGAACTCAAGATTGTCAGCATCCTTCATTTTGTATGCACCATCAAAAACCCAATAGGTAGTGTCGGCAACCTTCTGAACATAACCAGCCTTATAGCCCAGCACATCAGAGCCGTTCATAAAGCCACCATCAAATCTGACAGACACAGAGGTGTCGGCATCCATCATGAAGACTATATTGCTTGCATTAAGACCTGCAACAGCAATTTTCGCAGTGCTGCCACCACCGCTGTTTTCGGGTGTATCGACTCCCTTTTCGTTGTTATCATCGTCGTCCTTGGAGCAAGCGGCAAACATAACAGCACAGCTTAGAAGCGCAATGCCGCAAATTCTAAAAAGATTCTTTTTCATTATTATTTTGATTTTGGGGTTATGCATCCTTTCCTATTGACTTAATTCATGTCTTCGACAAAGGTAATGTTGGTCGCCTTGAGGGTCAGTCTTTTGATAGCACCCTGCACGTCGGCATAATCTTCGCGGCGCGAAACATCAGAGAAATTATAGCCATACTCGTCGAACATGTTCATGTCCAAGGTAGCACTGAACACCATGCTGCTGGCATCAAATTCAATAGCAGAGGTGCTGGTAACACTATATATAGTCCAATCGCTATACATTATGAGATTGCCCGCATCATCGCGATCATCAATATCCTCACTCAGCGCAGTGGATTTCTCGTTATCGAAATAGAATTCCGAATGCTCAATGTCGGTATCCACCTCGTATTTCTTGGTATCCTTATTGAGGCTGGCATAAAGGTTGAGATAGGGATTATCCAACATATAGGAGCCACCTCTATTGATAGCATCCTGAGCGCACTTGAAGCAAATCTGCTTCTCATAGCCCTTGAACCAAGAGCCTTCTTTCTTGTAAAGGCCCTGCTTGAAGCCCATGGTGTAGCTTTGTCCATCGAAAGTGAGTTCGACAGTGCTTTTGGTGATATCCAGAGTATCGTCCTCTTCTTCGTCTTTTTCGCAAGAGACAAAAGCAAGACTACCTGCCAATACTGCTAAGCTAAACAGTTTGAAAAAATTTTTCATGATTGTTTTTTTTTGTTTTTGGGGTTAATAATTATCAAAAAAGACTTGGTCTGTTCCCCCTACCAAATGACACAAGGATAACAAATGCAAAGCCAATGGAGACAGGGGGTGACCACCTATTTTTTATGCAAAGGTAAAAAAAAAAAACAAATTAGAAAAAAATGTATTTTTGCAGAATGAATCCAGTAGTCCACACTGGTATCCAAAAAGCATATCAAACTAACAATCAACAAATAAAATTATCATGAAAAAGAATTTCAGCATTATCGCCATGGCCGCTATCGCGGTGTTTGGACTTGCAGCCTGCAACAATCAGCAGCCCGCTTCCGAAGCTCCTGTTGATGAAGAGACCATCGTAATCGATGAGGCCATTGCCGAAGAGGCAGATGCCGTTGAGGCCGTCATTGCCGAAGAGGTGAAAGACACCCCCGAACAGCCCGCCCAAGAGGCAAAGGTTGTGAAAGCCGCCAAAAAAGTTTCCAACGATGTGAAAGAGGCTGCCGAGACCACCGCTCAGACCGTGAAGTCGACCGCCAACGCTGCCGCTCAGACCGTGAACGTAATTGACCAGACTGTGAAGTCTGTGGAGAACACCACCAAAGTGGCTGTGGAAGACCTTCAGTCTGCAAAGCCCGTGGAGAAAAAAGGCCGCAAGAAATAATCATTTCTAATTTGGAAAAAATTGAAAGGGGAGTCATCCGTATGGGTATGACTCCCTTTCTTTTTTTTATCTGAGGCAACGTTTGCCGCAGACATAACCAACATATTAAAATCCATAACAAAGACGATATGAAACGCTATAGCATTGCCATCTTCCTCTCTGCCATTATGCTTATATCCTGCCATCGTCAAGGGGCAGAAATAGAAAACGTAGCATTAGGCTATGCCACTGCCGTAGGAAACTACGACTTTGACGCAGCATCTCCCTACGTAACCGAGGAGACCCGCGCGGTGACGCTCACGATATTCAAACGGATTCTAACAATGACGGATACGGCATACATTCGGTCAAACACCCCTGCCGAAATCAAGATAAAAAATGTAACCTTAACCTCCGACAGTACGGCGCGCGTGGTATATCATAAAAGCACCCCTATCACGGAACAGAACGACACTTTACATCTGGTACATCAACAAAACCGCTGGCTGGTAGACAACGTCATTGAGCTTAACCCATTCATGAAGATGATATTAGCCACCGCCGAACAATGATGGAGTAGCCCTCAAGCCTTCGTTTGTGGATAGGGAGGCAAGCACACTTCGATTCCTTTGTTTCCACTCTGGACCCGTTACATTCTATATCCGTCAGACAAAATCTTACCGCATGACGAAAAGGACAACGGCGTATCTCTACTATTGACAAAACACATAAAGAGGCAATCCCGCCTTGACCAAGGGGGATTGCCAATAGAAGGAGTTTTTGAGATGCGGACACATAGGCATTAGTTAAAAAGTCGTATCTTTGCAGACCGAAAAAGATTGCTTATGGCTACTAATTATATTTTCGTTACGGGAGGCGTCGCCTCCTCTTTAGGTAAAGGCATCATTGCCGCCTCATTGGCCAGACTACTTAAGGCAAGAGGATACTCGGTTACAAATCAAAAGCTTGACCCTTATATCAACATTGACCCAGGGACACTGAACCCTTACGAACACGGAGAATGCTACGTGACGGAAGACGGTGCCGAAACCGACTTAGACCTTGGTCATTACGAGCGTTTTACGGGCGTAGCCACCTCTCAAGCCAACAATGTGACAACAGGACGCATTTACAAAAACGTAATTGAAAAAGAACGCCGTGGCGACTTTTTAGGCAAAACCGTACAGGTGATACCTCACATCACAAACGAAATCAAGGACCGCATCACGGCTTTGGGCAATACCGGCAAATACGAATTTGTCATTACCGAAATTGGGGGTACGGTTGGCGACATAGAGTCTTACCCATTTGTGGAAGCCGTACGCCAGCTGAAATGGGCTTTGGGCAGCAACTGCATCGTGATTCATCTAACCTACATACCCTATCTGGCTGCTGCCGGGGAGCTGAAGACCAAGCCGACACAGCACTCGGTGAAAGCATTGCAGCAACAGGGGGTACAACCAGACATCATTGTGTGCCGCACAGAGCAGCCACTGACCCGCAGCGTGAGAGATAAAATCGGATTGTTCTGCAACATCACCGGCGATTGCGTCATAGAGGATGGAGACGTGAGCAGCATATACGAGGTTCCCATCAAAATGCGGGACGAAAAACTGGATGTCCAGGTGCTAAAAAAACTGGGCGTACCGGTGAAAAACGAAATAGACCTAACCAAATGGGAAGCATTCCTATATAGGCTCCACAATCCAGAGAAAGAAGTCAATATCGGACTGGTGGGCAAGTATGTAGAGTTGCCTGACGCATACAAATCCATCAACGAGGCATTCATCCATGCTGGAGCCGAATTGCGCTGCAAAGTCAAACTGCGCTATATCAACTCAGAGCAGCTATCGGAAGAGAATTTAGAAGAACAGATGTCCGGGCTGACGGGCATACTGGTGGCTCCCGGCTTTGGCACACGTGGCATAGAATGCAAGATACTGGCCGTGCGCTATGCTCGCGAAAACAAGATTCCATTCCTTGGCATCTGTCTGGGAATGCAGTGTGCCGTCGTAGAGTTTGCACGCAATGTGCTGGGCTATGCCGATGCTCACTCTGTAGAAATAGCTCCCACCACCACACACCCCGTCATCAACATGATGGAAGAGCAGAAAGCCATCTCGAATATGGGTGGAACCATGCGGTTAGGAGCCTATCCCTGCCATCTTAAAAAGGATAGCCGCGCCTATGAAATCTATGGCTCAGAGCAGATTTCAGAACGCCATCGTCATCGTTATGAGTTCAACAACAATTATTTGGAGGCATTCAAGGCAGCAGGCATGACACCCACAGGCATTAATCCTGACACGGGATTGGTTGAAATCGTAGAAATCGCAGACCATCCATTCTTTATCGGTGCCCAATTTCATCCCGAATACAAAAGTACCGTCATGAAACCGCACCCGCTGTTCATTGCCTTTGTCAATGCAGCCATGTCTTTTCGCAGCGGCAAGTAGAACTTGCCATTTCGCGAATCATTTTTGCCGCTCGTCGAGCACCTCCTCAAAGGGGAAAACATGCAGGATATAAAATAGCGTTGCCGCATCTACGCCAAGACCCATCAAGATGACAACCACAAGCAACGCTATACACCGTTCAATTGATAAATATTTAAATCTTAAAAAAAATGGCTTTTATAGATTATTCGATGCCTTATAAGATTGCAGACCTGTCGCTGGCCGACTGGGGACGCAAGGAATTATTCATGACGGAAAAAGAGATGCCTGGACTGATGGCACTTCGTAAAAAATACGGCGAAGAGAAGCCGTTGAAGGGTGTGCGTATCAGCGGCTCATTGCACATGACATTGCAAACCGCAGCCCTCATAGAGACACTGACTGCATTGGGTGCCGATGTGCGTTGGGCCTCATGCAACATTTTCTCTACTCAGGACCATGCAGCTGCCGCCATTGCTGCCACGGGAGTACCCGTATTTGCCTGGAAGGGCGAGTCAATAGAAGAATACTGGTGGTGCACAGCACAGGCATTATCATTCCCCGGAGGCAAAGGACCACAACTGATTGTGGATGATGGCGGCGATGCCACCCTACTGATTCACAAAGGCTATGCAGCAGAAAACGACCCGACTTTGCTGGATAAAACACCAGAGAATCAGGAGGAAGGGGTCATACTATCTACCCTGCGAAAAATACAGGCAGAAGAGCCACAGAAGTGGCACAATGTATTGAAAGAGCTGAAAGGTGTGTCCGAAGAGACAACAACGGGCGTACATCGGCTGTATCAAATGGCAGCGCGTGGCGAACTGCTGATACCCGCCATCAATGTGAACGACTCCGTTACGAAGTCCAAATTCGACAACCTGTACGGCTGCCGTGAGTCTCTGGCCGATGGCATCAAACGTGCCACGGACGTGATGATTGCAGGCAAAGTCGTTGTGGTCTGCGGCTACGGAGATGTCGGCAAAGGATGCGCCCGCTCAATGCACTCTTACGGAGCCCGTGTTCTGGTGACGGAGATTGACCCCATCTGCGCTTTACAGGCAGCCATGGAAGGATTCCAGGTAGTCACGATGGAAGAAGCCGTGAGCGAAGGTAATATCTACGTGACGACCACTGGCAATTGCGATGTCATCACGGCAGAACATATTGCCCAAATGAAAGACGAATCCATCATCTGTAACATCGGCCATTTTGACAGCGAAATTCAGGTGGACAGACTAAACAAATGGCCAAACATCCAAAAGGTGAACATCAAACCACAGGTAGATAAATACATCTTCCCCGATGGGCACTGCATTTATCTGCTGGCCGAAGGCCGCTTGGTCAATCTGGGCTGCGCCACGGGACATCCTTCGTTTGTAATGAGCAACTCATTCACAAACCAAACCATTGCCCAGTTGGATTTGTGGAAGAAACGTGACACCAATAAACCCGGGGTGTACCGCCTTCCGAAAGAACTGGACGAAGAGGTGGCCCGTCTGCATTTGGAACAACTCGGGGTACACCTTACCACACTGACCGAAAAACAAGCCCAGTATCTCGGCGTACCCGTAAATGGGCCTTTCAAAGCCGACCACTACCGCTACTAACTTAGCAGGACTTAGCAAAAGAGAGGGTGATGCAAATTGCATCACCCTCTCTTTTGTTAAGCAAGTGGACTAAGCAGAAGGAGCCTCTTACCTAAGTCGGACAAATAGATTCACCTCCGACTTGCCAGACAAGCATCGAAATCACTTATCACAGGCTATTCCGAAAAATCAATACTGCTCCTTGTCGTTGGGGAATGACTCCGTCTTGACATCGTCAATATATTGGCGAACGGCAGAGCAAATACCCTCACCGAAAGTGCCATAAAGACGCAGATACCGGGGTTTGAATTGCTGGGTAATGCCAAGCATATCCTGCAAGACAAGCACCTGTCCATCCACACCAGCTCCTGCACCAATACCAATGATAGGAATCTTAATCTCCTGTGCAATGCGGGCGGCTAATTTTGCGGGTACTTTTTCGAGTACAATGGCGAAACACCCTGCCTTTTCAAGTATATGGGCATCACGAACTACCTGCTCGGCCTCCTGCTCATCGGTAGCACGGACAGCATAAGTACCAAATTTATTGATACTCTGCGGAGTAAGGCCAAGATGACCCATTACTGGAATACCCGCAGAGAGAATGCGGGAGATGGACTCCAAAACCTCCTCTCCTCCCTCCATCTTGACAGCATCGGCACCCGTCTCCTTCATGATACGTATGGCAGAAGCCAAAGCCATCTTGGAATTGCCTTGGTAAGTACCAAATGGCATATCAACCACGACAAGCGCACGTTTGGAGGCTCGTGCGACAGAGGAGCCATAAACAATCATTTCATCCAAAGTAATAGGCAATGTGGTATTGTAGCCTTCCATAACATTGGCCGCGGAATCACCAACAAGTATCACATCAATCTTTGCCTTATCCAGCAAAGCAGCCATTGAGAAATCGTATGCCGTCAGCATGGCAATCTTTTCTCCTTGGGCCTTCATGCTCTGAAGCACACGTGTTGTTACTTTACTAATGTCGGTCTGTAAGTATGCCATTGGGGGTCAATTACTGGGTTATTGTTAGGCAAATAAATAAAATTTAGAGGTGTTAATCTTCTTTAATTTCCTCATCGTCCTCGTAGTCAATAGCCTTCTTCTTGTCTTTTTCTTCCTCCTGCTCCACCTCGGTTCGGAAGAGAACCTTTAAAGCCTTACGGCTTTCATATTCTCCTTTACGGTTCATCTTGTACGCCTTATAATACTTATCCTTAATCTGGACGACACCCTCCTCACGATCGCTATCAACAGGGTATAGGTAGGCTTTCACTTCGTCAGGCTTAATCCGCTTGCCAAAATATAGTGTGTCGAACATGGTTGGATTGAGTGCTACTTGAAGATAAAGTGTCTGAGTACTCTTATTGGTAACCTTCTTAGTAGTCAACATCTTGTATTCCGGCCCCTTGTCGGTATATTTCTTACCATATACCCGCAATTTGTTATCCCACTGTTCCTGCGTGATAGGAACCGATAAAAAGATTGAGTCTTGTAATGGCTGCTCACACTCATCGAAAGCACGAGAAAAATTGCTTTTCAACACCACATAGCCCGCATGGAGGATGAACTGTTTAGGGTGCGGGACCAAAGAGTATCTCTCCACAAGCGGCTCGTAGTCAAAATGCTCCTCAATGGTGATATTTAAAGCAGGAGGGCAAGAATCCTTGGTTCCTTCAACCGAATAGACAGCCCCCTTGGGCATAGTCATCTTGGTATAATAGCCACGAATCGTAGTGTCCTGACTTGGCAGATAACATCCACCCGCCATACCGATACACTCGGCTGGATTGTTATGGAATGATACGAGGACGCTGTTTTTCAAAGAAATACTATTATTAAGCAGCAGACGGCTGTCTGGCAACTCACTGCAATCGTACACTTTGAGAGAGACAGGGACCTCGTAGCGCAACTGTTCTACCGTGTCGCCATGGCAACTGCATTTAACCGGATTGTTGGCTATGCGTATTGGGAACGGTGCATAACTGCGCTGGGCGAAATAGCGGAAAACCTCGTCCACACGTTTTTTTGTCAGCTCTTGAATATCATTACCATATCCCTCAATCATCATGGTGTAGAGTTTCGGATTGGTTTGGGAGAAGGCTATCCGATAGACCGAATCGAGAAGGTCAAGGTCATCCAGAGTGAAGTCTATCTGGTCTTCCTGATACTGAATAAGCAGACAAAAAGCTTCAGGATTGACCAAAGCTTTTTTCAAATTGCGGACAGGCTTGGCCGAAGGAATGTAAAGTCCCGTCTGAGAGAACACTTCGGTAGCACACAGCAGTGCTATCAGAAACAAAGCGAGGCCACGGCCAAACATTCTATACGTACTCATGATTCAGAGATGGTTATCTTTAAAGCAATTGAGCGATAATATCGTCTGTGGCGACGCCATCGGCCTCAGCATAATAATTGCGTACCACACGGTGGCGGAGCACCTCGGCTGCCACTGATTGTACATCCTCAATGTCAGGCGAATACTTGCCAGTGAATGCGGCATGAGTTTTTGCCCCCATGACGAGATACTGCGATGCACGAGGACCTGCACCCCAAGAGACATACTTTTTAGTATATTCCGAGGCCAGTTTGTCAGTCGGACGAGTAGATGCCACCAGCCGTACTGCATAGTCACAGACATTGTCAGCCACAGGCATACGACGGATAGCCTGTTGAAAAGTCATGATCTCATCTGCGGAAAGTATCACCTGCGGTGTAGCAACGCGATCGGCTGTAGTACTCATCACGATAGCCTTCTCCTCCTCGAAAGAGGGATAATCCAACTTGACATTAAACATAAAACGATCCAACTGCGCTTCTGGCAAAGGATAGGTGCCTTCCTGTTCAATGGGATTCTGCGTAGCCAATACGAAAAACGGAGAGGGAAGCGCATATGACTTTCCCGACACCGTGACGCAATGTTCCTGCATAGCCTCTAACAACGCAGCCTGCGTTTTGGGAGGTGTGCGGTTAATTTCATCTGCCAACACAATGTTGGCGAAGACGGGACCTGTCAAGAACTGGAAACGCCGATTTTCGTCCAAGATTTCCGAACCCGTGATGTCAGAAGGCATCAAGTCCGGTGTGAACTGAATCCGGTTAAAATCCAATCCTAACGCCTTGGACACAGTATTTACCATAAGCGTTTTGGCGAGACCAGGGACACCTACCAAAAGACAGTGCCCCCCCGTGAAGATAGCGTTGAGGAGACTATCCACCGCCTGCTGCTGGCCAACAATGACTTTGGCGATTTCCTGCCTCAACTCCTGATACTTTAGCACCAGGGTATCAATAGACTGTTTGTCTGTCATGGTCGAAGGTATTATTCTTTGATTACTGCAACCACTTCATACGGAAGTTGCAATCCTTATATTCATCATCAATCCTAACGTACGTATTCTTTATCATCTTGTCTGCCCAAGCATAAACTTTGTTCTGCTTTGCCTCCTGCAAAGCCGCATTGTATATCTTATCATAGTCATCGGAGAGATTGGCATCATGTTCCTCTACTCGCTTTGTCAGCTTAATAATTCTATAAAGAGCCTTGTTGTCTTCGTCCACCATCTGGGTGGCATTGGAAATATCACCCACCTGCATCGTGGCAATCGGAATGCCTGGGTAAATCTCCATAAACTCAGACTTGGTAAACCTATTGTTGCCCGTGGAAGGATTAGACAAAACACCCCCAGTCTTATTGGTTGAAGCCTGTGAATACTGCCTAACCGCATCCTCGAACGAAATCGTACCCTTGCGGATTTCCGAAGAAATGCTGTCCAGTCGCATCCGAGCTGCCAACAGGTCTTCGGCACCCACTTGAGGCTGAAGCAGAATATGGCGTACATTGATGGTATTGCCACGTCGCTCAATAAGCTGGAGAATATGAAAACCGAACTGCGTCTCAATGATGGGTGAGACCTCCCCTGGTTTCAAGGCAAAAGCAGCTGCTTCAAACTCACTCACCATATCGCCACGTCCGAAGAATCCTAACTCGCCGCCCTTCTTTGAAGAACCAGGATCTTGAGAATAAAGTGTAGCAAGCATACTAAAGCTCTCGCCCTTGAGGACTCGTTCACGCAACTGGGCGAGTTCCAAACGGACGCGATCTCGCTCCGATTCAGCAATAGCAGGCTGCAACGAAATCTCGGCCACCTCATACTCGGTCTCAATATGGGGCAGGCTGTCTTTAGGAATACTTTCGTAATAAGAACGCACCTGCTGTGGTGTCACAGTAACCGAGCTGGTAAGCTGAGACTCGACACGCTGCCGAAGAATATTGTTTTTCAACAAATCAAAATATAGGTCATGAAACTCGTCGTACTCAAAGCCGGTGGCTTCACGCAAAGCCTGCTTGCTACCATACTGGCGTAGATAAGCCTTTAAATAGTATTCCACCTGCACTTCCACTTCCTCATCCGTTACCTCAACACTATCCACAAGACCCTTCTGTATAAGCAGTTTGCTCAACATCTGGTTTTCAAGAATCTCGCACCGACCCTCGAAGCCCGCCGCATTACCCTGCCGCATACGGACTTGCGCATAAGCACTCTCTACATCCGATTTTTTGACAATATTCTTACCCACTACTGCCACAACCTTATCCACCGCCACTGGTTCCTGAGCATCCACGACCGAGCAAGCGGCTAACATAACTAATACAAATAAAATCCGTTTCATAAAGACTATTTCAGAAATAAGCCACCCACTGATGACATCACATAACATAAACAGCGCCTCGTTTCTCGGCATCACGACGTAAATCCTGTCGCATCTGATTGACCAAATCCATCTTGCGCATATTGATAATTATTGTTTTAATATTATCGTACTCCATCTCTACTGGCGTATATTCATCAATAAGTTTAGCCTCAAAGAAATGGACCATGCTCACCCCAGTGGAATCCCATACGCGAGAGAAGTGAGAACGACGAAAATAGTGAGGATCTGAGAACACGTTATCCGAGATTTTGCCGCGCAAACGAGAAAGAGGAATCCAATCCTCATTGTCAAAAGAATACTCTATCACACCATGCGAAATGATTCGCTGCACCTCCATATAGGCAGACTCGTTCATGTCGTATTGTTCCATAAGCGCCGCCATACGCCAAAAACCGCCATCTTCTGGATTCATCTTGACATACAAAGACTTGACTATAGGCGATTTGAGGATAAAATCGTCCCGATGGTCTGCATAATACTGGAGAATTTCCGCATCGGTGACAACCGTGTCTATCATCTGCCCCACGATGCGTTGCTCATAGGCATAGATAAGCAGGCTGTTGTGATACTGGGCAAGCTGACGAGAGAAATCTTCCTTGATATTCTTCTCTGCCTTACTGACCAACACCATTTCGTCTATCCACTGATTGACATAATTCTGAACCAAAAGAATACTGTCCTCCCCTTTGAGGCCAGCAGGTACAATCTCTGCCAAATCAGAGCGATACAACTTATGCCCATAGACACGTGCCACGACCTCATCGCTGCGCGAACCACTACAGGCAACGCTCAGTAGAGCCACAATGGACAAGCATAGGATATTAATAGGTAATCGCATCAACGACATCCTGATGAATGACAACATTGTATTTTTTGTGCAACCGTTCCACCAGTTGCTGTTCCATGGCCGACTGAAAGTCATTAACATAGTAGCCACGTGCCTCGTCCTTACTTTTTAGCATAGGTGGCATCAGCTGCTCCACGACACAGACTTCGTAGCCTTTGGATTGCGGGTGAACATACGTACCAGTCTTCCATTCCTTCATATCCAGCAATTCCTGCCTACCCATCTCAACAACTTCAAGACGCTGCTTGACGGGCTGCGTAGCCTTGCAATGCTTTCTGTCCACCTTTTCTATAAGGTCGAGACGGATGTCGCTGGCACTTTTCTGTTTTTTTTGACCTTTAGCGATAGCCTTGAGAGCCGTGGCTGGAGGCAAACAGAGGCTATCGGCCACACGATAGACAACCACACGGGCTCGGTCCTTCCAAAAATAGACTGAATCTTCGGGATTTTCGTACGTATGGGTGACGGAGGTTTGCTGATAGAACAAGTCGAATCCAGAGGTGTCCTTGAGAGCTTTGGACCAAATTTGGTCGTCATTGTAATTGAATATCATCAGTCCATGACGATACTCGTCTATCAAGCCACGAAACTCAACATTGTCCTGCTCCAGACGGCTATCTGCAAGCCGAAGTACCTTCTCAGCAATAAATTCATCATAACGCTGCTGAACGAACTGGGCGATATCCTGACGGCCCATTGGAATCTGTTTCAACGCAATATACTGACCCAAAGCAACAGCATCGTAAGTAGTGTCATCCAACACAAAGAGCGGATGCCTATCGGTGACACGTTCGGGATGAAACACCCACTGACGACTGAACACAGAGTCATTAACCATAGAGACTAACTCATTTAGAGATGATGCATAACGACTCTTCTTCGTCACTTTGGCATCGGCAACGAATTGCTCTCTTCCACTGCCAGACTTTACCCATTTGCCATACTGACGGGTGTAATCGACAAAACCATATCGCTGTTTGCACTGTTCGACAAAAATAGACTGCGGCGCAGTGTTACGCTGATCGCGAGAGATGCGCTGACGGTAGTCGGGCAGCATATCGGCAAACGATGGGATTGTGTCACGACGTTCCACCATGATAATATGCCAGCCATACTCCGTATGGAAAGGTTTGGAAATATCGCCAGCCTTCATAGCATTGCGTCCCACGATAGAAACATACTCAGGTGGCATTTGCTGCATGGCCAAACTACCCAGTTGCCCCCCTTTGCTTGACGTAGCACGGTCATCGCTGTAATTGTGTGCCACTTTCTCAAATGGCATTCCCTCCATCAGGCGGTCATAAGCCATCTTAATTTTACCCTCAGCCTTAGAATTGGCCATCCTGTCGGAAATCCAGATATGCCTCAGCGTTGTGCTGCCATAGTAAGGGACACGGTCTATCACCTTGATAATGTGATAGCCAAAACGGGAACGAACGGGTTTTCCAATCTCGCCCACGGGTATTGTATAGGCTGCATTTTCGAAAGGATAGACCATATCAAAGGCCGTGAAAAAGCCCAAATCACCCTCATGCCCCTTGACCTGCGGATTTTGAGCCATACGCTCACGCTGTTCGGGATTCATCTGTTTTTCCATAACCTCGCGTGCCACGGTGAAAAAATCCTCCTTATCCAAAGTGAGTCGATTGTAGAGAGCCATGGCCTCGTTGTACACTCGCTGGGTGTCGGAAGGAGAAGCCATCGGAGACAGCGGCAAAAGGATATGAGCCGCATGGACAGCCTGCTGATTGCGTTCATAAGCCTCGTACAGCAAGCGGCTCAAGGTGGCGGAATCTATAAGATACGGGGCCGACAACTCCTTGCGGTAGGTGGCCAACTCATTCAGCATATCGGCATTGGTGTCCATGCCCAAGGCATAGGCGTCAGCCAGTTTGGCGCGATAGTTGACAAAGAGTTTGACATAATCCTCCAAAACCTGACGTTTCTCAGAGGAAGATACCGAGGAGGTTTTGTCTATGCTACGAAGGAAATCCTTCATGAACTCAGACTTCAGAATCTTCTGATCTCCAATTTCAAAGATTACAGGATCTTCGATTTTTTGGGCGCGAAGACCTGACAATAGGAGAACGGCCACTACGAGGGCAATCGTTTTCTTCATGACTTATGCGCTATAAAAATTGGGGCTTTGATGGCGGCAAAATAAAGGAATAGGGCGGGGAGCCTCCTATGGGAGAATCGTTCCCTGCCCTATTAATATCAAATTTTAACGGGAGTAGTTGGGAGCCTCGCGGGTGATGGCAATATCATGAGGATGGCTCTCAGCATAGCCCGCCGCTGTGATACGGATAAATTTGGCCTGCTGAAGTACAGATATGTCCCGACTGCCAGTGTATCCCATACCAGCCTTGAGACCACCTACCAACTGATAGAGAACCTCGTTAAGAGTACCTTTGTATGGCACCCGTCCAACCACGCCCTCAGGGACCAGTTTCTTTGCATCAGTCTCTTTGTCTTGGAAATAGCGGTCTTTGGAGCCCGCCTGCATAGCCTCCAAAGAGCCCATGCCACGGTAAGACTTGAACTTACGTCCTTCAAAGATGATGGTCTCGCCTGGAGCCTCATCAACTCCAGCCACGAGAGACCCAATCATCACCGAACTTGCCCCAGCGGCCAGCGCCTTTACGATGTCGCCACTGTAGCGAATGCCCCCATCGGCAATAATGGGGATGTCGTATCCATGCTGTTTCAAGGCACCAGATACTTCACAGACAGCCGTAAGCTGAGGGACACCGATGCCCGCAATAATTCGCGTGGAGCAAATGCTTCCAGGTCCGATGCCTACCTTGACGGCATCAGCCCCTGCCTCGGCCAACATCAAGGCAGCCTCGCCTGTGGCAATATTTCCAACCACCACATCAAGGCTGGGGTACTTGGTTTTCACCTGTTTCAAAGCCTCAACCACCCGAATGGAATGTCCGTGGGCGGTGTCTATGACGATAGCGTCGGCGCCAGCCTTCACCAAGGCATCAACGCGATCCATCATGTCAGGCGTGATGCCCACACCAGCAGCCACACACAAGCGTCCCTTGCTGTCCTTGCAGGCATTAGGACGTTCTTTGGTCTTCGTAATGTCACGATATGTGATGAGTCCAATGAACTGACCTTTATCATTCACCACAGGAAGTTTCTCGATACGGTGCTGCTGCAAGATGTCTGTTGCCTCCTCGAAAGAAGTACCCTCGTGGGTAGTGATAAGTTTGACCGTCATAATCTCGCTTAGCGGACGTTCCAAATTGCGTTCAAAGCGGAGGTCGCGATTCGTAACCATTCCGATGAGCATATTGTTCTCGTCTACGATTGGGATGCCGCCAATGCCATATTCGTGCATCAGGTCGAGTGCATCCTTGACCAAAGCATTTTTAGAGAGCGTGATGGGATCCACAATCATGCCATTCTCGGCACGTTTCACCTTCATCACTTCATTAGCCTGATGGTCGATGGTCATGTTCTTGTGCAACACGCCGATGCCCCCTTCCTGAGCCATTCCGATAGCCATGGCTGCCTCGGTGACGGTGTCCATGGCTGCCGAAACAAGCGGCACGTTCAACTTGATATTGCGGGAGAATCGCGTAGACACGGAGACTTCGCGAGGTAGTACGTCAGAATAGGCAGGAACGAGGAGGACGTCATCATAGGTGAGGCCCTCTCCAATGAACTTTGATGTATCAGTGAACATAATTGCAAAAGATTTAATTTGCAAAGGTAAGAAAAATATCCATATTGAGAAATCTAAAAACCAATCCCATTGAGAATGAACGGGGGATGGGAGAGCCATCGGACATATTGATGAAATCAAATGAGTCTTCCGTTGCATTGATGAGGGTGTTGCAGACATGGCAGGGAATAAATTTGGCCACAGCTGAATAAATATTCGTACTTTTGCACCCAATTCTATACACAAATCATTAACCCACAAAACAATAAAAATGAAAAAGACACTGAAAATCTTTGGCTTGGCACTGCTGGCGAGCACCTTGATGTTTACCGCCTGTTCCAAGGATGATGAAAAAGACGACAAAAAGGACAACACCGAGAACAACGGAGGCAACAATAACAATGACAGGGATCAGGATGAAGATGACGACAGCCCGTCACTGATACTGCTTTTTGACAATGAGCCAGCACAGCTCGGCTACTACCAAGCCGTGATAGACGATTCCATCAACCCTTACATTTTCTCTTTCGTAGCCGTGGGTGTAGACGAAAACAACAACTACACGCTGCCTCAGCTGCAAATCACCCTGAACTATAACAGCGAAGCTGATGAAGACAATAAATGGAGCATTCCCGCATTCTATTACACTGACAACGCCGAACATTTTGCCGCACTGAGAGCTAATGCAGCTAATGGCGCAATTCCACCCGAATGGGTTGCCAAGGACTTCAACGCTTTTGTCTTCACGAAATTTGAGACCAGCCCCGTGGTACTCTCTTTTGAAGCAGACGCGACCATGCAAAGCAACTATGAGTACCGGATTGAGAATGCCCCCGAAGCATCCCTGACCACGAAGCAAATGCTGATGGCTGCCAAAAACATTAAGTTCGTGAATGGACGACTCCGCCAATAAAAACGAAATGCAGAGACAACAGCATAGAAAGAATTTTCTATAGTAAAACAATATCCATCAGGCAAGCGGGCGACAACAGTCACCCGCTTGTTGTTTATATCCCGAACACATTGACTAAAACATAGCCAGATGTCAGGGTCTCCAACGACCCGATGTAGACTCCAGTCGCCAGCCACGGCTGGAAAGGATATAGGCAAACCTTCTCAATGACAATTGCATGACCATTCCATCCGCAGTACCATCCTATCCGATGGCGATGATGTCTCACTTGAATAGGCTGTCAATGCGGCCAAGTTTGTTTTTTTCAAATCCGCACGTATCCAACCCCGACCATTTCCCCTCTTCCCGTGCCTTCTTGAAAAATCAGACTCGCTATTAAGTTGGCACGAACGCTTTCTGTCACGGAGCAGAATGCCCACATTCAGAAAAAAAACGTATTTTTACAAACCCAATAACAAAAGAATAAAAAAACATACACATGAAAAACATCTTGAAAGTATTTGGACTTCTATTCCTTACAGGTATGCTCGCATTATCTGGATGCTCAAAGGATGATGACCCCAAAGCTCCGGAACAGACACCTTCTGAAGAAGATGATAACACAGCCTCTATGGCACTGATTTTCGGAGATGAACCCGCAACCTTCGGCTATTACCAAGCAGTTTTCGATGATGACGACAATCCCTATTTCTTCTCTTTTGCCGCCACCGGAATGGATGCAAACAACAGGCTGACGCTCCCCCAAATACAGATTAAACTGGACTATGACACCACCGCTGAGGTGGGAAATAGATTCAACATTCCCGTATTTTACTATTCCGACAATGCGGAGCATTACAACCAGATGAAGCCCAACCCTGAATGGGTGGCCAAGGAGATTCGCACATTTGCGTTTACCAAGTTTGAGACGAGCCCTATCATGCTCTCTTTTGAAGCCGAAGCAACCATGTGGAGCAACTATGAATACACGGTTGAACATCGCCCGGAAGAAGAACTGACGACCAAAGAATTAGTGATGAGTGCAAAAAACATCAACTTCGTCAATGGCTCACTAAGAGACAGTAATTAATCCCTCGGACACAATTTTTTGGATTTTTTGCTGTTACTTGTATCGTTCAAGAGACAGAGCATTCGACCGCCATTCTATCGCCGCGCATTCGCAAGGATGCGGGGAGGAAAGTCCGGGCAACACAGAGCCACCATACTTCCTAACGGGAAGGGGTGCGTACCCCCAAGGGACGCACCACAGCAAGCGCCGCAGAAAACATACCGCCATCCAATTGAGGACGGCAAGGGTGAAAACGCGAGGTAAGAGCTCACGACGGTGTCCAGCGATGGGACCGATGGCAAGCCTTATGGGTTGAAAGACCAAATATACCGACAGTTAAGGGCTGGCTCGTCCGTTGTCGGGGGGTAGGTCGATAGAGGTCGCTGGCGACAGCGGCAGTAGATTAATGATAGAACCCTGCTTCGGCAGGTGACAGAACCCGGCTTATCGGCCGCCGAATGCTCTTTTTCATTAAAAACATTCATTGCGAGTGGCGTTGCAAATAATGATTGGCAAAGAATTGCGTTATTAGTAAAGACCGACGGCACAAAAGCCGTGTGCAGGATTTCGTCATGCAACGCGTAGCACTATTTCTCACTCTATTTTCACTCTGCCTGCTCTCGTCCTCGTGCAAGAGCGAGAAGAAATACGTTCGCTATGCAAAAATTTACAGTGAGGCACCCCAAAACATATACATCACGCCTCTATTTGATTTAATGACTCGCAAAAGTGATGCCGACTCGGCGCTGCTGACCAACTATATCTGTCGTGACTCGGTTAGCCGATATTTCGTCAGAACACTTCCTCTGGGGCTAAAGAGACAAGGATACATGGTATCGGGAGGAGACAGCGTACTACTGCCAAGCATCACCTCGGTAAGGCGGCTTTCTCGCCTACAGAATGACGATCTCACATACTTTTCCCAGCGCAATGCTACGGATGCCGTGCTCGTGACAACGCTGCTGGGATGGAAGGAATCCCGCACAGAACCCACACTGTTTTTGGAATATCTGCTTCGCTCCGCCAAAACAGGAGAGACACTGATGCACAGTTGGGTGCGTGTGTCGCGGACTGTGGACACCACCTACAAGGGCGAAGTGATTCCGCTGCTGGAAGAGGTGAAGCTGGCAGACACCCTTCACATAAGCCTTGACTGTGCAATGCGCTGCCTGATGGTGGAACGCACCAACCTGTTCGTCACCCAGGACTTACCGCTTCCCCCTACACATTTCTACTACGAAAAAGACCGATATCTCCACGCCATGCATGACTATTTCAAAATCACCTTTACCAACGAGGGGACAATGGAAGTAAAAGCCACATCCATGGAGGAGTATGAAAACGAGTGCTTCCTGTAATCGAAAAGGCCTATGAACCACACCATAGAAGTCGTTCTCTCCCCCGCCCTATTCGACTACCGCCAGACCCTTTCGCCATTCGATGCCGTGGCCGTTGATGTCCTACGAGCCACCACGTCCATGTGTGCTGCCTTTCAGGCCGGAGCGGACTGCATCATACCCGTGATGCAACTGGATGAGCTTGCGAACTATCGGAAACAAGGCTTTTTGACCGCAGCCGAACGCAGCGGTCAAAAAGTAGAAGGCGCGACCTACGGAAACTCGCCAACAGCGTTTCTCAAGGATGACCTACGTGGAATGCGTATAGCCTATAGCACTACCAATGGGACACGATGCCTGCTGCGGGCCGCACAAGTGGCCGAAAGGACCTATGCTGGAGCCTTCTCCAACATTGACACCTTATGTCAGAAGCTACTGGAGCATCCCAGGAATTTAATAATAGTATGCAGCGGGTGGAAGCTGAATCCATGCATGGAAGACAGTCTTATGGCGGGATGCCTATCGCAAAAGATACTGGAGCACGGGGACTATGACATGATTGAGGATGGCGTCAGACTATGCATAGACCTATGGGAGCGAGCAAAAGAAGACCCCTACGGCTACTGCCAAAGAGCAGCACACGTGCAACGACTGAGGCACTTAGGCTACGAGCAAGACATTCTTTTTGCTTTTGAAAGCAACAGTTGTCCCGTCGTTCCCATGCTGGAGGATGGAATATTACGAATAACTAAAAACATCTAATCCGCACTGCCAATACATGCAGCCCATAGCCCATATTGAGAATGCCTATGACACTAAGTTCGGCATCCCCCGACAACCCAGCCTTGTGGAAATAGAGAGCCGCATTGTTTTTGAGCCGAACTATCGTGTGGCCGAAGCGGTACGAGGTTTGGAAGAGTTCGACTACGTATGGCTTATCTGGCAATTCAGCAAAGCCCTGCGCAACGAGTGGTCGCCCACGGTACGGCCTCCGCGTCTGGGAGGTAACCAACGTGTCGGGGTATTTGCCACCCGGAGTCCGTTCCGTCCCAATGCCTTAGGATTGTCCTCTGTACGATTGCTACGCATAGAACAACACCCACAGGAAGGCTGCGTGCTGATTGTCGGAGGCGCAGACCTGATGAATGGGACTCCGATTTATGACATAAAGCCCTATCTGCCTTATACAGACAGTCACCCCGAAGCACACAGTAGTTTTGCGACAGAGCCGTCCAACGCCAAACTTGCTGTTGAATGCTCCGACACACTGCTACATCGGTTGCCAGAGCCACTCCGACAACCCCTCTTAGAAATTCTGGCCTTAGACCCGCGACCAAGGTACCAGAACGACTCCTCACGGCAATACGGTATGACATTCGGCAACTGCGAAGTGCACTTCCTCGTGGACAACGGACGCCTCACTGTCACAGACATAGAATCCCCCCAAAAACCATCGTAAAATGAAAATATTCACGACAAGCCTATGCTGCATTTTACTGCTGACCTGCAGCACCATAAAAAAATACTCATCCATCCAAGATGACTTGAGAGGGGTTCTGCCTATGGTAAACAAAGGTGAAACCGTGGTATATCACAATGCATACGCACTGGTTTATAATGAGCGACACGAACAGGCATCATGGGTGGGATACCTTCTGACCAAGGAACGTGCCAATGGACAATTTCCACGCAATGGGCAGTTCAGAAAAGATCCTGCCATAGGAAGCGGCAGTGCCAATGAGTGGGACTATAAGAACAGCGGCTATACACGTGGGCATCTGGCTCCTGCAGGAGACATGAAGTGGGATCAAATCGCCATGGAGGAAAGCTTCCTGATGAGTAATATGTCTCCCCAAAGCAAAGAATTTAATGATGGCGTATGGAATCGGCTGGAGAACCAAGTGCGACTATGGGCAAGGCAATACGACAGCCTATATGTATTCACCGGTCCAGTGCTTGCAGACGATGAAACACTAACCATCGGGCAATCCACCCGAATCACCGTGCCAAGAGCCTTCTACAAAGTCATTTACGCACCCAAACTGAAGCAAGGGATAGGATTCATCGTGCCTCATGAGACCTCCAAAGCAGCATTGCAGACATTTGCCATCAACATTGATGGCGTAGAAGAGGCCACAGGCATCGACTTCCTGCACGGCATAGCCAACGAGGAAAACATCGAAGGCAATCTCTGCATAGGATGCTGGACCTTTGGCAAAAACAAAACATATTAATTATTAAAGCATAACAATCCCATGAGACTACATCCCGAAACACTGCCGTTCTTTGCCGAGTTGGAGCGCAATAATAACCGAGAATGGTTCAATGCCAACAAAAGCCGATGGGAGGCCATACGCAAAGATTTCGAGGCCTTCACTGCCGAGATTATTGAAAACATGATACCATTGGATTCCTCGTTAGAAGGCCTTACGGCCAAACAATGCATATACCGCATCTACAGAGATTTGCGTTTTTCACCAGACAAACGCCCATACAAAACCCATATCGCATTCTTTCTGCCAACAGGAGGCAACAGGAAATGCGCCGTACCTGGATACTATATGCAGTTGGGCCAAGAAGACTACGGCCTGCATGGAACCTGCAATCTTGGAGGCGGAATCTTCATGCCGAGTCCAGAGGCCTTGGGGGCCATCCGACAGGAGATATTCTATAATATTGATGAATTCAAAGGAATCATGAATGAGCCGAGCTACAAACGATTCTTTGGAGATACATTTTTCACCTCCCACAAACTGAGCCGCGTACCCAAAGGTTATCCTGCCGACTGGCCCGATGGCGACCTACTGAAATACAAGGACTATTGCACCGCCTACGAAATGGGACCCAACGAGATAGACTCTGAGAACCTGGTGGAGCATGTAATTGAGGTGTTTCGAGCCAGCGTGCCGATGAATAAGTTCATCCAAAAAGCCATGTACGAACTCATCTGAAGGAGAGTTGCAGCATCGAATTAACCCGAGTAAACAGGACAAAAAAGAGACAAGAAATTTTCTTGTCTCTTTTTTTGTCCTGTTGGAAGAATAGTCCCTATCGCAGATAAGGATTAAAGCTTGCAATTGGGGTACATGGCAAAGAATTTTTCATCGCTGCCAGCACAAAGAGCTTTAACAATCTGCACAAGGGCAACGATGGATGGAATGAATGTCCACCAGAAAAGGACACCCAAAACACCACGTAAGTTATTGCCGATAAGGAATTCCTGAATGCCAAGGCCTCCCAAGAAAAATGCCACTAACGCAAAAATAAATCTTTTATCCATAAACTAAAAATTTATAGGTTGTCCACTAAAATTTGAAAACATAAAATAATATCGTCAATACCGTTGAAGACCCTTGTCGATTCAATTTTCAAAAGGCGGCTTTCATTACAAATTGCAAAAATACAAATAATCCACCACATTGCGTTTTTTTTCGTTCATTGCAAATCGAGCCAATTCCAGATAGCGGAACAACCGTCAAGACACAGAAATTCAGCGCAGGCGTTTGCGTTCAAAATCTCTACGGCTATGAAAAGCATAGAATAATGCGCCAGCAACATTGACAAGCCAAGCGACAAAAAAAGCCGCGGTATAACCTTGATGTTCGGCAACAATACCGCCCAATAGGATGCCCAGACCGACACCAACATCCCAAGCAACCAATATAGAACTGGTTGCGGTGCCTCGTTGCGAATGTTCTGCCATATTGACAAACATATTCTGGTATGCGGGATACATACGCCCATTGCCAAGCCCAATGATCAGGGCAGCACCATAGTAGCCCCACTCATTGGGGAGTGCCGCAAACAGCAGGTAGCCAAACGCCGATATACAGACACCAATGGAGGCACTATGGACAAGGCGTCCTTCGCGCAACAACCGACTTCCCGTAAGACGGGAGCAAATGAGGCCAGCGGAAAGCAAAAGGAAAAAAAGACCAGCCCCTCCCTCAATACCCAGACTCTCTTTGCCGTAGATGGCCAAATAGGTGGTGACAACGCCATAAGAGAAGGCATAACAAACCATCGTGATGGCCTGGCTCCAGCTCTTGGTGAGGAAAAACCTATCAAGCGATATGGCCTGCTTGCCCCGTTGCAATTCGCGATAAGGAACACGCACCGTAGCAGTCACCAGAAGACCTGCTAATGCCGTGAGCATAGCAAGCCAAAAGAGTATCTCAAAATTATGAGTGGCATGGTAAATCCAAATAGCCACAGAAGGACTGATGGCAGAAGCAATATTATTGCCAAGTCCATAATAGCCGATGCCCTCAGTGCGACGAGATGAGGGCAACACGTCGATGGCCAAGGTGGTATTGGAGACTGTGACAGCCCCAAAGGGAGCACCATGCAGGGTTCGGATAATGGCAAATAGCAACAGGGTACCCGCGGCAATATAGCCGACAAAAAACATTGTAAACAAAAGGAAACTGGCCAATACGACCTGCTTCCGCGGGAAACTGTCGACAATAAATCCACTAAACATACGAGCCACCAAGGCAAGAATGGCATAACCAAAAAGGACAATGCCAATTGTGTCCTTATCGGCTTGAAAAGTATCGTAAAGATAGATTGGAAGCAATGGGGTCAATAACATGAATGAGAAGTAAATCATGAAATTGGCCGTCAAGACCTTGATATAGTTTGCATTCCAAAGCCGTTCGGCAGTCATGTAAGAGCTAAATTAGTTGCTAAAATTGTGTAATGTGGCATAAACGGCAAGACCAGCAACGCTTTTAATACCCGTCTTATGAGTGATATTTTTACGGTGGGTGTTGACCGTATGGATGGAAATATTAAGCTGGTCGGCAATTTCTTTACTGCTAAATCCCTGTGCCAGCAAGACAAGCACATCTACCTCGCGTTCGGTCAATTCATAATTTTCAGTTTCCACCTCGTCGGTTTTACGATTGCAGCAATCGCCAAGCAATGAGGCTACATGGGCACGATTCTCACAGATGTCCAACAGTGCTGAAAAAGACTGTAATATCTGAGGAGAAAAATACTGATAGACTAATGCCACTATGGGCATATTGGGCATCTGTCTTGCGATGGCATTGATGTGTGTTGCCACAGGTTGTGCCAATAGCGCAGGATTGATGATGAGCAAATCTGGTTTCTGGCTATGCAGGCGTTCCGTCAAAATCGTTGCGTCGTGCAGTGGCGCCAGCATATTGAATCCGCCAGCCTCATCGAGCAGAACCTTCAATCCTTCAATCACAATGGTAGATGGTTCCACAACCAATACACTTAAAAGGGGTCTCATTTCCGTCCCGCCTCCTGCCGGGCGAGCAGCGGAAGGACAATCTTGTCTTCTATCATAGCATGTTTTTCTAAATCAAATGAAAGTTGGAGTATAGCAAACACCAATTCATTCAGTTCTTCATCCAGTCCGTTAATTGGCACGTACTTGAAGATAATCTGAGTCAAGTCGGAGAGTTTGTCGACAATAGCATCATGAGATTTGGACATGAAGCCCGTGGAAGTTTTGCTCATAGGCTGATTGGAAAGACATTTCTCAATATTGGGGAATACATTGGCTTCCTCGTAAGCGAAATGAAACACAACCTCATCACGGTAATCGAGAAAAAACTTATGGAGAGACTCGGCATAGCGCATACCTGCCTGAGCGGCGACATGGTTCAAATGGCGTTCGATATGGGGTAGGCGCTCATTGACATAATAATTATGAGAGGCCACGAGGTATGGGACCAATGAGCGTAAATCGTCATTAGAAAAAGTCGATACATCAGGTTCATAGTCGTCAAAAGTATAACAATTGCAAACCATGATGACAAAGAGGGGAGAAACCTGATTCTGCTGGCAAACCTCGATGACACTACGATCGCCAAAACCCAGTTTAATGCCAAGTCTTGGCAGGAGCAACAGGATGTTGCTGTTGGCCAACAAGATGTCGGACATTTTCATTTTGGGAACAAACCAACGAGACATACGAAATCAATATAAATATTTATTCATGGAAATAGACACGTTTGACGCGTGAAGAGACGGAGGTAAGCACCTCATAAGGAATTGTATTGGCTGCCGAAGCCAAATTGCCCAGCATCTGCGCATTGCCAAAGATGACGACCTCGTCACCCTCCTTGCAGGAGATGTCGGTAACATCTATAAAACACATATCCATACAGACGCTGCCTATAATAGGTGCGGACTGACCATTGACCACCAGTGAACCTCGCTCGTAGCCCAGGCAGCGGCTAAGGCCATCAGCGTAGCCTATAGGGATGATGGCAATACGAGAATTGCGATGCGCCACCCAGCGGCGGTTGTATCCCACAGAGTCGCCAGAAGGAATATCTTTGATTTGAGAGATACGACTTTTCAGACGACTGACAGACTGTAGATGACACTGTACCTCGGGATTAGGATCAACGCCATAAAGACCGATTCCCAAACGGACCATATCCATCTGAGCCTCAGGGAAACGCGTTATTCCAGAGGAATTAAGGATATGGCAACAAATGTCATCACGGTGCATCTGCTGTTTAAACGACCTGCTCCACTGCTGGAAACGACTAATCTGCAGACGTGTGAAATCGTCCATGTCAGAATCTTCGCTGCAAGCAAGGTGGGAGAATACCGACACGACCTTGAGAGGACACGCATCGTCCGACAGGCGAGCTGCTAATTCGGAAATGTCTGCCTCGCCAAAGCCCAAGCGATGCATTCCTGTATCAAATTCGATATGGATGGGGATTCGGTTTCCATCAGTACAGAAAAGAGAAGCGACAGAAGAGAATAGTTCTAAAATGCGAAAACTATAGATATCCGGTTCAAGATGATACTGAATGATGTCGTCAAAACTTTCCTCTTCGGGATTCATGAGCATGATGGGCAACGAAACACCACCACGACGAAGTTCAACACCTTCATCACAATAAGCCACCGTAAGGTAATCCACGTGATTGAACTGCAATACATTGGCAATTTCCACCTTGCCAGCCCCATAAGAAGCAGCTTTAACCATGGCCATCATTTTAGTAGATGGATTGATGCGAGACCGGAAGTAGTTGAGATTGGACACTAAGGCATCTAAATTCACCTCCATAATAGTCTCATGGGTTTTGCGCTGCAACACCTTGGCAATGTTTTCAAAACGAAATATACGAGCACCTTTGAGCAAAATGGCGTCATTCTGAAAATCATTCAAGGGGTGATGTAGCAAAAATTCCTCCGTGGTCGGATAGAAATAACCTGATATATCGGAAAAACATTCCTGAAACTTGCAAACCTCAGGCCCAATGGCAATCAGGCATCCCACCTCATGACGCCGCATCAAATCGGCCACCTCCCGATAGAGCGATAACCCAGACATTCCTGACTGAACAAAATCGCTCATGATGACAATCTTGCGATGGTATTGACGATTTTGCTGCATCATTTCGAGAGCAATCTCAAAAGAATCAATATCAAGGCTATAGCCATCATTAATTAGCAGGCTGCCATTAATACCCTCATTCATTTCAAGACGCATTTCGATAGGAATAAGACGAGTGCAACGGTCAGCAATTACCTCCAACGGATAGCCCAGCCAGAGCATGGCTGTCAGACAATGCATGACATTCTCCGCCGAAGCTCTGTCGGCAAAAGGAATAACAACATCGCATTCCTGCCCCCTGTAAGCAACTCGCAGCAGAGTCTGTCGGTCACCTGGACGACGGAGCAACACCCTTACATCAGCCTCTTCGCCACTGCCCCAAGTGAGACGAGAGACAGAGCGCAAACCCTCGAGTACAGCAGAGTGGATTTCGCGGTGATCGGTACAATATATCAACGTTTGACAATGGACAAAGAGTTTCATCTTCTCCGTTATCTTATGGCGGCGCGAAAGGAAATTTTCATCGTGCGCTTGGCCGATGTTGGTAAAGATGCCCACAGTAGGACATATCACCTCACGCAGGCGATCCATTTCACCTGGTTCGGAAATACCTGTCTCAATAACAGCCACCTCATCAGCGGCCGACATACGCCATACAGACAATGGGACGCCAATCTGCGAATTGTAACTTTTAGGGCTTGACACCACCTGCCTATCTTCGCCAACCATCTGCGATAGCCAGTCTTTGACAATGGTTTTTCCATTGCTCCCAGTCACCCCAATGACAGGGATGTCGAACTTGGCCCGATGGGCTGCTGCCAACTGCTGCATAGCCAACACCACATCGGGGACAAACCAGACATTGGCCTTGGACAAGGTCTCCAGCTGCTGGCGTTCAGCATCGGTAAGATTCGAACTCACAACAAAGTTACGCACTCCACGCTCGTAGAGTTCACCCACATAGCGGAAGCCACTATTATGGCGTGTAGGGATGGCAAAAAACAGGCTCCGCTCGGGGACAGACAGTTTACGACTATCTGTGAGCAGAAGATCGAACTCTCGATGCTCATTAGCCAATGAGGCTGTTGAGGGTCTAAAAATAGTTGTCAGTTCGGAGACTTTCATTGTGCTTTAGATTTCAAAACGTGGTATCCAATATGGCATTGCAGGCAACGGTGACTTGTGCAATACTCATTATACAATTGAATTAAGGCCTGCGAGGCCGCAGCATCAGGTACGGAGACACCCAATTCCTTCCAGAGATGGACGATTTTATTTTCTTCGGGGGGGAGTTGATGCAACAATTCGAGTGCTCGGTCTTTCATCTGTTGCTCACCATGCGTTGCCCCATATTCAAAAAGCATAGGTATCCAAGCATTGATAATCAGACTTTGTGCAAAACTTCTGCCCACTGACTTAACGCAGGGACGAGAAGGCTTATCGAACTGATAATGGGTGTTCCAATAGGGAGATGCCGTGACATCAAAAAAAGACATCAACCTATCAGCATCGGGAGTTTCCAGCAATTTAGAGAAGAGATTGGTCGAACGCGAAACAAGCTGAGAAAACTGACTGATACGCAATGTTGGGAACCCCGAGGGGCGTAGGCGGAAAAACTTCCACAAATGGGAAGAGATGGGGGTGAGATGAGAGCCCGCCCTCAATGCCTGATAGTCGGACTGTAATTGTCGAGGGTATTCGTCATCAAAATAGGCCTCAAGAAAACCTGCCTGCCCCATAAGAAGTGCTTCAAGACGCTGAGGGTTGTCCTTCCAGCGGGCTAATAAACGCATATCCGTGGCTTTGACAAGTAGTTCGAAAGGGAAAGCGTTGGTTTTGCCTCCAAAATAATGTCCCATCAGCCAGTAGCAACATTGTTCCCATCCACCATGAGCCTCCTTCAGCAGACGACGGACCTCCATGGTCTTACGTTCGATTCGTTCCACAACAAGTCGCTCCATATAGGAGGTAACCTTGAAGGAAGGCAAAGAAACAAGTGTTGGAACACAAGGAATAGCTATATTCTTTGGCGGATGAAGTAATAGTTCATAATTGTCCCATAGAGATGAGGGGATATGAGATTGTAGCGAAAGCGTCGGAAGTTTTCGTCCTTCAGCAGTGGCGACGACCTCATCAGCATCATACACCACATGGAGTACCACATTGTCATAGGCATGATCCTGCTGGTGCTTATGCAACCGCCAGTCGGATGCCTTGACATGGATTTCAACATTACCACTCCATTCTACCCCCCCAATCTCTATACGTGCGTAAAAGAAGTCTGGACCAGCATCAGTGTTGAGTTCACCAGCACGAGAGACATGCACCGGCTGACCCTCTGTGGTAATCAGGGGTCCTTCGAGCAGCTGGTAGCGCCATACATATTGGAGAAAAGCCTCGGTCAAGGAATGTGTTTAGAACAATTAAAAGAATGATGAACTAATAGATAGGCAGTGGGGAAGCAAGTTCACTCCCCCACCCCAACAACAATCAATTGAACAAATCGCGAACACGGTCAATGAACCGTCGTTCCTTGCCGGTCGGATTGGGACTGAAAGAAGCACTGTCGCGCATTTTCTCAAGTAAAGCCTTGTCATCACGAGACAAATGCTGCGGAACCCATACATTGACACAGGCCAAGATGTCTCCCCGAGAGAAACGATTATTAACCTCGGGCAAACCTTTGCCACGGAGGCGGAGAATCTTACCAGACTGTGTACCTGGTTCCAGTTTCACACGAGCCTTACCATCCAACGTGGGTACTTCAACCGTACAACCTAAACTTGCATCGGCAAAACTGACATATATATCACAATAAAGGTTGTTGCCCTGCCGTTCGAAACGCTCATGAGGTATTTCTTCGACGACAACGATAAGGTCGCCCGGGACACCGCCATGACGAGCCGCATTGCCTTTGCCCGAAATAGCGAACTGCATGCCCTCAGCCACACCTGCGGGAACATTGACGGTCACCACCTCTTCAGCCTCAACAATACCTTCGCCACGACAATCGTGGCATTTGTCTTTGATGATGCGACCCTCTCCCCCACAATGCGGGCAAACCGACTGCGTCTGCATCTGTCCAAGAATGGTGCGCCGGACTTCAACAACAACTCCCGATCCATGACAATGGGGACAGGTTTCGTAACTGCTACCTTTAGCACCCGTGCCGCCACACGTCTTGCAGGCCACCTGTTTTTTCACCTTGAACTTTTTCTCCACACCCTTATCAATCTCTTCAAGCGTGAGTCTGGCCTTGATGCGTAGGTTGCTCCCCTTATTGGCTGCACGACGATTACCACCGCCACGCTGCCCACCGAAACCGCCAAAGTTAAACCCAAATCCCTCAAATATGTCGCCAAAATGGGAGAATATATCATTCATATCCATCCCTGCAGCACCACCTGCAGCACCCTCGAAAGCCGAATGCCCAAACTGGTCATATCGAGCTTTTTTCTGCGGGTCACTAAGAACATCATAGGCCTCGGCAGCCTCTTTGAATTTTTCTTCGGCAGCTTTGTCACCCGGATTACGATCTGGATGATATTGCAACGCCAACTTACGGTAGGCTTTTTTAAGTTCTTCTGGCGTGGCAGTCCTGCTCACGCCAAGTACTTCGTAATAATCTCTCTTTGCCATAATTCTCTTAGAATGCCACTACCACTTTGGCAAAACGTAATACTTTTTCGTTCAGATAATAGCCTTTCTCCACCACATCGACCACGATGCCTTTCTGAGTCTCATCGGCAGCAGGTATACGCGTTACAGCTTCATGAAGTTCCTCATCAAACCTCTGTCCCTTGGCCTCCATAGGCTTCAGGCCTTTCTGTTCAAGAATCTTCATCATTTTATTGAAAATCAACTGTACTCCCTCGCGAGCCACGTCATCCTCGCCCATGGATAGCAAAGCACGTTCCAAATCGTCAACCACGGGGAGCAAAGATTTGATGACATCGCGACCTCCATTCAAAATAAGATCAGCCTTCTCGGTATTGGTACGCTTGCGGTGATTCTCAAAATCGGCATAGAGACGCTTGTACTGGTCTTCCTTCTCTGCCAGTTTTTCACCTATCTGCTGCAGTCTCTCTTCCAAGAGTTCCAAGCCTTTTAACGGCTTCTTTTCCTTCTTGCCTGCTTCGGAAACTTCCTCCTGCATGGCATCCTCTGCTTTCGCAGCATCAGTATCCTCAACACCTGCCGCTCCACCTATAGATGCATCCTCTATAGTTTTTTTTTCATCCTCTATGAGTTCTTCTTTCTTTTCCATATCTGGTTTTCTTTTTTTCTTAAACATGATTTACCACAATTAGAAGTGCATTCAAAAATACTGCCATCAAAGAAAGTTCTGCCATATTGTCACCAGCGATAGACATCCTGCGGAGAGCGTGGACGCCGAGTTGACAACCACTTGAAGTCAGCTAAATACCTAAGTTCGGGAGGCAACTGTTCCAATGGATATGTATTCATGTCAGGACTTCCATAAGCCACCAAACGATGAGGCTGACGTTTACGGAAATAGATGCGCATATCGGCACCTTCTCCAGCATTGACACCAATGAGGGATTCATGGCCCAAAGAGTCGGTCTCAGTCACATAATATACCATCTGGGCATTGCCGAGTATGTCGGCAAATAAAGGCTCTGATGCCTGAAAATAAACAACAGAACGCTTGCCCTTGAGTTGATTGAATTTGTCAACATCCACTTGCTGATTCACCGTACTATGACCATTGAGTTCGGCACGACGGACACCAGCGGTGTCGTGTAGAACATCGATACTATCAGAAGAACACTGGTAATTGTCATACCACAATACAGGCTCGTAGAAAAGACGCATCAGGGAATCAGTCACATGATAATAGACCGAATCACTCATGCCCTGCACATCGTGGCGAAAAAACTTGACCCGACGAAAGGCCTGAACAGCCAACAACTGATTGTTGGTATCAGTAAATACACGGATGGTGTCGGCATGCATATAGAGGGTGTCCTGACGCTCAGCCATTCGCACCAAAGCACTATCGGTAACAAAAGAGCAATGGGACTGACGATTGGTTTCGCCATATTGGCCAGAACAGATCACATGGTTCTGCGTGTCAATAATTGACACATTGCCGAAAGCCTCTCCATGCTGTAAATGCTCCATGTAATGGAGGCTGTCGCAAGTAAGCACCTTGTTGTCAGTCTCAATACGCGAGGCTTTGTTAGAAACAGCATATCCAGAATCGGAGTGATAGTAACCTCGTTCACTATAGATGGTTGCGGTCTTGTTAAATATATACGTGGGGCTAACGAACGATGCAATATTCGTGTTCGTATTATATAGCAATGTGTCTGTTTCCAGACGCATAGAGGAATCGTAAAGCATTACCTGTTGGTAAATATTCAACGTCTTACTATCGGAATTATAATACCCCTCACGGCTAAGCAAGGTGCGACCCTGATTGACCGTATGCCCCCAAAGCGAGTAGTAGGCCATGGAGGTATTGCGATCATAGGAAAGTTTTGGGGATTTAAGCGTTGTTGCTCCATCAACGAGGACTACCGTGTCGGACCAAATATCCAATAAACGCTGTTCGCCATCGTAGTAGAGCCTGTCACCATAGATAACCGTTGTATCTGTCAATTCAATACGGATATTTCCGAAGGCAGTGAAGTCATTACGCTGAGTATTGAGGCGAGCAGAATCAGAGTAAAGCACCATACCCTCGTGCATGGCACGAACCTTATGGTAAAGAATCCAGACGGCTGGGTCAGATGCATCACGGGATCCCATACCTGACTGGTACTCTATGACTCGCTGAGCAAATACATGTCCGGCATGCAAGGAGAACAGCACAAAAAGCAAAGTTCTAAAATTAATACCAGTCATAAAAAGTTATACAGCCTGTTAAGGCATAAGTAAAGCCATATTATAAGGATGCAAAGGTACGCAAATTCTCCCATATGGCATAATTGGATGATTTGAGACGAAAAACAGAAGCGAGCATGTAAAACAAGCCCGCTTCTGTCATTAATAGCGAAATAAGTAATTGACGATATTATTCTCCAGTGCGAGAACCTATGCGATCCATTGCGCAACGGAAACCAATCCATGCAGTGGATTTGTCTTGATCGTAGAATCGGCGGGTACCCGCTTGCATCCAGTAAGGACGATCGACCCAAGAGCCACCCTTAATAACACGAACCTTATTATTGATAAGGGAGGTAACATCGCTCTGATTGCCTGGATTACGACGATACATAAGGTTGCTAACAGCATCCTGATCGTTCATGTCGATACCGCCTTCATCCTCTTCTCCACCACCACCTTCTTCATCTTCCTCACCAGCATCCTCACTCACCCACTGCACAATAGCCTCATTTCCGTTGTAGTCGAAAATACTAGAAGCGTAATCACCGTCAAGATAGTTGATATTGTCAGCCTGACGATAGTTACGGCGGTTGTGCTGGTCTTCAATATTCTTGTACTTAAGGTCGCCAGTTTCTTCATCGCGAGCCACTTCGCCATCTTCCATCACCAGTTCCTGATAGACGTTACCACGGAACGGATCAAGGTCTTCGCCTCCGACAGGATCAACATCCTTACGGTAAACATCCATACACCACTCGCTAACATTGCCGGCCATATGATAAAGACCGTAGTCATTGGGGAAATACCATTTGACAGGAGCAGTATAGTCCCAGCCATCGTTGAGGTTGCCAGCCACACCCATGGCATCACCACGGGAACGCTTGAAATTGGCCAAGAACTGACCGTAATACTTCTTATTGGCGGAACGAAGGCTATGGCCTGCCCAAGGATAGACCTTATGTTCAATGATACGTTCATCAACAGTGTTGCCAATCATACCTAAAGCAGCGAACTCCCACTCGGCCTCTGTGGGCAGACGATATGGAGGGACAAGGATACCGTCGGACTTACGGACATTACGACCCTCACCACCTGCAGCAGGATCAAGATTGGTAAGTTGCTGGCCACCTTCAGACTCAAATTGACCTGCGAAATAGACATCCGTTTGGAAGGCGCTAGCACCTTCGAGTTCGGCTACATTGAGGGTGATGATGCCACGATCGACAAGAATTTTCTCATTGACACGGTCAGTTCTCCACTTACAGTACTTGGTAGCCTGCTCCCAGGAGACACCGACAACGGGATATTCTGCATAGATGGGGCTTTCGAAGTAATAGTCCACCGCACTCTCGCGCCATGCCAGTTTGTCACGCCATGCATTCTGGTCTGGACGAATGGCATCAACCTTTTCAGGGAATTCTTCACCATAGGCGCGCTCCATCCAATAGACGAACTCACGATAGGCGACGTTTGTGACCTCCGTCTCGTCCAAATAATAGGAAGAAACAGTAACAGTATGTACTGTATTGTTCCATTGAAAACGGGGATCATCTAAAACACGCCCCATGGCGAAAGAACCACCTTCAATAAAGACCAGTCCAGGAGCCGTGGGCTGTTCATTCACATCGGCGACCTCAAATCCACCCCACTCAGAGTCATTCAGATTCCACCCAGTAGTGGCGGACTGATTGCTCTTGCTGCAGGAGACCATCAAGAAAGCAGCCAACACCAAGAAGCACGAGATTTTGAAAACTTTCATAATTATGACTGTTTTTTATTATTAGCAGAATAAGTATAAGCCTTGTAGATTCAGCAAGTAAGAATATTAGAAAGACGGGCAGCGGATGGCCTTGATACGTTTTTTCTGTTCAGGAACGGGGAGCAGGATGCCCAGTGAGATTTCGTGCGCACCCGCAGTATTGTTGGCAAGCTTGGACACCGTCACATCATAGCTGTAGCCAACCTTGAAGTAATCTTGCTGCAAACCCACCATGAAAATGAAAGCATCAGAGTTTTCGACACCATTACGATACCATACACCAACCAAGAACGGCTCCCAATCAAGATAGAGACCATAGTTGAAATAATGGAAAGTTCCCTGATACTGATAGATGAAATTTGGAGAGATGACGGGGGTACCGAGACCAAGAGCAGAAGTACGACGACGCTCTTCAGAAAGGTTAATCATGCCACCTGCATGACCCGTAAGTTTCAATGGGATACGGTCCTCACTATAAAAACCCTGATCGGGGCGGTTGAGGTGAGATGCCGCAACACCAGCATACCAATGAGTGCTATAAACCAAAGCACCCGCATGGAAATCCATATACCACTTAGATGTTTTCTCGGGAGGAATGGCAGAAGTGCCCCAAATGTAACCGTACACAGGGTCAATCTGGTCTGGGAAGCGCATTTTTTCTTCATCCCACTGAAGATTTTCGTTGGCAATAGTTGCCTGCAAGCCAGCGTTGACGAATATGTCTCTTGAGACCTGAAAACGGAAAGAATAGATAAGGCCAAAACTGTATAGACCTAATGCACCATGATCACCCTGACGATCGGCCATTATGATACCACCCACACCGCCATGAAGGGGGGACACATACTGATCATAAGAAGCCGAAATAGTATTGAATGCGCTATTGAGTCCAGGCCACTGACACCTGTAATTCAACGAGATGCGCGGGGCGACCTTAGAGCCGGCAAATGCGGGGTTAAGATACAACGGATTGGCATAGAATTGAGAGAATCCGATATCCTGGGCTTTTACTCCGCATGCTACTACCACTAAAAGGCAGACAAGCATTAATCTTTTAAGTGCATTATTCATAGGTATTCAGAGTGTATGGCACGCTATAATTTGAATGGCAATATTACGATTTTTTTAGCGAATAATTCTTTTTTTCAACAAATATTTTTACAACACCGTAAAAAACAACCTATTGCGATTTTTCAAAAAGACCCCTAATTGTTAATTTTTAAGAATATGGCACTACTATTTTGAAAAAAAGAACGAAATCGAATGAGAATATGTCATTGAACGATTTGGCAGGAATCGGCTGGTTGCCAATTGCCTTAGAGAAATGCACAGGCAATAAATGGACAAAATGGGAGTTATATTTTTATAAATATAGTAATGAAATTACTGCCGAGGGGAATTAACATTTGAACAAAATGGAACGGAAACTAAAAAGCAGCAAAGGGCGAATAGGAAGATTACTCGGTCTTATCGGATTGATGTTGTGGAATATGGTTTGCGGGGCACAAACGTACCCAACAACCTCTATACTGGCATCTGGAGAATGGTATAGAATGGGTATCACAAAAGAAGGGGTATATAAAATATCGGTGGATGACATCGCAGTCCTATCAGGCAAAAAGATTAGCCAAATAGGAGTATATGGACTGACGGGAGGAATGCTGAGCGAGACAAATAGAAGCACCGATGCAAATGACCTGATTCCCTGCCCTATCTGGGTGTATGACAACAATGGGAACGGTGTATTTGAAAACGGTGACTACCTTCTCTTTTATGCAGAAGAAGCCAATGTGTGGCGTTACGAAGAAATCACACATAGATTTCAGTATCAGAGACATGGTTACACCACAGTCAATTACTATTATATTACCACATCATCTGCAACGCCAACAAGCATTGATACAATAAAGACCACGGAGGTTTCAAGTAATATTGTCAGCAAGCATACAGCAGTGGCCGTACATGACAACGACTTATCAAATGCCTATAACAGCGGACGCATTTATGTCGGGGAAAAATTCTCAAGCACCGTGACATCGCGCACCATAGAGATGGGTTTGACAGGAAACGGGCAAAGCGATGGCATCAGCTGCCGTTACGCAGTATCAACTGTTAATGCCGCAGGAGCAACATTTCGCCTGAATTTAGGTAGCGAAACAGATGTACACACGATGCTATCGGAGCCAGGATATTATGAATACGTTAAAATTTTTGCTGACAATGGAGCGTCCAATCAGCATTTTACAATGACCTTCACCCCTACAGAAAACCAATCGGAAGGTTATCTAGACTACATAGAGCTAAATGCATCACGTCCTATGCGATTTCAGGGAGGACAACAACGATTCTTACTATCACCCGAAGAAGAGGGAACCTGTACGTATCAATTAGCGACTACAACAAAATCCATGAGGATATGGGCCATTGGAGAGCCGACTACCGTACACGAAATTTCACCCCTATTCTCCGATGAAGGGGATGCCCTGTTTCAGATTACCGGGAACGGTCCGCATCGGATTGTCGCCTTTGACGAGAATGAATACCTAACCCCCGAGAGCATTCGCTCCGTTGAGAATCAAAACCTTCATGCGCTACGGGATATTGACTATGTGATAGTCACACATCCTAATTACATACGACAGGCAGAGAGACTGGCAGACCTACACCGAAAAGAGGACATGATGACCGTGTCCGTAGTAACTGACGAGCAAGTTTACAACGAGTTTTCCGCCGGCAAGCAAGACCCTATGGCCATACGGGGGCTGATGCGAATGCTATGGAATCGAGCCCAAGAGAGCAATGACATACGCCAACCACGATATCTATTACTATTCGGGAAAGGGACATATGACAACCGCAATATAGAAGGACATAATGAGACCACCATTGTGACATACGAAAGCGTAAATTCATACCATGAAACAAATTCATATGGAAGTGACGATATGTTTGGATATCTGGAGAATGGGGAGAGCGGTATGGGTGGAGACGACTTGGATATAGGCATAGGGCGCCTGCCTGCCCATAATGAAGACGAAGCAACACACATGGTAGAAAAAATAGAACGATACATCCATCGCAGTGATTTGGATAGAAGCGACATAAGAAGTGATTGGCGTACGTACGTAACACTATTGGCTGACGATGCTGACCCTTCGGCTCCAGGCGATACCATTTTTGTCCATTCGGCAGAAAATCTGGCCAATGCTATCAAAAAAAACCATCCTAACATCAATATTGAACGTATCTATGCAGATGCCTATGTGCAGCAGTCAGGTGCTATCGGGTCATACTATCCCGATGTGAACAATGCGCTAACAAAGCGAATGAACAGCGGGAGCCTACTAACAAACTATATAGGCCATGGGTCAATGAAATATATCGGCACAGAACGGTATATATCGTTTTCGGATATAGCGAGTTACACAAACAAAGAGCAACAGACCTTCTTCGTCAGCAGCACCTGCACCTATGGTAACTATGACCAACCAGGGGATGTCTGCGGGGCAGAAATGTTTCTGCTGGCTGACGGTGGTGCCGTCGGATTCATCACTGCATCTAGACCCATATACCATACGGAAGTATTCAATACAGATTTATGCAATCGACTACTGTACGCAGGCAACAGCATTGGAGATGCCCTACGAGAGGCGAAAAACAACACATCCGTATCACACAGCATACTGCTATTAGGAGACCCAGCCATGCAATTGTCGCTACCCAGGCACCAAGTGGTGGTGACAGCAATCAACCAACATCCTATTGACACTATTTTTTCCGATAGCGCATCGGCATTGTCGGAAGTTACTATCAGCGGAGAAGTGCAGGGGGCTGACGGTTTAAAGATTGAAGACTTTACAGGGAATCTATACGCCACTGTGTTTGACAGAGAGACTCAAGCACGAACCTTAGCTAATGACAATGAGGGTAGCGAAGTAATATTCTCCCAACAGAAGAACATCCTATTTAAAGGAACAACGCCAGTAAGCAAAGGTCGATTTGAATACAAATTCACTGTGCCCAGAGATATAAACTACACTTATGCGCAGGGGAAACTAAGCCATTTTGCCCACAGCGGAACCGACGATGCCTATGGAAGCTACTCAAATTTATATTTTGGTGGTTTTGATACCTCAGCAGCCTATGAAGAGCTTAGGCCAAAGATACGTCTGTATCTAAACGACACTAATTTTCGCAGTGGAGGGACAACCGATGCAACACCGACCCTATATGCCCTGCTGAGTGACAGCGTAGGGATCAATGCCCTCGGCACAGGTTTGGGACACGATATTACAGCCATTATAGACGGAAGAGGAAATAGCGTGACCGTCCTGAATGATTTTTACCAAACTGATTTGAGAGATAATCGTGCCGGCGTAGTGCAATACACCTTGCCAAGTCTATCAGAGGGATATCACACGCTAACACTGAAAGCCTGGAATATATACAATTATTCCAATAGCGCAACAATAGAATTCTACGTAAGCAAGAATGACGAAATAGAGGTGTCTAAATTCTATGCATACCCAAATCCGAGCAAAGGAAACAGCCAGATACGTGTGGAGCACAATAGTCCTAAAGACATCAAAAAAGCCCAAATTGACATCTACAATCACAGAGGTCAAAGAGTTAACACCTTGCATCCAACTGTGGCTGAAGGCTCGTATGTGGCAGGTCCCGTGACTTGGGACTTTACGGCCGAAAATGGCGTGGCATTGCCCAACGGGATATATGTAGCAAGACTGACACTAACAACCGTAGAGGGAGCAGAAATACACAAAACGACTAAAATTGTCAAAATACAATAAAAAACGGCTTGATTCTATTTCTATGAATCAAGCCTTAATATTCATACGCACAGACCAAAACTCACTTTAAATTAAACTGTAACGTTTTATCTGTGCGAGCGGTCTTGACACGAAGATGATATAGTTTGCGAGGCATCTTTGAAATGTTGATTCTCGCACCTTTTTTGTAGTGCGGAATATGGCGAATGGAGACGTGATTGGCATCAAAGAACTCGACATCAGCTTCTGGGCTATCAAATAGAATGGTGACATAGCCCTGATCAAGATAGGGAACAACCCTGACTCTTTCCTCTCCCATAGCATCCACCGTTTGCGAGGAAGGGGCATCCGCACTGGCGATGGATGCAGGAAACTCATAGCCTGAAAGCCGTGCAATGCCAGAGAGGTCATAGCCGACATAAACATCATTTTTGCTATCAATGACAAGAGAGGTGATATTGCTCTTGGGCAGGTTATTTTTAGCAGGAGTAAAGGAATCCCAACGGCCTTTGCGATCAAAGACGGCGACACCTTCATTGGTGCCAATCCACAGCCAGCCTCGGGAATCCATCGCCATAGCATTGATTTGAGTGCCTGGCAAAGGGCTATTAGAACTGGTATACTTAGTCCAATTCTCACCATCAAAACGGCACAGTCCGCCCAAGGTTCCGACCCACTTGACATCCTGATCATCTATGACAACGGCAGGCACAATAAGATCTGCTATGCCACTATTTTCTGGAGTATAAGACACCCACCGCCGGCCATTGAACATACCTAACCCCCCATTGGTGCCTATCCACTTTCGATTACGCTGATCGATGGCAGCACAGAGGACAAAATCGCTGGGCAGCCCCGAGTCATTGGGGGTCATGAGTTCCCATGTTTTGTTGTCGTAGCGGACCAGGCCGATAAGAGTAACGCCAATCCATTTGACATCGTTATTGTCGATGGCGATATCGCCGATGAACTTCATTTTGAGACGGCGAGCCTCTGCCTCATGTTCTTTCCAATTAGAGCCATCGAACTCGATGACACCATAATCATCGGTCCCCACCCAAAGGACACCATTCTTATCGATAGTAAGGCAGTTGACTGACTGCTCTTTGAGTTTCTTATTGAACATAGCATAATCAGTCCAAGTGTTGCGTCCTGAGAGTCGACAAAGACCGTTGGTAGTACCTACCCATAGATAATTGTTATCTGCTGCCATGGCAAGCACAGTATTGCCATTAATATCGCAGGAACTGGTGTTGTAAAACCGCCATGTTCCCTGAGCAGAAAGAGCCATGGAAGGAAAGATGACGGAAAGGAAAATGAGGATAGGTTTCATGGATTGAATGGACTTTGGATACAGCATAGGGAAAATCAAGTTTTATGCTTCTCTTTCTTGGCTGCTGGGAAAAGAATATTGTTTAGAATAAGTCGATAGCCTGGGGAGTTGGGGTATAGGTTGAGATCCGTAGGAGGGTCGCCAACAAAATGACGATAGTCTTCAGGGTCGTGCCCCCCCAAGAAAGTCCATGTGCCTTTGCCAAACTCGCCATGCAGATAGCGGACTTCCGCCAATTCCTTATTCTCACCCAAGATGAGAGCAGATGTCTTGACCGTCTCCTTACGGAAGGCCGTGGTCTGCCCCATAAAGCCATGTACGATGCGGGTATGATTTTGCGTGAGCATGGTGGGGATCCAATCCCACTTAGCAGAGAACTCGAAAAGAGTAAAAAAATCCGTTTTCTCGTTGACTGCCCGCTGGTGTGCGCGACCATCTATATCGATGGTTGATATCTCGTATTCGGCAGGATTGGTACTGATTCGAAAATCCTTGAATGCAAAAGTTTTGGAGAAATCCAGTTGGCTTTGGGCATCGGGCTGCATGGGGTCTCCATCGAACATTACATCACAAATGTCCACATTCTCAGCGGCAAGGGCGACATCATAGCTGTCGGGTGCGGAACACATGGCGAAAAGGAATCCTCCTCCCATGACAAAATCACGGATTTTATGTACCACACCGAGCTTGAGGAGAGACACCTTGCTGTAACCTAACTTATGAGCCATCGCCTCTTGAGCGCGCACATCCTCAACATACCACTGTTGATTGCGATAGCTACCCCAGAACTTGCCATACTGACCGGTGAAATCTTCGTGATGAAGATGAAGCCAGTCGTAGGTGGGCAAAACGCCACCTATGACCTCCTCGTCATATACCACATCGTAGGGAATCTCGGCATAGGTAAGGACAAGCGTCACAGCATCATCCCAGGGCAGTTTGTTTTTGGGTGAATAGACAGCAATCCTGGGTGCCTTTTGCAGCTTGACAGCATCCATATTGACCGCAGGGTCGGCAATGTAGGAGAGGATGGACGACGACTGTCCATCAGCAATGCTCTCGCAAGAGACCCCTCGCAGGCGGCATTCGCGTTCGATGGCATCAGCATACTTCATCATAAACGTGCCACCACGATAGTTGAGCAGCCACGTCACCTCCACTTCACGTTCCAAAGCCCAATAGGCCACTCCATAAGCCTTCAAATGATTTTTTTGCGCATCGTCCATAGGGATGAGCAAATAGGCGGCGAACGAGCGTCCGCAGGGCATCAGAAGACACGCTAACAAGAGGACTCGGAGTATTTTCATGATAAAAAAGAGAGCCAATATCTGATTAAAAACGTGTTTCCACGCAATTTAGTCTATTTTACAGACATAAACACATCAAACTTGAATCAGTTCTATTATGCGGTAAGTGCCTGTAGCAGTTCGTTGGCATGGGATATGGTGGTGACGGGAGCGAACGTGAGCGTAAGGCGCTCTGAGGTTTCCTTCAGCCGAGCCTCCTTTGGGTGAGACTGCACGTAGCGAATCATTTTCATAAAGTTGAGAGACTGATAGAAGGGGTTGTCCTGACTGGAGACAAAATAACAGAGCATCTTGTCTTGCTTAAGTACTAAACGTTCAATTCCAAACTCCTTGCAACGCTGACGAAGAGTAATGGTAGCAATAAGCTCCTCAGTGCAGGTAGGGATGGGGCCAAAGCGATCAACGAGACGTTCACGAAAGCCCTGCAGTTCCTGTTCTGTGGACATACTATTTAATTCTTTATAGAGTACCAGACGCTCCGTACCGCTGGAGACATAATCATCGGGCAACATGACCTCCAAGTCGGTCTCTATGAGGCATTCTCGAACGTAGTTTTTATCGCGTTCACGTTCCTCCTGAAATAGTTCCTTGAAGTCGGTTTCCTTGAGTTCTTCAATGGCTTCATTGAGAATCTTGTGATACATATCGTATCCAATGTCGCTGATAAAACCACTCTGTTCGGCACCAAGGATATTGCCAGCCCCCCTAATGTCGAGGTCTCGCATGGCAATATTGAATCCGCTACCAATGGAGCTAAATTCCTCTATGGCTTTCATCCGTTTCTGAGCCTCGGAGGTAAGCACGCTGAATGAAGGTATCAGCATATAGCAAAAGGCCTTACGGTTGCTGCGTCCCACTCGTCCACGCATCTGATGAAGACCACTAAGGCCAAAATTCTGCGCATTATTTATTATCATGGTGTTAGCATTAGGAATGTCTAACCCATTTTCGACAATAGAGGTAGAAACAAGCACGTCCAACTCGCCTTCAAGGAACTGCATCAAACGCTCTTCCACCAGTTTGCCATCCATCTGCCCATGGGCGATAGCGACTCTGGCATCGGGAACCAAGCGCTGAACAAGCCCTGCCATCTCAGGTAGATTTTCCACCCTATTGCTTACAAAAAATGTCTGTCCACCGCGAGACATCTCATAAAGAATTGCATCACGGATGACCTCCTCACTAAAAGGACAAAGTTCCGTTTCAATAGGCTGGCGATTGGGCGGTGGAGTCTGGATGACACTCAGATCACGTGCCCCCATAAGAGAGAACTGCAAGGTTCGAGGGATGGGCGTTGCCGTGAGCGTCAAACAGTCCACATTAACCTTCATCTGACGTAATTTTTCCTTGGCACTGACGCCAAACTTCTGTTCCTCGTCAATAACCAGCAATCCCAAATCCTTAAATTTCAAATTCTTGTTAAGCATAGCATGGGTACCGATAAGGATATCCAACTTGCCCTCAGAAGCCTCCCGATAGATGCGGTTTTTATCTTTGGTAGATCGGAATCGGTTAAGGTAGTCGATATTGACAGGCAAACCCTTAAGGCGTTCACTGAAAGTATTGTAATGCTGAAAAGCAAGAATCGTATTAGGGACCAGTACAGCGACCTGCTTACTATCGCACACCGCCTTGAAAGCTGCCCGGATGGCTATCTCGGTCTTACCGAACCCCACATCGCCACAAACAAGGCGATCCATAGGTGCAGAAGCCTCCATGTCACGTTTTACATCAATCGTGGCTTTAAGCTGGTCGGGGGTGTCCTCGTATATAAACGAGGCTTCGAGTTCATGCTGCAGATAGCTGTCGCCGCTGAAAGCAAAACCCTTGGTAGCCTTACGCTTGGCATAGAGGGCAATGAGATCTTTGGCAATATCTTTGACCTGCTTCTTCGTCTTTTGCTTAAGTACCTGCCAACTGCTGCTGCCCAAGCGATTGAGCGTTGGAGCCACACCATCCTTGCCCACATAGCGACTGATTTTATGCAGACCGTGAATGCTGATATAGAGGACATCATTATTCTTGTACATCAAACGGATGACCTCTTGCGTGCGCCCATTGGTTGTAATCTTTTCCAATCCGCTGAAACGGCCTACACCATAATCTATGTGCGTAACAAAATCACCTGGCTTGAGCTCGAATAGTTCTTTGAGGGTCATGGCCTCGCGATTCTGACGCAAGTCACGCACAGTGTATTTATGATAGCGTTCAAAAATCTCGTGGTCCGTAAAACAAAGCAGGTGCTCGTCATGGTCGATAAACCCTTTGTTGAGAGAGCAAGACAATGCCTGAATCGATGAATTTTCCTCTCCCAAATGAGCTCCGCGCACACGAAATTCATCACTTTCGAAAATCTTGTTTAGACGATTGAGTTGCGACTCATTACCCACCGCGATATACATCCGATAGCCTTTTTCGGCATAGTCATTGAGACTACGAGCCAACAAATCAAACTGCTTGTTGAAAACAGGCTGAGCCTCGCTATGAGCAGCCACAACCTGCGCATTGCTAAAGAACGAACTATTGCCCGATTCGACAATACGACATTCTAATAATCCCTTCAGAAAGTCATTAGCGGAGCAATAAAGTTCTTCTGGTGATTTGGGCTGATAGGCCACGCCCAATTCTCCCTGTTTTTTGAGTTGCTCGTATTGCATACGCGCATTGGCAAACACGCTCTCAATAGTTTCGCTGACAAACATCAATCCCTGCACCCAAGCCACATCATTGCCATCAAAATATGACGTTAGCGGTACCTTGGACTCCACTGTGACAGTCTCATGCTGGCGTGCTTCGAGATTAGGCAGTATGGTAATCTGCTCATAAGGACGGATGGACAACTGTGTGGCCGGATCGAAAGTGCGCAAAGAATCCACCTCATCGTCAAACAACTCTATACGGAATGGATTTTCATTGGCGAACGAGAAAACATCCACGATGCCTCCGCGCACAGCATACTGTCCTGGTTCTACCACGAAATCGACACGTTCGAACTCATAGTCCTGCATCACATCTATCAGAAAATCCACATCCAATTTGGAGTTCCGGCTAATCTGCAGCGTGTTGCGCGTAAGGGTTTGACGGCTGACCACCTTCTCGCACAGAGCCTCAGGATAAGTGACAACCGTCAGACGGCGACCCGAATTGAGCTGCTTCACCACCTCGGAACGCATCAGCACATTAGCGTTGTCCACTTCATCGGAATCGCTGCGCGAAGCGACATAAGGACGACGATAGGTTGTTGGGAAAAGTAGTACCCGCTTGGTATCGATTTCGCCCTCACGTTCATCAAGCAAAGTCTCAATATCGTTCAGCAGATAGTACGCCTCCTCCTTGTTGCCAGCAATAAGAAGCTGGCGAACATCAGGACGGAGCAGCGATAGAGAAGCAGAAAGGACTGCCTGAAGCGAGCCAGAAAGACCATTCAAATGCAAACGGTTGTGGCCTTCCTCCATAAGCCTTAGCATCTGGACTACCACGGCAGACTCCTTGTATATCTCTGTTTGTAACATTGGTAATTCATAACAAAGGGATGCAAAGTTACAAAAAAGGTAACACAATCTGTACGAAGAAGCCACATTTCAAGCCTACCTACGAACAAGCAAGAATTCCAAAGAAGAAGATTCAGCATGGGCATTCCGAAAGCCGTGCAGCAATAACACCCACGACTTTCCCGTTATTTAAACAAATTGATAATCATGGACACCATCACCATCCTGTGGGCCGACGACGAAATCGACCTATTGAAACCTCACATTCTATTTCTCGAAGAGAAAGGGTATACCGTCATCCCCGTCACATCAGGAGACGAGGCCATTGACGAACTGGAAGATCAACCTGCAGACATTGTCTTTTTAGATGAGAATATGCCTGGCATGAGTGGCTTGGACACCCTGACAGCCATCAAGGAGCACCATCCACAAATACCCGTAGTAATGATAACCAAGAGCGAAGAAGAGCACATTATGGACGAGGCTCTGGGAGGGAAGATATCGGACTACCTCATCAAGCCCGTAAAGCCCAACCAGATACTACTAACGGTGAAGAAGCTGACAGAGACACGCCGACTTGTCAGCGAAAAATCAACCATGAACTACCAACAACAGTTCCGTGAAATTGGTATAACTCTCTCAGGACGGCTAAACCACGAAGAGTGGGCATCCCTCTACAAACGATTGGTGTACTGGGATTTAGAACTATCCGATAACGATGACGAAAACATTCATGAGATATTTGCCTCACAACAGACCGAAGCTAATCAGCAGTTCTGCCGCTACTATGAAAAAAACTACATAGAGTGGCTCAACGGAATGACGGCAGATAAACCCCTGATGTCGCACACTGTGCTGCGGGACAAACTATTTCCACTGCTGAATGAGAATCGCCCCACATTCCTCATCGTATTGGATAACTTCCGCTATGACCAATGGAAATTTTTGCAACCAGCCATAGAACAAAGCCTACGCGTGGAGCAGGACGACATCTACTACAGCATCATACCCACTACCACCCAGTTTGCCCGAAACGCTATGTTCGCAGGACTAATGCCAGCAGAAATAGAGAAAAAGTATCCCAAATACTGGGTGAATGAAGACGAAGAAGGACACAAGAACCAGTACGAATACGAATTACTACAAGAAAACTTACGCCGCCACGGCATCAACATCCGAACATCCTATCACAAGGTGCTCAATGCACAATTTGGGAAACGGCTGGCCGACAACTACTCCAACATGATGAACAATCGTCTGAATGTCATCATATTCAACTTCATAGACATGCTTTCACACGCCAGCACAGACTCTCACATCGTACGAGAATTGTCCGAAACCGAACAAGCCTACCGCTCAGTCACCCGCACATGGTTTGACCATTCGCCCTTGTCCGACCTCCTGCGCAGCCTGTCAAACCATGACGTAAACGTTATTATCACCACAGATCATGGCTCAGTGCGCGTAGAACGTCCTGTACGCGTCAAAGGAGATGCCACTGTGTCGGTAAACCTACGCTACAAGCAAGGCCGCCTGCTGGACTACAATTCCAAAGAGGTATTCGAGGTGCGCGACCCCGCCCATATCTTTATGCCGCGCCGACACATTACCTCGCCATATATTTTTGCCCGACAGCACGACTTTTTCGCCTATCCCAACAACTATAACCAATACGTCCAATACTACGACTCTACCTTCCAACACGGAGGCATCTCTATGGAAGAGATTCTCATCCCATTCATCACCCTACGGAACAAATAGTAAATGGGATACCTTCGAAAGCAATTGTCCGAACGGATTCATAAAGGGGCGATTGATGAGATATGTCTGACAATGGATGATGATAAATGCAAGGCAGAACTATGGGCACTCCTATTTGATGGCGACAAGAGAACCAGTGATAATGCCGCATGGGTATTCTCACATTTCTCAGTCATTCAGCGTGTATGGCTGAATGACAAACAGAATGAACTGATGGATGAAATCATGCGAACCGAAAGCATCACCAAACGACGTCTAATGCTATCCTTGATTGAATCCCAATCCTTTGAAGAGAAAAACATTCGCACCGATTTTTTAGATTTCTGCTTAAGCCAACTATCTGATCCCGAAATACCTTCTGGCATCCGGGCACTATGCATCAAGATGGCCCACAAACAATGTCGGCACTATTCAGAACTACTGAAAGAACTACAGGTCCAGCTCGAATATCTGCAACCGACAGAATTGCAACCAGGTCTGCGTCACACAAGAAACTCAATCATGAGAAAAATAGCCGAAGAACTTAGGGCATGACCTCGTCAAAACAGCTTTATCCGATGCCCAATACCAATCAAATAGTAGCCATCCATATTTAGATCCCTTTCTCACAAGAAAAAAACAAAAAAACGAATGCATCCGTTCAATGATAGGACATAATAAAAATCCTAAATGCAAGGGCAAAGGTTTTAGGTAGGTGGGAGAATGATGATGGAGGATTATGGTTTAACCCACTTCACATAACCCGCATTAGTAGCGTAGACATTTGACATGAACAAGGAAGGGCTGAAACACAGAAAAGAATAAAAAAAGCTGGATAAACCAGCTTTTTTATTGCCCCTATCCCTTTTCGGGGAACGCCCAGTGTAAGTCATTAAAACTCACCTGTAATCTGCGGAGAGAAAGGGATTCGAACCCTTGGACCCCAAAAGAGGTCAACGGTTTTCGAGACCGCCCCGATCGACCACTCCGGCATCTCTCCTTGTGCAACAGCATGACAGCCATACTGCTCGAAAACGAATGCAAAGGTACTAAGTTTTTTCGTTATGACAAAAAAATAGTAACTTTGCAAATTCACGTTTGCATATTCGGCAACATTCTGAATCAAATATTTTCCAAATGAAAAAAATTCATCTGACAATGGCTTTTTTGGCGACAACTCTTGTCCTATCGGCACAGCACAAGACCATCTCCATCGAGGACATTTGGAGCAAAGGCACTTTTGCGGCTCAATCGGCCCAGACAGGTCGCTCAATGGCGGACGGACAGCATTATACATTGATGGACAGCCATGGAATAGGCAAGTACAGTTATCGTACTGGAGAGAAAGTAGCCGATTTATGCCGTTTTTCTGAGGTGAAGGGAGCCGAGGAACTACATTTTCAGAGTTACGAACTTGATGCAGCAGAACAACAGATTCTGCTGAGCGCAAACTTTAATGCCATCTATCGCTATAGCGGAGTCTCCGACTACTATGTTTACGATATCGCTACCGGAATCCTAAGGAAAATCTCCCAGTCAGGGAAACAAAAGCTCACTACATTTTCGCCCGATGGTAAATATGTGGCATACGTGAGAGACAACAACCTCTACACACTGAATCTTGCCACGCTGAAAGAAGAGGCCGTGACCACTGACGGACGTACGAACCATATCATCAACGGCACCACCGACTGGGTTTATGAAGAAGAATTCGCCATCACACGAGGATTCCGATGGTCGCCCGACAGCCGCCGTATCGCCTACTACCGCTTTGACGAAAGCAAAGTGAAACAATATCGGATGCAGATGTGGGGTGGACTTTATCCGTCAGACTACGAATACAAATACCCCAAGGCAGGAGAGGATAACTCCAAAGTAGAAATCGTAGTGTATGATATGCTGCACAAGAGCAAGATTATCCCTTCACTCGGGAGCGAAAACGATCAGTATCTGCCTCGATTCCAATGGACCAATGACCCACTACGACTGGCCGTAATGCGCATGAATAGGCTACAAAACAAGATGGATTTATTGATGGTTGAGGTAGAAGCAAATACGGTACGCCGATTCTACGAAGAGGAGGATAGTGCCTATGTCGAAGTTCCCTCGATATGGCATTTTTTGCAAGATGGAAAACACTTTCTAATCAGCAGTGAACGTGATGGTTACACCCATATTTACCTATGCGACATAGACTCCGACAAACAAATTCTGGTGACATCTGGAGCCTATGACGTGGCATCAGTATGCGGCATTGACGAGAAAGGCAAGCATCTTTACTATACTGCCCACAAAAGTTCGGCCCTAAATACCGAATTGATAGTAAGTGACTTTTCTGGCAAGAAAAACATCCAGCTGAGCCATGCTGAAGGGACTCACTCAGCCACATTCAGCAATGGCTGCCGCTACTACATAGATGTGTATAGCACCGCTAATTCAGCCCCTGTCACCACGCTGTACGAGAGCAAAGGGAAGGCCATCCGCACTCTGGAGGATAACGCAGACCTACAACGCAAAATGGATGACTATGGAGCCGTGCGCAAGCAATTCGGCACACTAACCACCTCCAACGGCACCGAGCTAAATTATTACGTCATTCTGCCAGAGCAGTATGACCCACGCAAGAAATATCCATTGCTATTCTTTGTCTATGGAGGTCCTGGGAGCCAGCAAGTTGTCAATGCCTATCGCGGTGGCGACCACTACTGGTTTCACCTACTATCGCAGATGGGTTACGCCGTAGCCTGTTTTGACGGGCGTGGCACAGGTGGACGTGGCGCAAAATTCAAAAAAATGACCTACAAGAATCTGGGAGCCATGGAATGCGAGGATGCCATTGAGGCAGCCCAGTGGTTTGGGATGCAGCCCTGGGTGGACGAAAGCCGCATCGGCATTTTTGGATGGAGTTTTGGAGGATATCTGTCAACCCTTGCCTTGCTCAAGGGTAACGATGTGTTCAAGACAGCCATTGCCGTAGCCCCTGTGACCACGTGGCGATTCTACGACAACATCTACACCGAACGATTCCTACAGCGTCCACAAGACAATCCTGAAGGCTATGATGAAAACTCACCCCTCAATTTTGCCGAACGCTTGAAAGGCAACTACCTGCTTATCCACGGCACTGGCGACGACAATGTTCATTTCCAAAATTCCGCGGAGATGGTCTCGGCATTGGAAGCCGCAGGCAAACATTTCGAGTTTCGCATCTATCCCAACAAAAACCACAGTATTTACGGCGGCAACGCACGGCAGAATCTTTACGAACTGATGACAGATTTCTTGAAACGCAAACTCTGATAGTACTTTAATCCTGCTAATTGCTGGAAAAATCGTATTTTTGCAAGGCCTTATGAAGAAATATCTCATTGTCATCATTATAGCGTTTGCTCTATCAGGCTCAGCAAACGCACAGTTTACCAATATCGGATTTCGTGTTGGGGCAGGTCTTTCAACGCTGACAGATGACCTGACCGAAAAGACCCCTATTTCCAGTATTTCCGGCGGCATTTACACCACCTACGAATTTAACAAAGTTCACTCGCTCATTTCAGAAGTATTTTACGTCCAATTGGGGGTCAACTTCGTTAGACGCGGTGGCAAATACGAAGAAGTTTTTAACCTTGGTTCCAATCTTAGCAGTCAACATACAGGTAGCATTGATGCCTGGTATGTGCAGGTACCCCTCTTGGCCAATCTGCGACTGGAACTTCCTTTAAAGAAACGCAAACACTATGCGCGTGCCTTTTTCGGCCCTGCTGTCAGTATTGGAGTTCTCGGAAAATACAATGAGCAAAAAGTGACCCCCTATCAGGATTCACGAAAAATCAACTTTAAAATTGCAGGCGAAGGAGCATTCGACTATCTAAATCGCATTGATGCAGAATTGATTGCTGGTCTCGGTTATGAACACAAGAACATCACTATCAGCATCTATGTGGATCACGGATTCCTATCGGTGATGGATGAACCAGACATTCTTCGCACCCTTGAGAGCGGAAATCCCGATGAGCCAGTGATGCATGCTGGAAGCAGTCTCTCGGCCTACATGATATCTTTCAGCTACCGTATTCCTATCGGTTCCAATACCGACCCCAGAGCAGTGAAATAAGGGCTTTCTTAACACACATAAGAAGATTAACCAAACAGACACAAAACCCCACATTTTCAATGTGGGGTTTTGTGTCTAATGTCTTCCGAATGAGCCAACCAAGAAAAAGAGAAACAAGCAGGACAAATGATTCAATGCCCGGGATACAAAGAAGTAAGTCCCAGCGACATTTTTATGTATAATTACCCAAATTGGGATAATTTGTGAATATTGCTGTCCGCTAAAACTCAGATTGCTCAAAATAATCGTTCACAATGCCCATAAATAGACACTTTGGTTCTATTTTCTGAAAAGTAAGCCCCTTTCATGCTAATCGAAGAGTGATGGCTCGGCAGTTGGCGGGTGGACCACCTCAAGAATTTTGAGCCAGTCTTTCTCTGGTTGCTCGAAAAAAGTGTAGCAATTGACATAGTAC
>JAFVBF010000077.1 GCA_017480145.1 Bacteroidales bacterium
CAATGTCACCGGTCCTCACAGCGTGATGTGGACCGTCGATGACGAGATACGCCACGAGGTGAGCCTGTTGGTTAAAGAATACGACGAAATGCCTAATGACGCATGGCTTATACGTGCCGATGCTGTGATTGCGCGGATTGAGGAAATGATTTATAAAGAGACGAATATTCTTTTCCCAATTTGTGCTGAACACTTCACCGACGAGGAATGGCATAGCATCTATCATGACAGCAAAGCCTACGCTGTCTGCCTCGGAGTGGAGAATAATGCATGGGAGGGATCAGCGGAAAATTCAACCCACTCGGAGAAGTCCGACAAGTCTGGCGAAATAATCTTTCCAAGTGGGCACCTAACCTTGCCACAGCTCACAGCCCTGCTGAACACCATTCCTATGGAGATAAGTTTCATCGATGCCGACAACATCAACCGCTATTTCAATGAAGGATTTAAGGTGTTCAAACGTCCAGAAATGGCACTCGACCGCGATGTTTTCTCCTGCCATCCCCCAAAGATTGAATCGATGGTGCGCAGCATCATCGACAGTTTTCGCAACGGCAAGGCCGACCGTGTGCATGAATGGGTAGAAAAAGATGGACATCTGATGCTGGTGCAATATATGGCGGTGCGAGACTCACAAGGAAAATATCTTGGTACAGTCGAACTTGACCAGAATATGGATATTGCTCGCGAACATTTCTCGCATATCGAAAAAAAATAAGAAAAGGTGCCCAACACAATGGATGAGTGACATAGGGCTGAAAAGTTGTTGAAATTGTATTCGTGGTTGAAATGAGAGAGCCGAGACTGCAAGCAGCCTCGGCTCTTTGAAGTAAAATGTACTTTCAATTGTTTAGTACATGCCGCCCATGCCTGACGGATGGGGTTTGTACTACGCCCTGCGGGATTAGTACATACCGCCCATGCCACCCATGCCGGGGTTCGCTCATCAAGTTCACGGGGCATACCAGCTGGCGTGCATCAGGGGTTGTCGGTATAGCCGACGCCACAGCACGGGTTCTTTAATGTCGCAGATACCTGTGACGAATTAGACGTGCCCTATCAAGTTCGGTTGTCGCGGCACGAACGATGACGGTGCCGACTATGATCCAAGTTCGGACCTTCTTCCACCCTTCGACGATGGTCCGATAAAAAAATTTTGCCAAATCAAATAATAGTCGTATTTTTGCATTCTCATCCAATACAATAAAAACGCACACGGATTGGCCACGATGAATGAACCACGCTACATAAACCCTTACACCGACTTCGGTTTTAAGAGGCTGTTTGGCACCGAATTGAACAAAGATTTGCTTATCAGTTTTCTTAATGCCTTGCTTGGGGGCAAGCAGGTGGTGGAGAAAGTCAGTTACAAAAGCACTGAGCATTTCGGAGTTTCGAAGAATTCCCGCCGAGCCATTTTTGATGTGTTCTGTGAAAACGACAAGGGTGAAAAGTTCATCGTAGAAATGCAGAATGTCTATCAGCAGTTCTTCAAAGACCGCAGCGTGTTCTACTCCACGTTCCCCATCCAGGAGCAGGGGCAGGTCGGCGAGTGGGATTTCCATCTGAAAGATGTCTATACCGTGGGTATTCTCAATTTCTGCTTCCCTGAGAACGAGTACGAACCCGACAACTATTTCCATGAGGTGAAGTTGATGGACACAAAGGACAACCATGTCTTCTACGATAAGCTGACGTTACTATATCTTGAGATGCCCAAGTTCAACAAGACGGAAGACCAGTTGGAAACGATGTTCGACAAGTGGCTCTTCGTGCTCCGTAACCTTTCCCGGCTGATGGAGCGGCCCTCGGCCTTGCAAGAGCGTATCTTCGAGCGTGTCTTCGAGCAGGCGGAGATTGCCCGCTATTCCGAGACCGAGCGCCGTGAGTATGAAGAGAGCATCAATGCGTATCGAGATATAAACAACGCTGTGAACACTGCCAAAAAGGAAGGCCGAGAGGAGAAAGCCTTAGAGATAGCCCGCAATCTAAAGAGTTTGAATATTCCCGTTACCGACATTGCCAAAGCAACAGGCCTGTCAGCAGGAGAGATTGAGAAACTATAAGTATTATAAACGCAAACGAAATAATTACTAATACTATCTATATGATTTAAAACAAAGAACAAAGACATAGTATAACAATAGAATAGAAGCATTTTCGCTTTTCTTAGCAGGACTGAAATCTCGACAATTTCATTCTATCACTACAAAGAAAGGGGAAAAGCTCACGGAACCGTGAACTTTTCTGTTTGTAGTGATAGGTAGTCGAGAACCTCAGTCCGCAACACAAAGTTTCACGGTATTTTTATGATATCATGTACAGAAAATTTATAAAACGTGTTCTCGACATCGCAATTTCTTCAATTGCACTGCTTTTAATTAGCTGGTTGTTGATAGTCATCACTATGGGATTGTATTTTGCCAACCGCAATAGCGGGGTTTTCTTTTTGCAAAAACGTCCGGGCAAAGATGGAAAATTATTCACACTCATCAAATTCAAAACCATGACTGATGAATGTGACGCTCAAGGCAACTTTTTGCCTGACGAGATGCGGATTACTCGTATTGGTTCAATGGTTCGCTCTTTGAGTATTGACGAATTGCCACAACTCATTAATGTCTTTCGCGGAGACATGTCAATTATTGGACCTCGACCTTTGCTCCCTGAATATATGCCACTATACTCCGCAGAACAGTCCCGTAGGCACCTTGTCCGTCCTGGTATTACAGGCTGGGCACAATGTCATGGGAGGAATGCAATCTCTTGGAAAGAAAAATTCAATCTCGATGTATGGTATGTCGAGAACTACTCATTCAAAGTGGATTGTAAAGTAATCATTCTGACCGTAAAGAAAGTGCTGTCACGCGATGGCATTTCGCACGAAGGACAGGCGACAATGGAAAAGTTTAACGGTAACAACTAATCAATATGAAAGAAATTGCAATTTATGGTGTTGGCGGATTCGGCCGCGAAGTATTGACATTGATTCAAGACATCAACCGTCAAAGACATGAATGGAAAATCATCGGTTTTTTCGATGACGGATACCCTGAAAGGGAAATGATAAACGGTTTCCCTACGCTTGGAGGAATGTCCTCTCTAAACAATTGGGACAAAGAAATATCAGTTGCAATTGCAATAGGGAATCCTGCCACCAAGAAGAAGATCGTGAACAATATTTGTAATCGGAATGTATTGTTTCCTTCGTTGATTCACCCCTCCGTTCAAATTGGCGATGACAATTATGTCCAGATTGGCAAAGGATGCATCATCTGTGCCGAAAATCTCATTACTACAAACATCGTCATCGGCGATTTTGTAATTCTTAATCTTGCTTGCACAACAGGACACGACACAACCCTTGGTGATTATTCTGCATTTATGCCATCGGTGAACATATCCGGAGAGGTGCATATCGGCAGTGAGGTCTATGTCGGAACAGGCGCAAAAATCATCAACCAAATCAACATTGGTGAACAAACAATTGTTGGTGCTGGTGCTGTTGTTGCCAAAGATTTACCAGCAAGGTGCACGGCCGTGGGCGTACCCGCAAGGCCTATTAAGCAAAGGTGAATAATGGCAAAACAACAAAAGGGAACACCCATTTGGATGTTCCCTTTTCTGTTGGTTTGTATCAATTCATCAATACATGCCACCCATGCCTGACGGATGGGGTTTGTACCACGCACTGCGGGATTAGTACATGCCGCCCATGCCACCCATGCCGGGATTGCCGGCGGGCATCGGGGGTTCGGGTTCCTTGATGTCGCAGAGGACGCACTCGGTGGTGAGGAGCATGCCGGCGATGCTGGCGGCGTTCTCCAGTGCCACGCGGGTCACCTTGGCGGGGTCGATAACACCGCTCTGGAAGAGGTTCTCGTACTTCTCGGTGCGGGCGTTGTAGCCGTAGTCGGCTTTGCCGTTCTTCACTTCGTTGACGACCACGCTACCTTCCAAGCCGGCGTTCTCGACAATCATGCGCAGAGGCTCTTCGACGGCGCGACGGATGATCTCGATGCCGAGCTTCTCGTCCTCGTTCTCGGGCTTCACGCTTTCGAGGCACTGGGCAGCGCGGAGAAGTGCGGTGCCACCACCGGGGATTATTCCATCGTCGACGGCTGGGGGGGTGGCGTGCAGGGGATCGTCGAAGCGGTCTTTTTTCCCCTTCATCTACACCTCGGAGGCTTCGCGATCGGAGATGACAGCCACGCCAAAGGCCAGCTTGGCC
>JAFVBF010000078.1 GCA_017480145.1 Bacteroidales bacterium
CCCGTAATTTCGTGTTCATGTTTCTCAAGCGGGCCGCTCTTGATGCGGGCATTGTCAAGCACGTTTCTCCCCACAGTCTTCGTCATAGTTTTGCCACCGAATTGGTTCAGAATGGGGCGGATCTTCGTGCCGTTCAGGAAATGCTGGGTCACGCCATGCTTAGCACAACGGAGATTTACACCCATTTAGACAATCGTTTCCTACGCGAAACCATCGAGTGCTATCATCCTCATTATCGCAAGAGTTAGACCTCAGCTTTTGAATTGCTTTAAGCACTGCCTGAAAAGGTGCTATTACGGCCTTTGGGAGTCGTGTTCGGCTCTGGTGTATTTCTGTCTCCGTCAATGAAAAAAAACGTATTTTTGTATATTAATACAACTCGAATCTAAAGTGTATGTCGGAAGATAAAAACGATATAATACAAGAGGTTACGAACGAGGACTATAAGTGGGGATTCGTGACCGACATAGAGACGGAAACGGTTGGGAAAGGATTGAATGAGGACGTAATTCGTTTTATCTCTGCCAAAAAGCAGGAGCCATCATGGTTGCTGGAATTCCGTTTGAATGCTTTTCGTCGCTGGAAGACAATGACAGAACCCTCCTGGGGGCATCTGAAGTACGACAAGATAGATTATCAGGACATTATCTATTACGCGGCTCCCAAAAGAGAAAAAAAGAAGAGTCTTGACGAGGTGGATCCTGAGTTGCTGGCCACCTTCGACAAACTGGGTATTCCGCTGCGAGAACGTGAACAACTGGCAGGCGTGGCATACGATGCCATCATGGATAGCGTGTCTGTGAAGACCACCAGTAGCAAGATGCTTGCCGAAAAAGGCATACTGTTCTGTTCTATTAGCGAGGCTGTACAGAAATATCCCGAGTTGGTCAAGCAGTATTTGGGTAGTGTCGTGCCTCCGTCAGACAATTTCTTCGCTGCTCTTAATTCGGCAGTATTCAGCGATGGTTCTTTTTGCTACATCCCTAAAGGTGTCCGCTGTCCTATGGAATTGTCAAGCTATTTCAGGATTAACGCCAAGGGTACCGGGCAGTTTGAGCGCACTTTGATTGTGGCCGACGAGGGTTCGTATGTGAGTTATCTTGAGGGCTGCACTGCGCCTCAGCGAGATGAGAATCAGTTGCATGCCGCCATAGTTGAAATCGTAGTGCTTAAAGATGCCGAAGTCAAATATTCTACCGTGCAGAACTGGTATCCTGGCGATAAGAACGGCAAGGGTGGAATTTATAATTTTGTCACTAAGCGAGGCATCTGCAAGGGTAGCCATAGCAAGATTTCGTGGACTCAGGTGGAAACGGGGTCTGCGGTGACTTGGAAATATCCCAGCTGTATTCTCCAAGGCGATGACTCCTCGGCAGAGTTCTATTCGGTGGCAGTCACCAATAACTATCAGCAGGCCGATACGGGTACCAAAATGGTGCATGTGGGCAAGAATACGCATAGCACGATTATCTCTAAGGGCATCAGTGCCGGACATAGTCAGAATAGTTATAGGGGATTGGTTCAGGTGGGGCGCAATGCCGACAATGCGCGAAATTATTCCCAGTGTGACTCTCTGCTGCTTGGGGATGCTTGCGGAGCGCACACCTGGCCGTATATCAAAGCCAACAATTCCACATCCATTCTGGAGCATGAGGCCACCACCTCTAAAATTAGCGAGGAGCAGTTGTTCTATTGTCAGCAGCGAGGCATTTCGCCAGAGAGCGCCGTGGGACTCATTGTGAACGGATATGCCAAGGACGTGCTCAAAAAGTTGCCGATGGAGTTTGCTGTCGAGGCTCAGAAACTGCTTAGCATCAGTTTGGAGGGGAGTGTGGGATGAACAAGCTGAGTATGGATGAACTGGCTCGGATGTCGGTGTCTGATTTCAAGGCTGCCGAGAAATTGCCTGTGGTGATGGTTCTTGACAATGTGCGAAGCCAGAACAATATAGGCAGCATCTTTCGTACCAGTGATGCATTCCGCATTGCGGGTTTGTGTCTGTGTGGCATTTGTTCTACCCCGCCACATCGCGACATCCATAAAACCGCTCTTGGTGCAGAAGACTCTGTGGAGTGGCAGTATTATGAAGAAACGACGGAGTGCGTCAAGGCGTTGGGGCAGAAGGGCTATCGAGTTTATGCCGTCGAGCAGGTCCATGGCAGCATGATGCTGGATTCCGAAGCCCTTTCCGCTGCGGTACAGTCATCGGCAAAAATAGCCTTGGTGATGGGCAACGAGGTGGAGGGGGTTGCAGAGGATGTCATAGACCTTTGCGATGGCAGTATCGAAATCCCTCAGTACGGTACGAAGCATTCGCTTAATGTCAGTTGTTCGGCTGCCATTGTTCTGTGGCAGATACAGTGTCTGATGAGAAAAAAACTTTTATCATGACTCCAGAGGAAAGAGCGCATAAGGCGTGTGAGCTGCATTCGGATCATCATAACTGTTGTCAGTCTGTTGTGTTGGCCTTTGATGATAAAATCGGCATCGACGAGGCAAAGGCAAACCAATTGGCATCAACCTTTGGCATGGGGATGTCGGGTTTGCGAGAGGTGTGTGGCTGTGTGAGTGGCATGGCCATGGTGGCGGGAATGGCAGGACATTCTGTCGATTTTAAATCCTTGGCCGAGCGTTTCCGTCAGGAAAATGGTGATATTGTGTGTGGGCGACTGCTGGCCTCTGGCAAGAGACCCTGCCGTGAATATGTGGGGTGCGCAGCTCGTTTGCTCTCCTCCGTCTGCGACTGACAAATCCGATAGAATCACTTCAAACAATGACCAACAAGCGCAAGATAATCAATGACCCGGTCTATGGCTTTCTTACCATAGATGATGACGTCATTTTCGATGTCATATCGCATCCCTATTTTCAGCGTCAAAGACACATCAAACAGCTGGGATTCACATCACTGGTTTATCCTGGGGCGGTACATACCCGTTTCAGCCATATGCTGGGGGCTTTGAACCTGATGACGAGGGCGTTGGAGGTGTTGAAGGTCAAGGGGGTTGCAATTACCGAGGAAGAGTCTCTGGGAGTCCGTTTGGCCATATTGCTGCACGACGTCGGGCATGGCCCTTTTTCACATACCTCCGAACGGGTAATAGCCGATGTGCATCACGAGGTCTTGACGTTGATGTTCATGAGGCGTATCAACGAGGAATTGCCCCAAGATGACAAGGGACGCAAGCCTCTGGATGTGGCTATCAGCATTTTTGAGGACAGCTATCCGAAGCATTTTCTGCACCAGTTGGTTTCCAGTCAGCTGGATATGGATCGTCTGGACTATCTGAGCCGTGACAGTTTTTTCAGCGGCGTGAGTGAGGGCGTGGTTGGTACGGAGCGTATTATTAATATGCTCAATGTCTGCAACGACGAACTTGTGATAGATGAAAAAGGCATCTATTCTGTAGAGAAATTCATAATATCCCGCCGTCTTATGTACTGGCAGGTCTATATGCACAAAACGGTTATTGCCGCAGACACGTTGCTTCTCAATCTATTGCGGCGTGTTCGGCAGCTCATTGGGCGTGGAATCGTGGTTTCTGGACCGGAGTATCTGATGGGATTCATGTCCCAATCCTATGATGCGGAGTCTTTTGAAGTTGATGCAAGCCTTTTAGAACGCTTCTCTCTGATTGATGACAATGATGTGATGACGGCAGTCAAAGGGTGGATGTCGCACGATGATATTGTCCTTTCCACACTTTCCAAACAGTTGGTGCATCGCCATCTGGCTGCCATCCGCGTCAGCGACCGTCCCTTTGCCAGCGAGCAGATAGAGCAGCTGAGGATGCGGGCACAGGAATTGTATTGCATTTCGCTGGATGAGACTGCTTATTTTGTTGGCACTGGCATCCTGCGCAATCATGCCTACGATTTCAATGATCAGGAAATCAAAGTGCTGTATAAGGATGGTTCCTGCCGTGATATTAGCGAGGCTTCCGACCAGCTGGATCGCCATTTCCTTGAAAAACAGGTGACGAAATATTATATCTATTTCCCAAAGGAATTAAAATGAGAGTACATTTCATAGCCATCGGGGGTGCTGCCATGCACAATCTCGCCATCGCCTTGCATTTGAAAGGTGATGAGGTAACGGGTTCAGATGACGAGATATTCGACCCTGCCAAGAGTCGTCTGCAGCGTTATGGCCTTTTGCCAGAAGCCGTGGGCTGGCATCCCGAACGCATCACCAGCGAAATTGATGCCGTGGTCTTAGGAATGCACGCCCGCATTGACAACCCTGAGCTACAGCGCGCACAGGAACTCGGACTGCGTATCTACAGCTATCCTGAATACCTGTACGAGCAATCGAAGTCGAAATTGCGAATAGTGGTTGGCGGCAGCCACGGCAAGACCACCACCACGGCCATGATTCTTCATGTTCTGGCGCATTGTGGCATCGAGGCCGACTATATGGTCGGGGCTCAGCTTGCCGGATTCGAGGTCATGGTACGCCTTTCCGATACGGCTAAGGTCATGGTTATCGAAGGGGATGAGTATCTCACTTCGCCAATCGATAGGCGTCCCAAATTTCATCTTTATAAGCCCCATGTCGCTATCATCACGGGCATAGAGTGGGATCACATCAATGTCTTCCCGACATTTGGCATTTACAGAGAGCAGTTCGCCAAATTCATTAATCTGATAGAACCATCGGGAACGCTCATTTACTGTAACGAAGACAACGAGGTACGTTTCGTTGCCGAAAGCTGTGGTAGAGGGGATATCGCCAAGCTGCCTTACGAAACCCCGGCCTATCATGTGTCCGAGGGCATCACCTGTCTGGAGGGCGAGCCACCTATCCCATTGCGGGTTTTCGGACGACACAATTTGCTTAACCTTACGGCAGCACGTCTGGCATGTCGTCAGATTGGCGTTGACGATGCCGCTTTCAATGCGGCCATCTCCTCTTTTGCTGGTGCCACTAAGCGGTTGGAACTGGTCAAAGCAGGCGAGACAACGGCTGTCTACAAGGATTTTGCTCATGCCCCATCTAAATTGCGAGCCACCATTGCGGCCATGAAGGAGCAGTTCCCCAATCGTAAACTCGTAGCCTGTATGGAACTCCATACGTTTAGTTCTCTGTCGGTTGAATTTCTGTCTCAGTATGCGGGCACAATGGACAAGGCTGATGTCCCCATTGTGTTTTACAGCCGTCATGCCTTGCAGTTGAAACGCCTGCCAGAACTCAGTCCAGCTCAGGTAAAGGCAGCCTTTGCCAATGAGTCCCTGCGGGTTTATACTGATTCCTCCCAGATGGTTCGCGACCTGCGCGACCGAGAGTGGAGCAATACCAATCTGCTCATGATGAGCAGTGGCAATTTTGACGGCATCGACCTCGCAACCATCATCTGATGCTACACTTCATGTATAACTTTCATGAACAAACTTTAAATGACTAAATTTCAAATAGGAGACAAGGTTAAATTTTTGAATGATATTGGTGGTGGCACGGTGGTTCGTATTCAGGGAACGACCATCTTTGTGCAGGACGAAACTGGATTTGATATGCCCATGGCTGCTTCCGAATTAATCCGTATGGCAGACATGAGCGGTGCTGGCAAGGTGTTCAACCAGAGTGTGCCTGGCGCAGTGCCTACGACGGCCGAGATTCGCCAAAAACAGGAGTCCGAAAGCCGTCGTGCAGCGCAACTGGATGAGCAGAACCGCAGACTTCGGGAGAAATTCACCGGTAGTGCCGAGGTGGAGAGTGTGGAGTCTTTGCAGGAAGAGAACCGGCGTCTCCGTTCGCAGGTGGCTAATCTAAAGGATCAGGTGTCTAAACTCCAGTCCCAGTTGTCTCATATCCAGTCATGCAACGCCAAAGAGTTGAACAAAAACATTCTGTTGCAATATACCGTAAGCCCGGGTTACGCCGAGGTTGATTTACATATAGAGGCCATCTGCGACAATCCTCAGTTGCTGAATGACGATGAGAAACATGCTGAGCAGCTTCGTTTTTTCCGCACCTGTCTTAATCAGGCGCTGATGAGTGGCATGAAAAAGGTCACATTTATTCACGGCGTGGGTAGGGGAGTGTTGAAAACGGAGATTATGCGCGAATTGGATCAGTATGCCCAGTTGAGTTATATGGATGCTCCGATTCGTAAATATGGTGTCGGAGCCATTGAGGTCTATTTCAAAACGACAAATAATTAGCCATGTACGTTTCAAGACAGATTAAGGTTGGCGGATTGACATTGGGGGGAGGTGCTCCTGTCAGGGTTCAGTCTATGACCAATACGGATACGATGAACACTATGGCCACGGTGGAGCAGACGTTGCGTCTGGTAGAGGCTGGCTGTGAGATTGTGCGTATCACGGCACCAGATGTCCGTGCCGCTCAGAATCTATATGAGATAAAGAACGAACTGGCACGCCGCAACTGCTCGGTGCCTCTGGTGGCAGACATCCACTTCAACCCCAAAGCGGCAGAAACGGCTGCTGCCATTGTTGAGAAGGTACGGGTGAATCCAGGCAACTATACCGATCGCAACACGGGACGCGTCTCATTCTCGGAACAGGAGTATGCCGATGAACTGAAAAAGATTGGCGACAAGATGTCTGCGCTTATCGAGATTTGCAAACGGCATCATACGGCCATGCGCATTGGTACCAATCATGGCTCTCTCTCCGAACGGATTATGAGCCGCTATGGCAATACGGCAGAGGGCATGGCGCAATCTGCCATTGAGTTTGCGGAGGTGTGCCGCCAGCAGGATTATCATGATTTGGTGTTCTCTATGAAGGCCAGCAATGTGAAAGTGATGGTGGAAAGCACCCGTCGTTTCGTGGAGAAAATGCAGCAGTTGGGAATGAACTACCCCATCCATTTGGGCGTCACCGAGGCTGGAGATGCCATGCAGGGGCGTTTGAAGAGTGCTGCCGGCATTGGTGCCTTGCTGATTGACGGTATTGGCGACACCATTCGCGTGTCACTTACAGAGGATCCTGTGGAAGAGATTCCGGTGGCTTACGACATTCTGCAAGCGGTTGGAGTCCGTATCAGTCAGGCCGAATACATCGCTTGCCCGTCTTGTGGGCGTACGCTCTATGACATTCAGTCTGCCCTGCATGAAATCAAGGCGGCAACACAGCACCTGAAAGGAGTTAAAATCGGGGTGATGGGTTGTATTGTCAACGGCATTGGCGAGATGGCGGATGCACATTATGGCTATGTCGGTGCTGGTCCGGGAAAGATATCCCTCTACAAAGGGAAGACGATGGTAAAGAATGCTATAGATCAAAAGGATGCCGTTGCCGAGTTAGTCCAGCTGATAAAGGATAATGGTGACTGGCAAGAGAAATGATTTTCTGCCAAGGCGTGAAATAAAAAATGTATTTTAGATTATCTTAAAACTATAAACAAAATGAAAAAACTCATTGAATGCGTGCCTAATATAAGTGAAGGGCGAGACATGAATATCATCAATCAGGTGACGGCGGAGATTGAAAAGGTTGAAGGCGTGAAACTCTTGGATGTGGATCCAGGTGCC
>JAFVBF010000079.1 GCA_017480145.1 Bacteroidales bacterium
CCTGATGCCCTATCTGATTTGGCTGGTCTACCACTTCCTCGGAGGCGGGCTGCCCGAGGCGTGGCCTAATCTGACGGCTTTGCCGGAAGGCTTCTCCATCCGGTTGCTGCCAACCAGCGTGGCAGGCTATGTGGAGAACGGTTTCTTCCTCCTTCTGCTGCTGGCGGGTTGGCTGTATGGGTCCAGCCTGCGCAGCAACCGCACAGAGGTGGCCAACCTGAACAACGCGCTGGTCATGTCCTTCCTCCTGATAGGCTTCCTGTCGCTGTTCTACGTGTCGCTGCTGCCCGTGGCGCAGACCTCTTTCGCCATACCTTTTGCCTACATCGTGTCACTCCTGTTCCTCAGTGTCCCTAAAGGCTGGTTCTGGAATCTGCTGCTGGGGCTCTACATTGTGGCCAGCGTTACGATGCCTTTTCTATAAGCCAGCCCCTTGCTGCCGCAATTAAAACCATAGCCGTCGTAATAAAATAATTCGCGAGATTCGATAGTATTCGCCTTCTGCCAACCAATCGTAAGTGATGCTCCTACAGTCCATGACCATAGACAAGACCGAATGCGGGTGTGACGAAGCCGGGCGGGGATGCCTGGCCGGGCCGGTCTATGCCGCCGCCGTCATCCTGCCGCGGGGCTACGCTAACGAGATGCTCAACGACTCGAAGCAGCTGACGCATCGCCAGCGCGAGCGGCTGCGCGACCAGATAGAGCACGATGCCGTGGCGTGGGCCGTGGCTGCCGTCGAGGCCGACGAGATTGACCGTACCAACATCCTGAAGGCCTCGTTCCATGCCATGAATATGGCGGTGAGGCAGTTGGCGGTGACTCCCGAACTGCTGCTGATAGACGGCAACCGCTTCTACAACGAGACAGACCTGCCCTATGAGTGTGTGGTGAAAGGTGACGGCAAGTTTATGTCCATCGCTGCCGCCTCCATTCTGGCCAAGACCTATCGTGATGCCCGCATGGCGCAGCTGCACGAACAGTATCCTGAATACGGGTGGGACAGCAACAAGGGATACCCCACGCAGGCCCATTATGCGGCCATAGAGCGTTGCGGCATTAGCCCCTGGCATCGCAAGTCTTTCCGCCTTAATCGCCAGATGGACTTCTTGTCGGCACTCGAATCTTGAAAAGAGAGTTAGGATTGTCATACCATATAAAGATAAAGTGACCAATAACGCCCCAAACGCCAGCCCTATGCCTAATGTCTTTCAAACCTACGGACGCCAGTCTGCCATCAAGAAGCTGCAATCCAAGCAGCCTCGCAAAAGCTTGAAACGCTATGACGACGTGCATCGTATGCTGTGGATTTTCGAGTTGACAGACGAAGCCTCGTGGTCGCTGTTGAATCGTTGTGTGCAAGAGTTCGAGTCGGCGGGCAAGGAGGTGTGGCTTATAGGGCTCGTGTCGCAAAAGACACGTCCCGACTATGTGGTGGCGCAGTCCCATTGTTGCGTGTGTCAGGAGAAGGATGACTTTGGCTTCTGGGGCAAACCCAAGTCTCATGTCGTGGAACGTACCTTGTCGCAGCCTTATGACTTGGTGGTGGACACTATTGGTGTCCCCAACTTCTTCTCGCAGTATGTGGCCCTGTCGGCACAGGCCGGCCTCCGCATCGCCTACGAAGACACCTCGGCCCCGCTGCCGATGGACTGGCAGGTGCGCAATACCGATGTCTTCGATTTCGTCATCAGAGGCGATGCTCCTATGGACCTTCGCTATTATCTGGACAAAGTAGTGGAATATCTTAGAGTTATCACGAAATAGAAACAAGCCTATGACAAAAGCTTTATTCAATGGTACGGGCGTCGCCTTGGTGACACCGTTTCGCAAGCAGGAGACCATCGATTTCTCGACCTTGGAGGGTCTGGTCAATTATGTCATTGACAACGGCGTGGACTATATCGTCGCACTGGGTACTACCAGCGAGGCGGCCACGATGACCGAGCGCGAGCGTGCCACGGTGCAGGAATACATCGTGGAGACCGTGGCCGGACGCGTACCCATCATGCTGGGTGTGGGCGGCAACAATACGCAGCAGGTGGTGGATCACCTCAACCACACCACCTTTGATGGTATTGCCGGCGTGCTGTCCGTGGCGCCTTATTATAATAAGCCCAACCAGAGAGGACTGCTACAGCACTTTCGACAGGTGGCCGAGGCATCGCCTGTGCCCGTGGTGCTCTACAACGTGCCGGGACGCACGGGGGTAAACCTCATGGCCGAGACCACGCTCCAGATAGCCCAGGAGGTGGGCAACGTCATTGCTATCAAGGAGGCCAGCGGCAACATGGCCCAGATTATGGAAATCATACGCAACAAGCCAGACGGATTTCGCGTGCTTTCGGGCGACGACGCATTGACGCTGCCCATGATAGCAGCTGGTGCCTCTGGCGTCATCTCGGTGGCGGCCAATGCTTTGCCAAAGGAGATGAGTGCCATGGTGCGACTGGCTCTGAAGGGCGATTTCAAGAAGGCTCTGCCGTTGCACTACAAGATGCTTCCGCTCATGAACGCCATGTTTGAGGAAGGCAATCCCACAGGTGTGAAGGCCTTGTTGGAGATAGAGGGTCGCATCTCCAACTATTTGCGTCTGCCGCTGGTGAAGTCCAGCAAGACGCTCTCCAACAAATTGTCAGCCCTGTACAACGAATTCATGACCAAGTAGTGACGGCCGAAGAATACACAAATCACGTTCGTAACGTGATGGCTGGCGACCGTTATGCCACCGAGGTTACGGGTGTAGTGCTGCGTGAGGCTGGCGATGGCATATCCGTCTGTATGCTGCCTTTGGACAACCGCCATCGCAATGCCCGTGGCGGCGTGATGGGGGGCGTTATGTTCACGTTGGCCGACTTCGCCTTTGCCGTGGCGGCCAATGGCGCCTGTCTATCGGCGGGCGACCCGCTGGCTTGGGTCAGCACCTCGGCAGATGTCCACTTTCTGTGCCAGCCCAAGGGCGACACCCTTACGGTGCGTTGCCAGAGGGTGCGTCAGGGACGGACGCGCTGCTACTATCAGGCTGTCATACAGGATGAGGCCGGACGACAGGTGGCTGTGGTCTCGATAGAGGGGATGCACGTGGCAGAAGGGGGCTGAATGAACCGCGAAATAACCAATAAACTTTCAATGACACAGAATGAAATACGGCAAGTGGTTGCCGACCAATTTCGACTTTTTGAAGAAGAATATCACCGCCACACCTACTCGGGCGTGCAGCTTATGCAGGAGGTCAACGACTATGTGGACCGCCGCTCGGGCAAACGGCTGAGACCGCTGCTTTTGCTGCTTGCCGATGGCGGTCGCGACATCGTTCGCGCGTCGCGTCTGGCAGCGGCCATGGAAATGCTGCATAGCGCCTCTCTGATGCACGACGATGTGGTTGATGAATCGACGGAACGGCGTGGACAGGAGAGTGTGAACGGCCATTGGGGCAATGCAGTGGCGGTGCTCTGTGGCGACTACTATTTGTCTCGTGTCATGAATATCATGAACGAACTGGACGAGAAAGAGGCCACGCGCATTGTGAACAATGTGGTGAAGGAAATGTGCGAGGGCGAGCTGATTCAGCAGCAATACCTTCGGGGCGGCGTGTTCGACAAAGGCAGCTATATGGACGTGATATACAAGAAAACGGCTGTTTTGATGCGCTCCTGCTGCGAATTGGGCAACCCGTTGCTACGCGAGTTTGGCGAGCATTTCGGCATGGCCTTTCAGCTGCGCGACGACCTGATGGACTATGGCACCGAGGAAACCAAGACGCTGCCACCATTGAAAGAGCTGCAGGCGGCATTTGAACAGCGCATAGAGGCAGCGGTAGACAGCCTTTCCAAACTGCCGGAGACTCCCTATACAAAGGCTCTCAAACATTTGGCTCTTAATTTGCTGCAACTTTCAGCCTAAAGTCCTGCTGACATGAACAAGCGCATCCTCGGGCTGGCGCTGCCCAACATCGTCACCAACATCACGGTGCCGTTGCTTGGCATGGTGGATATGGCGGTGGTGGGGCATCTGAGTGCGGCGCATATCGGGGCAATCTCCATTGGCGCCAGCATTTTCAACCTCATCTACTGGAACTTCGGCTTCCTGCGCATGGGTACCAGTGGCTTCACGGCACAGGCCTACGGTGCGTGCGACTATCGTGAGGCGGTGCGTATCCTCATACGCTCGCTGGCTGTGGCACAGGCCATAGCATTGCTATTGCTGCTTTTGCAGTGGCCCATCTCTCGCCTCTCATTGGCCATCTTCGAGGGTGGTGAGGAGGTGATGCAGATGGCAATGACCTATTTCTTCATACGCATCTGGGCGGCTCCTGCCACGCTGGGCAATTATGCCGTCAAGGGCTGGTTCATAGGTATGCAGGACTCCAAAACACCTATGTGGATAGCCATCATGCTCAATGTGGTCAATATCGTGTGCAGCCTGCTGTTCGTCTTGCTGTGGCATTGGGACATCGCTGGCGTGGCCTGGGGCACGGTCATCGCCCAGTACAGTGGTTTCGTAGTGGGCCTTTTCCTCATCTTTCGTCGCAACAGTGGCCTGTTTAAAGCCTATGTGGAAGGCTCGGTCAGGATGGATGCGAAAGGACGTCCTCTGGTATGCGCCGCAGCACAGCGCATACCCTGGCATACGCTGTTGGCCGATTCGCTGCGTTGGCATCAGATGAGACGCTTCTTCAAAGTCAATGCCGACATCTTCCTGCGTACGGTGTGCCTTTCATTGGTGTTCACCTTCATCACCGCTGCCAGCGGACGTATCAGCGATGAGGTTCTGGCCATTGATGCCTTGCTCCTGCAATTCTTCACCTTGTTTTCCTACATCATGGACGGTTTTGCCTATGCCGGCGAGTCTCTGGTAGGACGCTACATCGGGGCGCGCGACAGTGCCAACCTCCGCCTTTCCGTCCGGCTGTTGCTGCTGTGGGGGCTCATTCTCACCGTGCTATTCACCATCCTTTACGCACTCTTTGACGAGCAGTTTCTGCGTCTTTTTGCCAGCGATGAGGCTTTGATAGCTGCCTCTCGCCAATACCTGTTCTGGGTTCTAATCGTGCCTGTCTGCGGCTTTGCTGCCTTCCTGTTCGACGACATATTCATTGGCGCTACGGCCAGCCGCGTCATGCGCAACACCATGTTTGCCGCCACGATAGCCTTTTTCGTCGTCTACTATGGCGGGCGATACCTCTTTCTGCATGTCAGCACAGGCATAGAATCCCATGCGACACTGCCCGAAGTGCTCCACAACAACATCCTCTGGACGGCATTCATGGTCTATCTCCTCATGCGCGGCCTGCTACAGGCCTTCTCGCTCCGACGCTCTGTTTATGCCTTGGCCGCATAGGGGGGGGCACGCCCATCCCCCACGCTGGCGAATCCGGATGTAAATCATTTTTTTTGTATATTTGTACCTTAATTTAGTCGTTGAGAAAAATACAAATAATTAATAACAAATAATATAACAATGAAAACCACTCCGTTTACCGAAAACCACATCGCCCTCGGTGCCAAGATGGCCGAGTTCGCCGGTTACAACATGCCTATCCAGTATGAAGGCCTCACCATCGAGCATCACAATGTGCGCAACAATGTTGGCGTTTTTGATGTCAGCCACATGGGTGAGTTCCGCGCCAAAGGCCCGATAGCCAAGAAGTTCATGCAGTACTGCACCGTCAATGACGTCGAGACCCTGACCGACGGCAAGGTGCAATACACCTGCCTGCCCAATGGCAATGGTGGTATTGTGGACGATATGCTGGTCTATCGTATCAGCGACGAGGAGTATTTTATGGTTCCCAATGCCGCCAACATTGACAAGGACTGGAACTGGATGAGCCAGATTGCCGACAAGATGGGCATGACCCTTGGTGTCGATTTCATGAACGAGAGCGAGCAGTGGGCACAGCTGGCCGTGCAGGGTCCCAACGCCCTCAAGGCCATGCAGAAACTGACAGACAAGAACGTGGTTGATATGGAGTACTACACCTTCCAGATTCTCACCTTTGCCGGTGTCGAGGGTGTCATCTTCTCCACCACGGGCTATACCGGTGCTGGCGGATGCGAGATTTACATCCCCGTGCAGTATGCCCAGAAGGTCTGGAACGCCGTTTTCGAGGCTGGCAAAGAGTTCGACATGAAGCCCGCCGGCCTTGGCTGCCGCGACACCCTGCGTCTCGAAAAAGGCTTCTGCCTCTATGGTCATGAGATTGACGATACCATCAGCCCGCTGGAAGGTGGTTTGGCCTGGATTACCAAGCTGAAAGCCGAAAACAACGTCTTTATCAACAAAGAACTCATCCTGGCTCAGAAAGCCGCTGGCGTGAAACGCAAAATCGCCGGTTTTGAGATGATTGACCGTGGTATCGCCCGCAACGGCTACGAAGTCTGCGACGCCCAGGGCAACAAGATTGGTGAGGTCCGCAGCGGCTCTCCCAGCCCCAGCACAGGCAAGAACATCGGCACCGCCCTGCTGAAAGCCGAGTATGCCAAGGCCGGCACCGAAATCTATATTAAGATTCGCGAGAAACTCCTCAAGGCCGTCACCGTCAAGATGCCCTTCTACGAGGGTTAATCGTTAAAGAATGGACACCGCGGAGAAAGTTGAATACTGGCTCGGCATCGCCGATTACGACCTTGACACCGCCGAGGCGATGTATTCTACAGGGCGCTGGCTCTATGTAGCATTCATGTGTCATCAAGTTATAGAGAAGACATTGAAAGCCTACTGGTGTGCCACGCAGGAGGACGAACCGCCGTATATCCACAACCACAAGCGTCTTGCCGACGGCTGTGGATTGTATGCCAGTATGAGCGTGGAACAGAAAGACTTCCTGAACACGGTGACGACATACAATATCGAGGCACGCTACCCCGAGAGCAAGGATGCGCTTGCGCGAAAGCTTGACGAGGAGGCCTGCCGATATATAATTGACCAAACCATAACATTGCAGACATGGATAAAGGGGCAGCTCTCAGCCGCGACGAGGCATTAGATCTTGTCCGGCAGTACAAGCACATCATTGCACGGCATTTCCCTCAGGAGCCTCGCGTGCTGATGTATGGTTCCTATTCCAAAGGCAATGCCAATCGTGACAGCGATATTGATGTGGCAGTGGTGGTGTCTACGTATGGCGACCGCAAGATGGAACTCTCCAAAGCCCTGTGGCGTGATGTGGATGATGTCAGCCTGCTCATCGAGCCCGTCTTGATTTCCGAAGACCATCCTTCTCCACTCTACGACGACGTGATGCGTACTGGCATAGTGGTGTGACATTCAAAGATTAAACAATAGAAGAGGCCTGCAAATTGCAGGCCTCTTCTATTGTTTCTATAACTTTTGCTTCCTTTTTACTCAACCCTTGGTAATCTTTTTGCCTCGGTGTGAAGTAGTAATAGTGCGGTAAACCTATTCATTCTGTTAATATTCGGCGAATAACCAATGTTCGTCTTTTCTTTGATGGATTTTTTGAAAAACTCCTTAAGGCCGTCACCGTCAAGATGCCCTTCTATGAGGGTTAAAAAATGATGTGATAACTATTTTGTTCACGAATGAGGGTGTCGTAAAGAACACCCTCTTCTTGTATGGGTAATACAGCAAACACATTATTAAGTGCTTATGCTGCGTTAATACAATAAAAAACGTCATGTCAGAGAAAGAATTGAACGACTATCGCCTAACTCCGATGGAGGAATCAATTGACGAGATGCTTTCTGTCATCATGAAAGAGGCTGCAGCAGAAGCCTCGGTTCAATTTCCCCTCTGGTTTTACAACAACCGTATATGTTCCATCTTCAGTTGGTGTAAAAGTGGGTTCAACAGAAACTGTAATCGTTACTTTTGTCCCTGAAGTGCTCGGTATTGCACTAACAACTCGAAACGAGCAACCGTCAGTCATTTCTCCTGTCGCCACAATAGTGCTGCGATCGTTTTTCGGCTCAGATTTTGTAAATGCACTCAACGTCATTGCTCCAGCAACAACACCAGCAATTAATGTCATCGTCAAAATGTTTTTCTTCATTTTTAATTGTCGCCAGCTATCCCATTGACACGTCTGTTTTGATTAAAAACATTTAATTGTAGTTCCGATGAGGTATGCACATAAAAAGATCGTGGAACTTGTTAGTCTTCATCGGTTCTCTTAAGGTATTGGACTACCTATTATTTCCCCAATTACAACGTATAAGTCCACGCAAACGTGGAAGCGCTGTCGCTAAAGCAGGGGGAAATACTCTGAAAGTGTCCATGTTTTAGGAAAACCAGTTCTGCTACTTCGCTTTTTTCTGCAAATAAAAATATGTCGCAAAAAGTTAGTACCTTTGCAACCGTGGAAAGAGTGAGTATTTGAGAATAGCAATATGAACATAACGTTTATGAGAAGAAAAGCGGAACGCTGAATGGTGTGGAACCCGTATGGATCACCGCCCAATACAGGTTGCTGTTCCACAGTAGCCCGAATGAGGACGGAATCTTGCGCGATTTATCCCAGAAATTCGGCTGGGTCTGTATGTTATAATAGAAAAAAAATAATTAATTTCCCCAAAAAGACAATTCTATGAGTATTATCAAACCTTTCAAGGGCTTTCGCCCGCCCGTCGACATCGTCGAGAAACTGGCTTCACGTCCTTACGACGTACTGAACTCCGAAGAGGCCCGCGAGGAATGCGAGGGCAACCCCTACAGCCTGCTGCACGTCACGAAGGCTGAGATTGACCTGCCCAAGGGCACCGACGAGCATTCGCCCGAAGTGTACCTCCAAGTCGTGAAGAACTACAACAAGTTCAAAGACCTCGGCTGGCTGGTGAAGGATGAGGAGGAGAAACTCTACATCTATGCCCAAAGCATGAACCCCACGGATGCCAACGCCAGATGGCAGTACGGCATCGTGGCCTGCGCCTACAGCGAGGACTATGTCAACAAGGTCATCAAGAAGCATGAGCTGACCCGCAAGGACAAGGAAGAAGACCGCATGAAGCACGTCCGCATCACCAACGCCAACGTTGAACCCGTGTTTTTCGCCTATCCCTCTATCGCCCGCATTGACGAGATAGTGGCCGGCATCACTGCCAAGAAGCCCATCTACGACTTCATCGCCAAGGAAGACGGCTTCGGCCATCGCTTCTGGGTGATTGACGATAAGGCCACCATCGCCGAACTTGTCGACATCTTTGACAAGCAGGTTCCTGCCATGTACATTGCCGATGGTCACCATCGCAGTGCTGCTACCGCCCTCGTGGGACAGGAGAAGAAGGAACAGAACCCCAACCACACCGGCAAGGAGGAGTACAACTACTTCATGACCGTCATTTTCCCAGACAATCAGCTCAACGTCATTGACTACAACCGCGTGGTGAAGGACCTCAACGGCCTGTCTAAGGAACAGTTCCTCAATGCCCTCAACGAGGCTTATACCGTAGAGGATATGGGCACAGAGATTTACAAACCCGCCAAGTTGCACGAGCACAGCATGTATCTGGATGGACATTGGTATAAGATGACCGCCAAGGCTGGCAAGTATGACGACAACGACCCCATCGGAGTGTTGGATGTCAAGATTCTCTCCGACCATGTGCTTGACAAGATTCTCGGCATCAAGGATCTCCGCACCGACAAGCGCATCGACTTCGTGGGCGGTATCCGCGGCCTGGGCGAGCTGAAGCGTCGTGTGGACAATGGCGAGATGAAGGTCGCCTTCGCCCTCTATCCTGTCAGCATGAAACAGATTATCGACATCGCCGATACCGGCAACATCATGCCTCCCAAGACCACTTGGTTTGAACCCAAGCTGCGCTCCGGTCTCGTAATTCACGAGCTGGCATAGTACCTGGCATATACACATTTATTGATAATCAGAAGTGTAGTATGTAAGGTATGGTTCCCTTACATACTACGCTTTTTAATGTATATCTTATGAAACTTCTCCAAGATCCTATTACCTCATTGGCCATGGGTGCTGGTGTCAATACGCCTCCAGCTGATACTGCCATCATGCCCAAGACCGAGTTTGACAGTGTTCGTCAGACCGTGAAAGATAGTTTGCAAAACATGGATGCACATCAAATGCTTGACGTGCTGACAGGCAAGAACACCCTGCTTCGTGACGCCACATCCTCGCTGATTGAGATGACCATGTCTTTCATCCCCAAGCTGCTTGTGGCAATCCTTATTCTATGGCTGGGATTCAAATTATCACGCGTATTGAAACGGTCGCTCGTCAAATTGTTAGAGCGTCGGGGGGCAGAGGCATCATTGAAAACCTTTTTGGGCTCCTTCATCGATGTGCTGCTGAAAATTCTCATCGTCATCATGGCCATGGATGTCATCGGCATCAAGGCCACATCTTTTATCGCGGTTCTCGGTGCTCTGGGTCTGGCTGTGGGTATGGCCTTGCAGGGCACATTGCAGAACTTTGCCGGCGGTGTCATCATTCTGCTGCTCAAGCCCTTCAAGGTGGGCGATTACATTGAGTGCGGCGGCATCAAGGGCTACGTCCGCGAAATCCGCATCTTCCACACCATCATTCAGCCTTTCAATGCACGTACCATTGTGGTCCCCAATAGCGAATTGTCCAACAAGTCGTTGATTAACCACACCAAGGAACCCCGCATCCGTCTGGATGTCAAAGCCAACGTGGCTTATGGCACCGATTTGAAAAAGGCGCAGGCGTTGCTAATGGACCTCATGATGAACGACCCGCTCATAGAGAAAGAACCCAAGAAGCCTGCCGTCTTCGTCAGTGGGCTGCTCGACAGTTCGGTAGAACTAACTCTCTGGATATGGGCCACGATAGAGAACTACTGGACTGTGGCCGGCTACATCAACGAGCGTATTTACGACACGTTCAATGAGAACGACATCCAGATACCCTTCCCGCAGATTCACGTCCATACCGACAAGTAGGGTAGGGCAGACCTGCATGTAATACAGAGGCTTACCGTCCAACCATCGTGATGAATCCTCGCACAAGTCTGTGGGTCATACTGATGATGCTGACTTTTCCAGCAGTGGCACAACAGAGGGATGTTCAGTCCAATATGTCACTGCTGGATTGGTTTGCCCAATGGCGTACCCGGACGCTGGTCTCTGGCATGGACTCCGGCTACATTGATATTCCCAAACTCCCGTGGCTGGTGTCTCTCAATTTTGATTTGCGCCGCGACCATTTTGGGCTTATCATTCCTAATGCGCTTAACATTGGGACGGGCAAGGCTCATTTCTACTCCAACTTCTATGGCAAGCCCACGGTCGGCGCTTATTATAGAGGATGGGGATTGGCTTTGGGGCGCGGCCTTTCAAGTCGCCCCGAAACCCACTTCACATTCACCTCTTATGGGCAGAAAATTGGATTTGACTTCAACTACGAGCAGGTGGGATATATGAAGTGCGATTTTTCTATCAGCGATATCGAACGCCGGGAACTACTACTCAGGGAGCAACTCATTGTGGACAGGGAAGACGCTGCCTTTGTTATGGTGAATGTCAATGCCTATTACGTCTTCAACAGCCGCAGGTTCTCTTACGGGTCGGCGTTGAGTCAGGCCTCCATGCAGCAACAGAGTGCTGGCAGCTTTTTGGCGGGTGCCTCCTATTTTCAGACCACGATGGATTTTGGCGGCAGCACCTTGGCGCAGTATCTTATGGCCGACAGAGCCGAACTGACCACCCGTCAGATTGCTTTGGCGTTCGGACATGGCTATAACTTTGTGCCAGAATCCGACAAGCGTTTCCTGCTGCATGGTTCTCTCCTTGCCGGAATGCTTATCCCGGTGTACAACTCAGTGCATTTCACCCCCATGAATCAGAACAGTTCCAATTGGGATGAGTCGGCACGTCAGTATTTCATTGCTCGCCGTATGGATTTGGAAAACTATTCTACCGACTACCGTATTTCGGTTGTGATACTGTTTCGCGGGGCTGCCTACTGGAACATCTCCCCCCGTTTGGTGACGGGCATTACTTGGCTTGTGACAGCTTATCCTGCGCTGCGCCGTGCCGTGGTGGACACCTACGGCGTCTCGTGGGGCATTTTCCCCTATTTTGGCTATCGTTTTTAGTGTTTTATAACAGGATGTAACATCTCAGAATCATGAAACCGCACAAATTTCTATCCGTATGTGTTCTTTTGCTGCTCTCGGTTGTCCTTCGCGGCCAGCAGCTTCAGGTCTCACTGAGCGACTCCGCCTTCGCCTCGCTCCTCACTTGTAGTGCTGGCAACGATTTCTACACCACCTTTGGACATTCGGCTATTCGGGTATGCGACCCTGCGGTGGGGATGGACATCGTTTATAACTATGGCGTTTTCGATTTCGACACGCCTCATTTCTATTGGAAGTTCGCCTGCGGCAACCTGAATTACTGCTTGGCTCGCACTTCTTTCGAACATTTCATCTGGGGCTATGCCGAGGAAGGCCGCTCCGTGCAGGAACAACGCCTCCGTCTGACCTCGCAGGAGCTGAATAATCTGTTTGTACTGCTCGAAACCAATTATCTACCGCAGTATCGCTACTATCGTTACGATTTTTTCAAAGACAATTGCGCCACCCGTGTGCGCGACATAATTAACGGTTGCCTGTCGCATCGTACGGCTTTCGTGCCTCGTGAGGTTCCTCAGGCCAGAACCTATAGGCAGCTGCTTCGCGGATATACGGAAAACGACCTTCTCTGGTGGCAAAATGGGATAGACATGCTGCTCGGAATGCGCTGCGACCGCAAGTGCAACAGCATGGAGTATATGTTTCTGCCCATCGAACTCTATTGCCAGTTGGATTCCGCACAGACCGTGACGCTCTCTGAACATGGCGATAGCGAGTCGCTTCCGATTTCGTATGGTGCAACGACGCTCCTCCCCGCTTCGGCACAGACCAATACCGAGCAGTGCCATCCATGGACAAACCCTGTCATAATCTTCTGGGGGCTGATGTTTTTGGTCCTTGCGTTATCTGTCATGGCTGGCGTCTGGGACTGGAACATCTCATGGCTGGATGTAGTGCTATTTGTCTTGATGGCTGTGGCCTCTCTCTTCATTCTTTTCTTCTGGATAGTGTCGTCCTATGATTGTACCAAATGGAACCTGAACATTCTATGGGCGTCGCCACTGTTCTTCTATTTCGCAGTACGCCCCAACAGCAGTCCTTTATGGTTGTGGATTGTTCAGATGGTCATGCTTACGGCCGCCTTGATTGTTGGCTTCACGGGGGTGCAGTCCATCCCCCATATTGCCTATCCGATAATTCTCACGTTGTATATTAGAATCGTTAGTAAAATATTAAATCATAGAAAATGAAGAACCTTCGTCAAACATTATTGATTCTGGGTCTGGCTCTGCTGCCCGTTGTGCTCTCGGCGCAGACACACCAGCGGACGCTCTACGACTCTACCTACGTGGTCATGGAAGAGTCTGGACTCAGCCATTTTTACAAGCACGTGCGAATCCGTATGGAGGATCGCATCGGCTGTCGCAACAACAGCGTGGTCAAGGCCTCCTACGACCCCCAGTCGGCCTACGTCGAATTTCGTGATGTACGCGTCCATCGTGCCAACGGCAAGGTGGAAAAGATTGATGCGCCCGTAAGCGACTATATCACCCCCTCCACACGCATCTTCTGGCGCGCCTCTGAAAAGATGGTCGAGGTTGGCCATTTGGAGCCCGGCGACGAGTTGGAGTATGCCACCTATAAGAAAGGCTTTACGTATGCCTTGTTGCAGGACGAGCCTGGCGACGAGATGTACATTCCGCCCATGCGGGGACATTATTACGAGATTGTGCCGTTCTACGCCTCACAACCTGTCGACGTGCGTGTCTATAAACTCAGCATTCTGAAGACCAAATTCCTCCAGTATGAGGTCTATAACGACGATGCCGAGGCCGACCGTCAGGTGGCAATGGACAAGGCCGATGCCGGAGACCGTTGGATTTACACCTTCACCAAACGTGACATCCGGCCCTTCAAGTCCGAACCCTCCATGCTGGCAGGCAACGACCTTTTCTGCAAACTACTCCTCTCCACGGCTCCCGACTGGCAGAGCAAGTCTCGTTGGTTTTATGGCGTCAATGAGGATTACGGCAGCTTCACCGCCACGCCCGAGATGCAGCGCAAGGTGAATGAGCTGGTGGCCAATGCCAAGACCGAGTTCGACACGCTGAACATCCTCACCCACTGGGTGGCCGACAATATGCGCTATGCAGGCCTTACGATTGGCCATGGCGAGGGTTTCACGCTGCACAATGTGCAGATGAATTTCACTGACCGTTGCGGCGTCTGTAAGGATAAGGCTTCGCTGCTCATCGCCATGCTCCGTGCGGCAGGCAAGCAGGCTTTCCCCACCATGACCATGGCTCGCTCCCGCATTGACCGTATTCCTGCCGACCAGTTCAATCACTGCGTCTGTGCCGTGCGCCTCAACAATGGACGCTTCCAGTTGATAGACCCCACCTGGGTGCCCAACGTTCGCGAGTTGTGGTCCAGTGCTGAGCAGCAGCAGGGCTATCTGATTGGTTCGCCAGAAGGCATTGACCTGCAATATACGCCCATTTCCGATCCCGAAGACCACTACATCCGTATTTCTGGACGCAACGAGATTGACAAAAACGGCACGATGCGTGGCTCTTTTACCATCACTGCCGAGGGACAGAGCGATGCTGCCGTTCGTGGGGTCTTTGCCGGAAGACAGAGTGAGTGGCAGCGCAATTTGGAACTGGAACTGCTTCGTGTGGCTCCGCAGGCGCATATCACTTCTGTGAAGCATACCGACAACGACCGCTATCTTGATCAACCCGTCAGCATCACCTATGCTTACGAGATTCCCGACTATGCCGTAGTCACATCCGACGAAATCGTATTCACTCCTCTCACCGCTCGCAACCTCTACCGCTGCGCCATGGGCCATTTGGGCTTTGCCGATACTATGGAGCATCGGCAGCATGGTTTTCAGGATCGTTGCTCCCGGCTGATCCAGATTACCGACACCATCACCCTCCCTCGTGAGTATAAGCATCTTCATTTCCAGCCTGTTTTTGGCGTGGCCGACCCCTCTGCCAGTTTTGGCTGCCAGTATTGGATGGAGGGCAACCGCCTTTATTTCGCCGAGACGGTCATGATGGGCAAGCGCGTCTATGAGCCACGCGACTGGATGTTCGTCCGCCAGTGCATCAAGTTCCAGAATCTCTTGGCCAACAATCCTGTAGTCCTCACCCGTTAAAATATCGTCATCATTCACGCAAAAACAAGCCTTATGAAAAAGATATATGCTATAATCATCTGGGTGCTGGCACTGCTGCCCCTTCTGTCTGCTCAGGATGCCGAGTATCGCCTCATTCGCCACACCTATAGGGTCAATGCCGATGGCAGCATGGACTACACCTTCCGCAAGGAACTCAAGTTGCTGCGCAATCGCTCGTTCGCAGCCTATGGCGAAACCTATATCCCCTACAATCCAGCCTTTGAGACGCTGACCATCAAGGAGGCTTACACCATCCGTCAGGACGGTTCACGCGTTGCAACGCCCGACAACGCCTTTGTCCCCCAGCTGCCCGCACGATGCCTCAATTGCGCCCGTTTTAGCGGCATCCGAGAGATGGTCGTGGTTCATACGGCTCTGGAGTACGATGCCGTCAGTGTGCTGGAATATACCATTCATCGCAACAGCCCCGTGCTCGAAGCCTCCATCCAGTTGCAGCAGGATTGCCCTGTGCAGCGTTTCGAGATTATCGTCGATTTGCCCCAGTCGCAGACCCTCGATGTCCGCTATAGCACGCCGCTCGAAGGCTACAATCATCCGGTCTCCCTGGCTGACGACCACACCTATCACATCACGGCAACCAATTTGAAGCCCACGGTGATAGATTCCTATCTGCCTGCTGCTAAGTTTCTTTACAATATCGTCACGCTCTCCAATGGGCAGAAACCGGCTCTCAATACTGCCTTGACCACGATTCCGCAGGCGGAGACGCTGCTGCAGGAACTGCGTAAGGACGATTTGGCGGCCTATGCCGTGGCCCTCCGCAACTATGTGGCCGATTACATCCGCACCAATGCTGTCGAGCCAGCCCTGTTGCAATATGCCGTGGCCCCATCCGACCAAGTGTGGGCTTCGGGCTGTGGCACCCTTGAGGATAAGGCTTTGCTGCTGGCCTCGCTGCTTGCTCAGGCTGGATTCTCCGTCCACATGGATGCCGATAATCCTTTGGCCGTGGATGTGGTGTTGGATGGCATGGAGCAGCAGTTGCGCATCAACGATAAGCGTCAGCCTCGTCCGCTTGGGGTCGCCCTCGACGAGATGCGTCATTTGCAGGTGCAGAAAACCCTGGAGTGGAAGGCCGATGAATTGGCCGATGGCTACTACCGCGTCACGTTGCCCGTAGAGGACAAGGCCCTCAACGTGTCGGCTGCGGGTCTCACATCAGTGCGTACGGCTCCTGTCCAAGTGCGTCAGTGTGAGGAGGTTTATGACTACACCCTCCAGCTTCCCAAAGGCTACAGCCTGGTGGGTGGTAAGGTCAAGAAGTCCTTATCAGTCAAAGGGCTTGGTCAGGTGGACATCCAGATTAAGCAGAGCGGCCGCAAACTTACTATCAGCCGCAAGTTAGTATTGGAGAAAGACATCGTCATGCCGCAGGACTACACCTCGTTTCTTAAACTGATGCAGCTCTGGAGCCAGTACCGCGAACTCTATGTCAAGGCCAGATAAGGCATTGTTGGGCAACTTCTGCCATAGGTGTTGCGATTATGTTTTTTTTCGTATTTTTGCACACTGATAATTAGGGGTAGGGAATATATGGCTAAAATCATACGGAATCCCACCTCCTTTCGGCAACGTCAAGAATAAATAACCTATTTAAAAACTGATAACATGAACGAGAAGATTCTCAAAGCATTGGAAAGTTACGGTATCACCGGAACCAAGAAGTTGTATTATAACCTCTCTTATGAGGAACTTTTCAAGATGGAGATGGATCCTTCGCTGACAGGCTATGACAAGGGCCAGCTCACCGAACTCGATGCCATCAATGTGATGACGGGTATCTACACAGGCCGTTCGCCTAAAGACAAATACATCGTAATGGATGAGAAGTCGAAAGACACGGTGTGGTGGACCAGCGACGAGTATAAAAACGACAACCACCCCGCTTCCGAGGCCACCTGGAAGGTCATCAAGGATCTGGCTAAGAAAGAACTCTCCAACAAAGACCTGTTCGTGGTCGATGCTTTCTGTGGGGCCAACAAGGACACCCGCATGGCTGTCCGTTTCATTGTTGAAGTGGCTTGGCAGGCTCACTTTGTCACCAATATGTTCATCAAGCCTACGGCTGAGGAACTCAAGGACTTCGAGCCCAGCTTCATCGTTTATAATGCCAGCAAGGCCAAGGTGGAAAACTATAAGGAACTGGGTCTGAACAGCGAGACCGCTGTCATGTTCAATATCACCAGCCGTGAGCAGGTCATCCTCAACACCTGGTACGGTGGCGAAATGAAGAAAGGTATGTTCAGCATGATGAACTACTATCTGCCGTTGCAGGGCATCGCCTCAATGCATTGCTCCGCCAACACCGATATGGAAGGCAAGCACACGGCCATCTTCTTCGGACTCTCCGGCACGGGCAAGACCACCCTCAGCACCGACCCCAAGCGTCTGCTCATTGGTGACGACGAGCATGGCTGGGACGACGAGGGTGTGTTCAACTACGAGGGCGGCTGCTATGCCAAGGTCATCAATCTTGACAAGGACAGCGAACCTGACATCTACAATGCCATTCGCCGTAACGCACTGTTGGAGAATGTCACTGTGGATGCCAATGGCAAAATCAACTTCGCCGACAAGAGCGTCACCGAGAACACACGCGTCAGCTATCCTATCGACCATATCGAGAAGATTGTCCGTCCCATCAGTGCCGCTCCGGCCGCCGAGAATGTCATCTTCCTCAGCGCCGATGCTTTTGGCGTGCTGCCTCCTGTCAGCATCCTGACGCCCGACCAATGCAAGTATTACTTCCTCAGCGGCTTCACGGCCAAGCTGGCTGGCACCGAGCGTGGCATCACCGAGCCTACCCCGACCTTTAGTGCCTGCTTTGGTCAAGCCTTTCTCGAACTGCATCCCACCAAGTATGCCGAAGAACTTGTGAAGCGTATGGAGAAGAGCGGTGCAAAGGCCTATCTGGTCAATACCGGCTGGAACGGTACGGGCAAGCGCATCAGCATCAAGGACACCCGTGGCATCATCGATGCTATTCTGGATGGCTCTATTGACAAGGCTCCTACCAAGAAGATTCCTTACTTCGACTTTGAGGTTCCCACCGAACTTCCCGGCGTGGACAGCAAGATTCTCGACCCGCGCGACACCTATGCCAACGCAGCCGAGTGGGAAGAGAAGGCCAAAGACCTTTCCGCCCGCTTCATCAAGAACTTCGACAAGTTCACTGGCAACGAGGCTGGCAAGGCTCTTGTGGCAGCAGGCCCCAAACTTTAATCTATCAGCAGTAAATTAATGCAGCCATCCCTCGGAAGAGGTTTCGAGGGATGGCTTTTTTCTACACTTTATGAAAGATATTGTTTTGGCAGGAGGCAGTGGTACCCGCCTTTACCCCATCACCAAGGGAGTGAGCAAGCAACTGCTGCCCATCTACGATAAGCCGATGGTCTATTATCCCATCAGCGTGCTGATGCTGGCTGGCATCCGCGACATTCTTGTCATTTCCACCCCCTACGACCTCCCCGGCTTCAAACGTCTCCTTGGCGATGGTTCGGATTATGGCATTCGCATCGAGTATGCCGAACAGCCTTCGCCCGACGGTCTGGCTCAGGCTTTTATCATTGGCGAGCAGTTTGTGGGTGACGATAGTGTCTGCCTGGTGCTTGGCGACAACATCTTCCACGGGGCTGGCTTCTCAGCCAAGTTGTACGAGGCGGTGCGCGCTGCCGAACAGGACGGCAAGGCCACGGTGTTTGGCTACCGTGTCAGCGACCCCGAACGCTATGGTGTGGCCGAGTTTGATGATGCCGGCAACTGTCTTTCTATCGAAGAAAAACCACAGCATCCTAAAAGCAACTATGCCGTGGTGGGGCTTTACTTCTACCCCAACAGGGTGGTGCGTGTGGCCAAGGGGGTCAAGCCCTCGGCTCGTGGTGAACTCGAAATCACTTCTGTCAACCAGCGGTTCTTAGAAGATGGCGAACTGAAGGTGCAGCGTCTGGAACGTGGCTTCACCTGGCTCGACACGGGTACGCACGACTCGCTGGCTGAGGCCTCCACTTACGTGGAAGTCATCGAGAAACGCCAGGGACTCAAGATTGCCTGCTTGGAAGCCATCGCCTTCCGTCGTGGCTGGATTACTGCCCAGCGTATGCGTGAACTGGCCCAGCCCATGATTAAGAACCAGTATGGCCAATACCTCTTGAAGGTAATTGACGATGTGGCCTCCTGATATAAAAATGTGTTTTAGCCTCTTTCGTTATGAGAACCAAACTTTATTTTTCCCTCACCGCCCTTATTTTGGTGGCATTAGGCGTTATCTGCGTTCTTAACCCTCTTCGCACATTCCAGTCAGTGGCATGGCTTATAGGCGTATTGATTCTCGCCTTGGTCGTTGTGACGTTTCTTTTTGCCCCGCGCAAGGAATCCTCGCTGCCCAATGTGTCTGCCACCATGCAGCTTTCTGTCTTCCAGATTATTGTCAGTGCCATTTTCATGCTGAACAGCTGGGTTGGCGAGTCTGCATTGATAGTGGTCTTTGCCATGTGGCTGATGAACGAAGGCATTAGTGTTATTTTTGGTGCCGTCGATTACCGTCGTGTGGGCTATCAGCAGTGGTGGCTTATGCTTATCTTTGGCGTGCTTAGCGTTGGTCTTAGTTTCTTTGCGATATGCCACCCCGATGCAACAGCCGTCGCCATTACCTCCCTGTTGGGCATCAGCCTCATCTCGCTGGGTGCCGTGCGTTTGGCCGCTTTCCCTGCGGTTAGCCGTATGCAGCGGCAACTGAAAGAGGAGCGTCGTGCAGCCGAAAATGCAAAAAATGCTAAATAATCCGTCAGCATTTGTTCTATTCGACAGCCTCTCTTGTAGATTTCCCCAGGGCGAGTTCATGGGTCTTTTTATTTCCTCCATGGGTTTACTGTGCAGCGACAGCTCCTTCTTCATGGGGATTTCCCTTCCAAAAATCCCCTCTAATCAAAATAAAAGTCTTACCTTTGCAGGCAAAAGCAAGCAAAAAACATATTCTCCGTATATGTCGAGTGCAGGCGAGCAAGTATGCCTGTCAATGCGAAGAATAATGACTAATTTACTCCAAACCGTTATGGGATTTATTTCCAATAATATTTGTAATCTTCTGAAAATCAGGTTTATGGGGGGGGGGCTATTCTCTGATTTAGAGCAAGTTGGCTTTTCCTATAGCATAACCCCGTCGGGACGATATGATCCTCCCGACGGGGTTTCCTTTTTGGAGTCCGTTCACATTAGATGTTTCCTCTGTCATCCTCCTTTTTGTTAGGGGGGTGGCTTGTCTGCGATAGGGTTGTGCGGTGCCCATGGCGGGCTAAGTCGTGACTGGAGGCTCGCATATGTAATCAGGCGGATTCATGCCCGCCGAAAAATTATATAGAGACAACCATAAATCATTCATCAAAAAGGGCCCAGTAATATGGGAAAGAGATTTGCTGTCAGTGTTATTGAGACCGATAAGCCCCAAGAGGTTCAGCCGCAAAGTGACGGTGAGCCGTTGGACAAGGCTTTGGATTGCCGCCGTGGGCGTCCCAAAGGAGCCAAAGGGCGGTCCAGCAAGGCTGACCAACTGAAGGCGACGGTGCTGGAACTGCACAATCAGGGGCTTTCCATCAGCGAGATAGCCCATCGGCTGGGCATCAGTCGCAACACTGCCTCACGCGCTCTGCACCTGAGCGTCGCCCCCTTCCCTTCGGATTTTCATCTCACCATGGACTTCATTCGCCACCAATTGAAACTCTCCCAGAGCATCGTTTATGCTAATGGTGGCAACTGCTCTCGCTTCAGCGATGCTTTTCTGCTGCTGGATAGGTTGGAGCAGAGGATGTAAAAAATAATAATATGACGATAGGATACACGACAGGGGTCTATGACCTTTTTCATATCGGGCACCTCAACCTGCTGAAGAACGCCAAGGGAATGTGCGACAAACTGATAGTAGGCGTGACGGTGGACGAGTTGGTGGCTTACAAGCACAAGCGTGCATTCGTTTCTTTTGAGGATCGCATTGAGATTGTGCGGAGCATCAAATACGTTGATGCCGCCATCCCGCAGTATGACATGGATAAGCTCGCGACCTGCCGCAAACTGGGTGCCTCGTTGCTTTTTGTGGGTGACGATTGGTATGGCACCGAGAAGTGGCAGCACTATGAGGACGAAGCTGCGCAATATGGGATCAAGGTGGTCTATTTCCCCTACACCCAGGGCGTGTCATCGACCAAGATCAATGAGGCTTTAAACAAACTTAGATAATCATGGTTGACAAAGAGTATTGCATGAGTTCTTTTCTGGCATTCCGCTACATTGTGGATAATGACAAGCAGTTTGCCGATGGACTACGGCATTTGTGCTGTCCTCGGGTGCCGCTGGCAGAAAAACAATCAGTACGAAGTGCCGAGGAAATAGATACGGCTATTCGAAACACGTTCCGTCTGATATCCCATGAAAAAAAAGCGTTGTTGCTCTCGGGAGGGGTAGATAGTTCTATTCTTGCGTCCTATATGCCCGAAGGGAGTGATGCCTACACGTTTAGGTTTATGGGTGGGTCTTTCCAGTCCGACGAACTCCACAGGGCGGAACTGATTGCCGATCGCAACAGGCTGCGGCTGCATTATGTGGACATAGATTGGACTACCGTGGATCGCCATCTTCCCGCCGTGATGCGCAACAGGCAGGCTCCCGTGCATTCCATAGAGCCGCAGATTTATCAGGCTGCGTTGCAGGCCAAGGCCGATGGGGTCACGATGGTGGTGATTGGCGATGAGGCTGATTATGCATTTGGCGGCATGGATGGGCTATATGCAGAAGACTGGGGATTCGACACGTTTGTTCAGCGTTATATTTACGTCAATCCTGCCGAGGTGCTTGTAAATCCAGTAAGTATCAATGATTTCTTCGAACCCTACAGACTGGGGCCAAAGAGCCTCAACTGGATAAAACTGATGGATGAACTGATGGTGGACGAAAGCCGCCTGTCGTATCTCAACGCCTTTACTGCGGCTCGGATCAGTTATATCGACCCTTACGCTACGCTGCGTATGTCCGCCCCGCTCAACATTGACAAGCTGCGCCAAGGACAGTCGAAATATCTGTTGCGCGAGCTCTACACGATGAAATATCCAGACCTCTCGCTGCCCGAGAAACTGCCCATGCCGCGCCCTGTGGATGCCTATTTCGCCGACTGGCAAGGCCCGGCAAGACCCGAGTTCCGAAAAAATATCGACATCTCGAAATACACTGGCAACCAGCGCTGGCTTATATGGTGCCTGGAGCGATTCCTGAATATTTTGGACGACATCCACTGACCCATAGTAAGTACATCAGATATTAATGCACATTAATATGATGAATGACTCACTAATGCACACCGTGGTACCCCGTGTGACAAAATGGCTGGACAGCCTATACAAGGCTATCGTGTATGGCGACTTCTTCATTGCCATCTCGCCACGGCTTTTCGACTGCTGTCTCCGAAAGGGCAGGAAACCACAGAGTTCAATATTACAGCAACTATCCTCAAAAGATGGTCTAAGGGTTGTTTTTCATCCTTCAGAGTGCCGCCAGATGCATTTCGGATCGAGTATTTCATATAGTGGCACGATGTCCTGCATTCAGATGGTTTTATCATATGGCCACCAACCGACCCAAAACCATTTTCGCATTTTCTGACATTCCTGACAAAGAGGAAAATAATGTTTTTTTTCAAACGCAAACAATAGGAGAACCCATGAACAAAGTGATTCACCGTATTTATAACAAGCCCATTGACCAACGTTGGGAAATAGGCTTCCTTGATGTATGCATCGATGATTTGTTGAAAGGCAAACCCTATAGAATTAATATTATAAAACACCATTACACTCAAGGGTGGTTTGCAGACCCGTTTGTTTTGGATGTTACAGATGATGAAATTTTTCTCCTTGTAGAGGAATGGCATTACGCCAATCGCAGAGGGCGCATTTCAAGGCTGGCAATTGATAGAAAGACGCTTGAATTATTGGAGGTTACTCCCGTATTGCAGTTAAACTCTCATCTATCGTTTCCTGCCATTCGAAGGGTGGATGATGAGGTATTTGTCTATCCGGAGAATGCAAAGGGGAAGGGTTTAGCGATGTATCATTATAACAAACTGGGTAGGGTGTTTGAAGCGTGCGAGGTTTTGACCTCTATGCCACTACTTGACGCCGTCATCACGAATGGGTTTGGCCCTGAGTATATATTTGCGACTACTCTTGACAATCCCAGCAGGCAACTCCGGTGGTTTGAGGTCGTTGAAGGCAGGGCTGTAGAGCGAGGAATAATTTCTTTTGCCGACGATACAGCCCGCAATGCTGGCGATTGGTTTGTATGCGACGGAAAAATGTATCGGCCGGCACAGGATTGTAATCAAAGATACGGCGGATCAGTGATACTGCAAGAGGTCCATTTCGAGGGTGGAGCATTCACGTTTACAGATACTGTAAGAATAACTACTACGAGCAAGCGATACAATACGGGGTGTCATACATTGAATCAGTTCAAGGATGTGTGTGTGGTTGATGTGCATGGCTATAAGTACCCAAAGTTGGCCAAGATGTATAATTCTTTGTTCTGTCGAAAGCAATAGGCACTTGGTTCTCTTGCTGATGCAAAAAAAGTTAAATGAATAGAATAAAAATGAAAATAATGTTTTATAATGATGACATTTCTGTGTCCTCGGGAGGCACAGAGCGGGTCATCACAAATCTTGCCAATCAGTTCTCTAATGATGGGCATGACGTAATATTCCTTACATATATCAAGGGAAATAAAGAGTATCCTTTGAATGGCGAAATCAAGAGAATCATCCTTGCACCGGCAGCCCAGCAGCGACAAGGTAATTGGAAGGCAAAGGTAATAATCGGTCTCAGAAAAGCTGTTCGGGAAACGCATCCTGACGTTCTGATTACCTTCGGAGTGGGGATGATAAACCGATCGATGGTGGCCACGATTGGTCTGCCCGTGAAAAATATTATATCATACCAATGTTCTCCATATTGGGATTTCAGGTCAGCAGTTAATAGGTATATGATGCAAACATTGCATCAAAGAACAGACGGAATTGTCTTCCAGACGGTAGAGGCCAGGGATTATTTGCCACGGCGAATGCAGTCAAAAGGAAAAATCATTTTTAATCAGGTTGACGAAAAGTTTTATGGTATCTCATACGATGGCGAAAGACGTGACATCGTTTCTGTTGCTCGATTGAAGGGGATGAAGAACCATAAAATGCTAATCAATGCATTTGCGAAGATTTCGGACAAGATTAGCGACAACTTATTGATATATGGCTCTGGGGAATTATACGATGCATTGCAGGCACAGATAAAGGGACTGCATTTGGAAAAACGCGTATTCTTAAAAGGGTTATGCGATGATATCCCTAATGCCATAAAGTCTGCAAAATTATTTGTTCTGTCTTCAGATCATGAGGGATGCCCCAACGCCCTAATGGAAGCCATGGCATTGGGTATTCCCTGTATCTCTACGGCTTGTAAAGGGGGTGGTCCTCAGATGCTCTTTGGCGAAGAATTGAAGGACTGCCTTGTGCCGGTTGATGATGCAGAGGCAATGGCTGATAAGATGCTTGAATTGCTTGAAGACGATGATGCGAGAAATAGGGTGGCGACAATCTGCAAGCAAAAATCTTATTCTTACCAGCCCCATGAGGTCTTTAAAGACTGGGCATCGTATGTTATGAAATTCAAATAGACAGGGCATGAAGCTATTGATAAGATTCACCATCGGATTGATAAAATTTCTTGTGGCATTTTGTATAACGCCAAACAAAAAAGATAGGATAGAGCGAGAGCAAATTATGCTGATTTCGGAGAAAGGAAAAGACGCAAGAGATAATGGCTATCACCTGTTTTTATGGATAAAGCAACACCATCCTGAATGTAGGACTTATTATGTGATCAGCAATGATTCGCCTGATCGCCATCGCTTGGATAAATATGCCGATAGTATTATCGAATATGGGTCTTTGCGTGCTTGTGTTTTTTTCTGGAGGGCTAAATACCTGGTGAGCACGCACCAGCGGGCAGGCCATACGCCGATACCATTTGTTCTCAGCAGGGTCTTAGGACGGTATTTTGGCATATACAAAGGGAAGAAGGTTGTGTTTTTACAGCATGGTATTACAAAAGACTTTATACCACGCATGACATACGAAAATACAAACTATGATCTCTTTGTGTGCGGTGCATTGCCCGAATGGCAGTATATGACTTCTGTCTATGGATACCCGTCCGCGATAGCGCAATACACAGGGTTCTGTCGATATGATAACTTGCTGACAAATGATGCAAGAAAACGCCAGATTCTTGTTATGCCGACATGGCGTAAATATCTGGAACATAATTTTACGGAAGATTCCAAATACGTTTCCTCATACAAAGGCTTTTTGCATAACGAACAGCTTCAATCACTTTTAGACCGATATGATTATACTTTGATATTCTATCTACATCACATGGCACAGCCTTACATACATCTTTTCCGAGATAACAAGCTAAGCAAAAGAATCACTATAGCCGATGCTGCACATTATGATGTGCAAACACTTCTTAAGGATTCGGCCTTGCTGGTTACAGATTATTCAAGTGTGTATTTCGATTTTGCATATATGAAAAAGCCTATCATCTTTTATCAGTTTGATTATGATGAGTATAGGGCGGGACACTTTAATGCGGGATGGCTGGATTATAAGAACTCATTTGGCGCTACAACCACGCAAGAATCTGACCTCGTGGCTCATGTGGAATATTATTTGACGCATGATATGCAAATGGAACCGCATTATCAAAAATTTGTTGATTATTGTTTCCCGATAAGAGATTCAGATAATTGCCAACGCGTATATGATGCAATTATTAACTGTTAAAATCATCCTCAGCTTAAATCCAACGCTATGTTACTGAATAAGTTTTTGTCTGGTTTCGGAGGACGTTACGTAATAATGAAAGTTATAGATTCGATATGTAAATCAATAACATATAAAGACTTGTTCATAGCAATCTCTCCGCGTCTATTCAAGCGTCGGATGAAGGTGGTTAGAATAATGCAGGAAGAAACCCTTCAACAACTCAAGTCTAAGGAGTTGTTGAAAGTCGTTTTTTTTCTGCAATCATCTACTACGTGGGAGTACGATAATTTATATTGGTTGATGAAAGAGTCTGGTAGATATGACCCTTTAATAGTGATAATACCCTATAATTACAGCTTGGGCAATAAGTGGAGTGTAATCCGGAAAAACATGCAGGATTGTTGCCTTTTTTGTGAAAAGAGAGGGTACGAATTTATTTCAGCTTATAATGATGAAAACAAAAGATGGATTGATGTCCGTAGATTTGTTAATCCTGATGTCGTGTTTTTCTCTTTCACTCAGAAATTCTGCAATCACAGATATTATATATACAATTTTGAGGATAAATTGACCTTATATTGCCAATATGCAACTCCAATAGCTATTGATTATCAACCAATACATAATAAACGATTCCATAACCTATTATGGAAAACCCTGGCTTTTACCGAATATCACCACCAATTAGATATACAATATTCAAGATGTCGTGGTGATAATTCTGTTGTCATAGGACTTCTTCCTGCGGAAAAGTTAATTGATGTAAATTATCAGCCGATAGATGTGTGGAAAAAGCAGTCTGTCCGCAAAAAAAGGATTATTTGGGCACCTCATCACACCATAGGAGAGTCGGGCGATTTTGTCTTTTCTACATTTCTCGAATATGCAGATATTATGTTGTCCATGGCCTCGAAGTATGCCAATGAGGTACAATTTGCATTCAAGCCACATCCCGCTTTGATTATTAAGCTGTCTGCAATATGGGGACAAGAGAGGGCCGATGAGTACTATAAGAAATGGGAAGAATTGCCCAACGGACAACTTGAGACGAGCGATTATGTAGACTTATTCCTCACTTCTGATGCAATGATTCATGATTGTGGCGGTTTCCGTATACAGTATCTATGTACTCAAAAACCTGTAATGTACCTGATGCATAGTGATAAGATTTATGAGGAAAGCAATCTGTTCGGAAAACAATGTCTGGATTTGCACTATCACGGATATCAGGCGGACGATATAGATGCATTTATTAATCAGGTTGTTATTGACGGTGATGATACTCTGAAACAGCAGAGGGAGGCCTTTTTTGACGAAAACATAAAGTTCAAGGAAGGGAAGACCCCTTCAGAGAGAATCCTCGATGTTATATCTACTTCTGTGTGGGGCTAATGCAGTTAATTTCATTTGGTTATTTACTCTCCCTGGCAATATGAGCAACCGCTCATTGCCTGCGACTTACTGAAAAAGGGGTGAGTATGGTGAGGCGACAAAAGTCCTAATGCATTTGAAGAACTCTTTGACGGCATTGCGCTGATACATCCCCTTGACATATACAAGCGACGCATACATGTTGTCACGTGCCTCGCGGATGGGGATGGCCCTATAGCCCTCTTCCTCATAGATGACGCTTTCTGGGAGGATGGCTACGAGTTGGCATGACTTTACCATATGTATCATTGTGTATATTTCGTTAATCTCCATTAACGGTCTTAAATCAACGGCATGTTTGCGTAGCAGCCCGTCGACTATCGTGCGTGCATTCATCCCTTTGGCGGGTATGGCAACGAGAAACGTTTTCAATTGGCTTAGTCTTACTTCTTTAATCTCGGCTAACGGGTGTCCATCGGCAACAACAGCGCACAGCCTCGACTCAAACAGTGGCACCTCTTCTAATAGTGGGTCGTTGGTTAGTAGATTATAGGTTAGGGCAAAGTCTATTTCGCGATTATGTAAGAGAGAGGTCAGCTTGTCTGCGCTTTCGAACTGGACATCAAACTGTATGTCCGGGTATTGCGGACAGAATAGCTGCATTGTCTTGGTGAGCAAAACAGAGAGTCCGTACGTGGCACCTATGCGAAGTCTTCCTGTCTTCAGACCTTCCATATCGTGAAGTTGTTGTCGCCCTTGTTCTGCGGTTTCCAGCATCTGACGGGCAAAAGGTAAAAACTGACGTCCAGCCTCTGTCAATGAAATACGCTTGCCTATGCGTTCGAACAGTTGGACCCCAAGGTCTTCTTCCAATTGCTTAATCTGCTGAGAAAGGGTACTCTGCACTACAAAACAATCCTGTGCCGCTAATGAAAAATTCTCTGTCTCGGCACTCTTTACGAAGTATTTTATCTGTCTCAGTTCCATTTTATATCGTTTTTATCGATGAATCTTATCGAAACATTCAGTATTGCAAATATACCATATTTGGTCGGAAGTAAGTAATTTTGCATTGTCAAATTCATAAAACAAAGGAGATAAAGACAATGAAAATCGTTTACTGGAGCGACTATGCTTGCCCTTACTGCTACATTGGCGAGGCCCGTTTGAAGAAAGCCATCAAAGAGATGGGACTGGAAAATCAAGTGGAAATAGAAACCCGAGCCTTCGAACTTGACCCGGGTGCGCCAAAGACGGTAGAGACTGTCACCGTTGAGCGTTTTGCAAAAAAATATCAACTCTCAATAGAGGAAGCACAGCAGCAGATAGATCATATCTCGCAACTTGGAATTGACGAGGGTATCGACTTCCGTTACGCAACAACACTCTATACCAATACCCGCGACGCCCACCGGCTAACGAAATTGGCGCAGACCAAGAACGACCACGTGTTAGAAAACCGCGTAAGCGAATTGCTGTTCGATGCCTATTTTACCAGAAACGAGAAACTTGCCGACCACGACGTGCTATTGCGCGTGGCTCGTGATGCCGGACTGGACGAGGCGGAGGCAAAGGCTGTGCTGGAGTCGAATCGCTTTGATGATGAGGTGCGTTTTGACGAGCGTGAAGCTGTGATGCGTGGTGTACGAGGCGTACCTTATTTTATGTTTAACGGCAAGTTTGTCCTCCCGGGTGCCTTGTCTGTTAGAGCATTCAAACACACGTTGGAAAAAACACTCAAAGACCTACAGGAAAACACCGTCAGCGTAGATGGGCATCTTTGTGGCCCAGAGGGTTGCGTTTTATGATTTACCGAATTATTGTTAAGGATGTTTTTGCCGTCAATTGCTATTTTTATATAGACGACGAGACACGACATGGATTCCTCATTGATCCTGGCGCACAAGCAGTTCGTATTGTGAATAAGATAGCAGAAAGTGGATGGACGATAGAACGCATTCTGCTCACTCATGGGCACTTCGACCACACGGGTGCCGTAGCCGAGATAGCACGGATGTTGGGTATCCCTTACAGCATTCATCGTGCTGGAGCAAAGTATCTTACCGATACTCGTTGGAATCTGAGCGCCTATTGCGACAGGAATGTCCTTTTGAATGATGCTGAGTATTTCGACGATAATGACGTTATCCGTCTTGATAGCAACCCTTCATTCTATCTAAAGGTAATACATACCCCTGGCCATACCCCCGACAGTGTGGTCTTCTATAACAAAGAAAATCATATTGCCTTTGTAGGCGACACCATCTTTCGCGATTGTCCAGGCACCACACGATATATTGGTGGCAACGAGGCTGATTTATTTGACAGCATATTGAAAAGAGTCATGGCCTTGCCCGACAATACTATTCTTTATTCTGGACATAGCGAGCCTACTTCCGTAGGTCGTGAACGACCTGCCTATCATGTGCATTATGATTGTTAATATGTTTTAATTCCTGTGTCAAAATGACCTTGAAGTGAAACACGGCAGAAGCCTGTTCTGATTTTGGCGCGCAGTTTCAGAAGGAGTGAGTAGCCTGATTCCTAATGCCGGTATGACATCCACAGAGCAAAAACCGCCTTGGTTGGCAATAATTTCGTACCTTTGCAAATAATACTGCAAAATCATGGGACACAAGCCGTACATAAGTTTTGACTGGGCGCTGAAACGCCTGCTTCGTGACAAGGCTAATTTTGACGTTCTGGAGGGATTCCTTTCCACGCTGCTGGAACAGCAGGTCCACATCGACCACCTTCTGGAGAGCGAGTCGAACAAGGACAACGAGGATGCCAAGTCAAACCGCGTGGATTTGCTCTGCGAGAATGACAGGGGAGAGCTCCTCATCATCGAGGTGCAGGGTGAGTCGGAATTTGCCTACTTCCAGCGCATCCTCTTTGGCACCTCCAAGCTGCTCTCGGAGTACATCAACCGTGGAATGAACTATGATAACGTCAAGAAGGTGTATTCCATCAACATCGTCTATTTTGACCTCGGACAGGGCAAAGACGTGGTCTATCATGGAAAGACCGAGTTCAGAGGCATCCATAACGATGAGGTGCTGCAATTGTCGTCTTTCCAGCGCCAGCGGTTTAGTGTGGACGAGGTGTACCAGCTTTTTCCCGAGTATTACATATTAAAGGTGAACGATTTCAACCGCTGGTCGAAGGTGCCGCTTGAGCAGTGGCTGTACTTTCTATCCACCAGCGACATCCCGGAAGATGCCGATGCCCCCGGGCTTCAGGCTGCTCGAGAGAAGATGCGTTACATACAGATGAGTCGAGAAGAACGCCAGGCCTACGACCGCTATCTTGACAACCGTGTCATATTGCAAGACAATATTATCACGGCTCGTGGCGAGGGACGATTGGAAGGATTTTATGAAGGACGCGAAAAAGGCCTGTTGGAGGGACATAACACGGGACTTCAGGAGGGTAGGGCTGAAGGTGTGTTGGAGACTGCACGCAAATTAAAATCACTGGGTGTCGCCGATGCGTTAATCAGTCAAGCCACAGGACTTGATACTGATACTATCGCCACATTATAATGCTTTCGGCAGGAGGTGGCTCCCATTAGGCATTTTGGCTATATTTTGGTAGATTGTTTTGAGTCAATTCCTATATCGGTTTCTATTAGGAATTGTTTACATTGCCTTTAGGTTGTCCATGTTGTGGTATCCCTTTAATTCTTTTGCATAGTCTATCAGCTGGGCGAAAAGCGGAATGCGGCAGAGCAGGGGAGCATTGCCAATGAGATACTCGTGTTGGCGGGCGCGGGTGAGTGCCACATTCAATTTTCGATCTATCGTCACACCGTTTTCTTCAAAACTTGCCTCGGTGATGAAATCGAGCTGATAGGGCTGTTGGACGGTGAAACCGTAGATGATGTAGTCGCGCTGGCTGCCCTGATAACGTTCCACGGTATCTATCGTAATGTTTTCCAGTTCGGTGATGCCGAGTCCCTCAATGGCGTTGCGCACGGTGGCAATTTGGTTGCGATAGGGCACGATGATTCCAATCGTGTGGTCTATGCTGAATTTGGAATGCTCGCAATGATATATTTCCCTCGTCAACTGGGCGATAAGTCGTGCTTCGGGTTGATTGACTTTGTCGGACGATATGTCAGGATTGGGCAGGACATTGAAGAATGCAAATCTTTGTGACTGGACAATTCGACGCAGCCCGTCGGGTTCGCCGATGGTGGCGTCGTCCAAATGGATTGCTGGCAGAGTCTCTGTCTGGTGGGGTATGGGAACGGGGCGCAACAGCCCTTGGTAGAACCATCGACTGGGAAAATCGGCAATGGCGGAGTGCATTCGTCCCTGCCGGTGCAGCATGTACACCACGTCCGGGTCATCTCGATATTGCTTCAACAAACGCTCGAAGAGCGACAGTCGACAGTCATCAAGATGTATCTTTTTCAGGAGCGGATCATTGACGCATGATTCTTTTATCGATTGTTGAACCACGGCTGGCAGTTGTTTGTGGTCGCCTATCATGACCACCCGTTCTATGGCTGCCACGCCGCCGCTATGGGCGGCAAGCAGGCCTATGATTTGCGGCTCCAGTAGTTGAGAGGCCTCGTCAATGATGGCGAGCGAGAAATGTTTTAGTTTGAGTAACTCGGGACTGCTATTGATGGCAGCAGTTGTGCCAACAATGATACGGGTCTCTGCCAGTGCCTTCCGAAGTTCGTCTATGCGTGTACAGCTGCGAATCCGGTGGCTCAATAGGTAGGGGACGGCGGCCGAGCCACAGGCGGCTTCGCCGCCAAAGCGTATGAAGTCAAGCTTCTGTTCAATCAGTTTCTCACAAATCTCATCTACAGCTCGGTTGGTATAGGCCATGAGCAGTATCTGGCTGTCGGCGGAGTGAAGTTCCTCTCTCAGGGTGTTCACCAGCCCGTAGGAGGTTTTGCCCGTGCCCGGAGGGCCAATAATCAGAAATAGTTCGCGTGCTCGTTTTACTCGCCGTACCAGGTCATTAAAGTCGCCATAGTCACCTTGGATATCGAGGGTGGGGTCAATGCGTGGATGGCGTTGCAGCAGGATGAGATCCCGCCGTTCTTTAGGGGCAGAGAGAAAACCGTGCAGTGCCCGGCAGGCTCCGCCATAGGAGGCATCCAGATAGTCGTGCTCTATGGCCCAAAGGTTGTTGGCATGGCGTCGCAGGGGCATGGCGTCGCCTTGTGCGGCACGTAGCCTCAGTCTGAGTCTGTCGCGGCCAATCGTTAGCAAGGTCCCTCTGAATACCATTGTCTTCCGCACGTCGGGCGCATCTCCGTACTTGTATGGATAGAGTATCACGATGTCTCCGGGACGAAAATCGGCCATCTCGTTTGTGCCGTCAGTCCCATAGCCGAGCACCACCTCTGTCACGCTTCCACAATGTTTTTCACTGGGTTCTATCAGCGTCAGGTTGTTATAGATGCTTCCGGTTTGGATTTTTTCTTCCAGCGATTCATGCCACACCGAGGCAAATCCTGTATATTGTCTGTGGCTGCCTACTTTTGACAGCAGATGTTCGCGTGCCACAAAGGTCAGAAAACGGAAATAGTATGCCCGTTCCAATGGTGAGGCCTGCTGTATCGGATTCAGCAGGCTCTCCAGTTCCGGACGAGTATATTGTTCCCATAGCTTCCCCTTGGTTCCAAGGGTATTCAGTTGTTCCACTGTCAGATACTCCAGCACCCTCATGCCTCCGTCTGCATAGCTCAGTTCATTGCGCACTATTCCGTTGCGCATCATCAGTGCCTCGAACACCAGCCGTGGCGCATAGCCCACGCCTAACAGGCTGTTGGGGTACATCGAATACATCACAAATGCCTGTAGACCGTTGCCATTCTGATGGTTGCGCTGGTATACTTCTCTGTAGTTGTAGCGCAGCAGGGTCATATATAGCAGTGTTTGCACATAGTGCTGCTCTTTCAGCACGGGCGTTTCGGGGTCTGACTGCGGCCATCCGCACTTGCCCGACTTGTGCTCTATGAGCACCTTGTGGTCTAATTGTAGGAAGTCCATACGCCCCTGAATGCCAAGCATCTCGGAGAAAAAGGAGGGCTCCAGCATCACCTCGCTGGCGTCATATCCGCGCACCATTGAGGGCAGGGTCTGTCTCACGGCGCGTTGTATATTGGTTTGGCGCAGTTTCGCCGACCTATGGAAGTCGTTTCCTATCGGAGTGTTCATCAGTGGCAGTGCCGCTCGTTCAAAGAAGTGCTGCGCGCTTTCGGCATAGCTTGGTGTGGTGTCGTCCTGGTGCATGGCTTCGTCCAGCAGTTGGTCGGCAAATTGTCCCAGCAGGATGGCCTCTGAGCAGGGCGTGGGTTTCAGCCGATGGATTAGAGCCACCATGGGTGAGCGGCTGTAGCTCTCAAAACAAGAGGCTATGGTGGTAATGTCCACCAGGTAGTCCGGCTCCAGAATTAGCAGTCCGGGATAGAGCACGCCCTCGTGCTCCACGGGATAGACTACGTTGATCTGTGCTTGAGGGAATAGCATCTCGGCCAGCGGACTCCAGTCGTAGCCGTGGTTGTTCAGCGAGCTGCCAGCATAGCGCACGGTCACGGTCTCTCCATTTTCTGCCGTGGCATAGAGGTTGGTTTCATCCCATCGGTTCACGACAACTCGCATCACCGTCGTCAGGGGACTCTGATAGCTGGGAGGTTTGGGGTTGGCGGCAAAGAGGGCGGCAGCCTCTTCGGGAATAGCCTCGTGGCATACGAGGCTCACCATTCTGCATAAAGCCTCGTAGTCTTCTCTTAGCGAGACAGTCAGCTCCGTGTCTTCGGCCATCCCACAGCCTTGTCGGCGCAGTCTGGAGCGCACAGCGTTCACCTGCCGATGCAGTGCCGGGTCTGTGGCATGGTGCTTCAGCAGGTAGTCTGTCTTGGCGAAGGTGCCTGACAGATGCAGGTCGGCAAATTGGGTATGTTGGTCCAGTAGCTGCCGGAAGGTTCTGTTCATCAGTGAATACGCCTTGCGCACAGGCTCGGATTTCACTGCCCTCAGTAGCTGCTCATAATAGTAGGATGCCTCTTCCGTCATATCGCTACCAGGCCAGTCCGTGCTTCACACACCATTGTTGCGCCGTCTTATTGCCCAGTTTGGCCGATTTTTTGTAGCAGTTTTTCTCCTTCTGGGCATTGTTCTGCTTGTTATAGAGGTCGGCCATCATGAGGTAGGTTTCTGCGTCGGTGTTGTCCAGTTGCGTGGCGCGGATGTAGGCCTGCACGGCCTTGCGGTATTCGCCTGCGGCGGTATAGGCTCGGCCCTGGCCCTTGTGTCCTTCGGGCGACTGTGGGTCCACCACCGTGGCACGTTTAAAATGAGCCTGTGCCTGCTCGTAGTGTCCGTCGTCGCAGTAGATGTTGCCTATGCGTATCAGGGCGTTCACATTGTTGCTGTCCATCTGTAGCACCCGTTCGTAGCAGGCTATGGCCTTGTCGCCGTTGCCTCTTAGGGCGTAGGCCCTTCCCAGACAGACGTATAGCTTGGCCGACTTCGGGTGAAGCTTCAATCCTTTTTTCAAGTGGATAATGGCCGTCTCGCTGTTGTTTCGCAGGCAGTACATCGTCCCAAGGTTATAGTAGGCGTCCACATCGCTGCTGTCCAGGTTCACCGCCTTACGGAAGTGTTGCAGAGCCTCGTTGTCGGCTCCCTTGCGAAAGCATATAACCCCCATCACGTTGTGGGCCCGTGCATTCTTAGGGTCGGCCTTCAGCGCCTTGTCAGCCCATCCGTAGGCGTTCACCTGCTGCCCCTTGGCACTGGCCACCAGGGCCAGCGTCGCCATCGGCGATGCTTTCTCGCCCAGCTCTATGGCCTTCTCGGCGGCGGTACGCGCCTCGTCCCAGTGTTTCATCTCCGCCAGGCATCGTGCCAGATGGGCCAGCCCCTCTGCCGACGGCGCTTTCTGCAGCATCTCTGCCGCCATGGGGTAGCGCTCCATCCCTTCCATCATGATGCCGTAGCGCAGATAGGCTTCTTCCGCTACCGTATCCATCTCCAGGGCCTGCCGATAGTAGCCCTCCGCACGTTCCGTCAAGCCGTTGGCTTCTGCCGCCATGCCTTTTTCTACCAACTCCATAGAGGTTTGGCCGTTGGTCTCTGTCCCCCACAGTAGTAGCAATCCAATAAAAAATAGCTGTAAAATATTCTCTAACCGAGACGTACCCTTGACTTTCATTCCGCAAAGGTACAAAAAAACTGTTTACCCATGGCCCGAAAACACAAAGAGAGTGCTCGTTGGGCACTCTCTTTGTCATGTTTGGCTTAATCGTTACATACGTTCATACGTTCAGCATTCGTATTCGCAGGCCGCTGTTGTATATCATGCGCACCAACCATACGGGCAGCAGACGGAATAGAAATCGAGACAGTGGGTACAGGTATCGAAAAGAACAAGGTCCGTAAAGCCTGCGGATGCCGTGCATATAAATCCTAAACTCATTCCATGCCTTGGCACGACTGCGCCGCTTGTAGACCGTGGCGTCGCGACGAAACCTCAGCGTCACCATGCCAAGGTTCGCAATTCTAAATCCCGCCGCCAGCACGTCGAACCACAGGGCTATGTCTTGGCTCGTTCTATAACGCTCGTCATATTTCAGCACGTCAAACATCTGGCGGCGCATCATCACTGTGGGATGCGCCAACGGAGAAGCCTTGCAGATGTAACTGCATATCTCGTCTGGGCAGGTGGGGTAAGTCCGTTTGGCTATGCATTCATGCTGGTCATCAAACTCTACCAGTTGCCCGCCTACCACATGGATGTCAGGATGTGCTTTCAGGAATGTCACCTGTCGTTCAAAACGTTTCGGTTCCGAAATGTCATCGCTGTCCATGCGGGCAATCAGGTCTGTGGCAATGTGCTGTATGCCTCTGTTCAGAGACTTTGTCAAACCAAGATTCTGCTCGTTTTTCAGAATCAGGAGTCTGTCATCCAGCATCAGTCGCCATTTTTCTACCGTCTGATGCAGCGATTGCGACAATGGGCCATCCTCCACCAGTACAATTTGGTCTGGTTTCAACGTCTGATCCAACCACACACTCTGCATGGCCCTGTCGAAATAATCTGGCCTATCAGCCCCGTAGACCGACATCAACACCGAAAGTGTCAAAGAACTCATAAAGAAAAAACTACAGGAAAAATATTCCCGGTTTTAGGTTACCTTAACCTCGCCCCCCCCTCACATTTCTTGCACACTCCTTTATCCAAAATACCCGCAAAACTGCACACTCCACTGTACACTTCTTGGGATTACGTAACTGATTTTTTAGCGAGCAATCCTTCTTGCTTACATTGTCAAAGATGGCATCGAGTATGCCGTATTCCGCACACTTCCCCTCCGGATATTTTGTTTCCTATACTGAGGAAAAATAATCCAACTGCCGGTTTTTAGTATTGGGTTAATTCTCAGGGCTATACTGATTCATGGCGGACAATACTCTGGACTCATCCCTTTCGTGCGTCAAAGAATAGACATATCTAAAAAGTTCTTTGTTATAGACGGACATCAGTACAGATATTGTCATTTGCTGTCAAGGACTTACATAATACATCCGCAGCAGGAACCCCCATCACTGCAGAAGCATTGCCATTTGCTGTCAAAGACTAACATAATACAGCCCCCTGAACCCCTCAAAGCAGGCATCAAAGCACACCTTCTGCCCGTCACGGCTCCACCGGGGGTGCAAATCGCAACGTGTGTCGTTGTCATAGCGGAAGGGGGCGAAAACTCGGGCTATTTCTTTCGACAATTTGCCCTCCGGGTCATCATCGCGCAATAGCTTTATACCCGCCACC
>JAFVBF010000080.1 GCA_017480145.1 Bacteroidales bacterium
AATAAAGAGGACGCTCACGGCCGACGGAGGTTGGCTCGGTGTGGCCTGAATAAAGGATTGTACGGTCTGGCAAGGCGAGCACTCGTCCGACAATGCTGTTGTATAAATCGACCTCGTTTCCACCGATATACTGCGTAGAGCCGGGACAGTCGCGGAAGATGGTGTCACCGACAAAAGCAATGTGCTCCTGCTGACTGTAAAAGATGACGCTGTCGGGGGTATGCCCTGGGGTGTGGATGACTTTCAGAGTGAATGAAGGGTTGGCTTCAAGGTGAATGACATCGCCATCGTCGAAGTATTCGGCATCCGGCAGCAGCACATTCCTGCCACAATAGGCACTCAGATTCCAGCGGGTGTCCGTCAGGTACTTCTCGCCTGCACGGTGGATGCTGTAGGGGATGCCCAGCGTCCGGGCTATCTCCCCTACGGCTCCCGTGTGGTCGAAATGGCCGTGCGTGAGCAGGATGCGCTCTATCGTCCATCCGTTCTCCGCAATCTTTTGCAAGATGCGGCCTGCTTGTGCGCCAGGGTCGACGAGGAATCCATGGCGTGTCTCGTCGTCAATGTAAAAGTAGCAGTTGACGGCAAAGACATCCTTGACAACAATGCGGCGAATCATATCCGGCAGCCCTCCGGCCCACACTGAGGGGCATCCTCGCTTATCACGTTTTCCTTCTCATCCTTCAGTGCTTTTTCCAATGCGTGCTTGAAAGCGCTGACAGACAGGGCACCGGGGATGACGAACTTGCCGTTGAACATAAAATAAGGTACACCATGCACACCGCGCATCATGGCCTCGCGCTCGTCGAAACGCACCTCTTCGTCATACTGGTTCGACTCCAGCACGGCCTTAGCCTCTGCCTCGTCCATGCCCGCCTCGCGAGCCACACGCAGCAACACGTCGTGGTCGGCCAATTTCTCGTTGCGGGTGAAATAAGCATCAAACAGCAGTTCGCTCACGCGGTCTTCCAACTGAGGGTCATGCTTGGTCTGTGCCAGTTTCGTCAACCGGTGGGCGTCGCGGGTGTTGGTGTAGAGTGTCGTGGCATAGCGGAAGTCAATGCCTTCGTCGATACCCAACTGCGAGATATGGTCTATCTGCTGCCGGGCATCCTCTTTCGAGAGGCGATACTTCTTGGCAAAACGATCCACGGTAATAGTCTCCACTGTCTTGGGCGCATCGGGGTCAAGTTCGAAGGCGCATGTCTCTAGTTCCACCTGATTCTCCAGTCCCAGTTCCTTGATAGCCCGCTTCAGACGGGTTTCGCCGATGTAGCAGTAAGGGCAAGCATAATCACTCCAATAAACGATTTTCATTGTCTTTTTTCCTTTCTTTTGTTAAATTAACGCCGCAAAGACAGTGCAAATCGAGTGTAGAAAGCTTGCTTTTTGCCGAGATGCAGCCTGTCTTCGCAAATTTTCATTTGCAAAGGTACACCGTTTCGGCGAAAGGTTGTAAATTAGCACTCGTGAACGTTTCGATAAGAATTATCGGCAAAAGCGATATAAAATACAGAATAACTACATCTCCTTATAATCACAGTTATGGGCTATCATTTTACAAAAGAAGCATATCATGGTATTCTCAGACTTTTGCGGATGTTAGAGAATACAAACTCTGCATCCGACAAAAAGATTATACGTCGAAAACTTAGAAACTACGGCTATTATATTTCAGAAATCGGAGCCAATACTGCTACAGATTTGCAGCGGTTGGTTGATTTGGGGATAGTGGCTGTTGAGGAAAACGATAACAAAACATGTTTTGAGCAACATTCGACATTCAAGCATGAAAATCTTTGCATATCAGATGAGGCTGTAAAATCGTTTCCAGCAGTAGCAGATGACGACAGTAAGATTCTCGTTTTAGGCACGGCGCCTGGAGCCAAGTCGCTTGCTATTGGAGAGTACTATGCGCAAGCGGGCAATTTGTTTTGGAACGTAATACAGGAAGTGTTTAATCATCATCTTCCATTCTCAAGTTATGTAGAGAAATTGAATTGCCTGAAAAAGAACCATATCGCCCTTTGGGATACACTTCGGTACTGCCAACGCGAAGGTAGTGCTGATGCAAAAATAAAAGACGAAATGCTCAATGATATAGACAATTTCCTCCGCAATCATCCAAGTATTAAGAAAATCATTTTCAATGGTCGCAAACCGGCTACCTATTATCACCCCGTAATTCCATTCTTTATCGCGCCTTCAACAAGTCCCGCCAATCGGAGGTACATGACGGATGAAGAGAGGATAAATGTTTGGAAAGAGGCATTAACGACGGATTTAACCAAATGAAACTTGAAAAGAACTTCTGGCGTAATCTCCTGTCATTGGTTTCGTGTACGGTGCTACTGCTATTTTTGCGTTAAGAGAGAGGAAAAACAAAGAATTACGCAAAAAGTAACGTATGGAATTAAGAGAAAATCCTCTCGTTTCAACCCATAGAGAAGTCATACAGCAACAAGACACCTTACGCCCAAAAATTAAAGATGATGGTGGTGATGATGATGACGTTGATCCTTATGACGACCCCGATTTTGACGATTTGATTCCCGGAGAAGAATACGATGAAGAATTTGTTGATAGGTCCATAGGTGATCCCGAATTATACGAGAACGAATAATCTGATTGTAACATTGATTCATCTGTACGAACTAATGAAAAAAACATCCATGGAATTAAGACAACTGAAATACTTCGTGAAGAGTGCCGAGACGGAGAACTTTTCCCAGGCGGCACAGGAATGTTTTGTGGTGCAGAGCACGCTTTCGCAACAGATTAAGCAACTGGAAGATGACCTTGGTGTGCAACTCTTCGAGCGTATCGGCAAGCGTGTTTCACTCACAGAGGCCGGCCGTCAGTTCCTGCCCTTTGCCCGCCAGACATTGGAGACGGCCGAACAGGGTCGGCAACAACTCCACGATATGGAAGGGCTTAAGACAGGCAGACTGCGCATCGGAGCCACCTACGGGCTCTCCGTTTTGCTTACCAAGACGATGCAGCGCTTCTGTCCGCAATACCCCGACATCCAGTTTGATGTCCGCTTCGAGCGGGCCGACGAGCTGACCACGCTCCTGCATAACCGCGAGATAGACTTTGCCCTAACCTATAACCTCCTGTCGAACGAACCGCTGTTAGAGGAAATCCCGCTGTTTGAGTCGCGCCTCTGTGCCGTCGTTGCCGAAGGACATCCGTTGGCAAAGTTTAAGGATGTCAGCCTCAGCCAGTTGAAAGCCTTCCTCACCGCCGTACCCGCCAAGGGCATGAATGCCCGCACGATACTCGATGGTCTGCTGCGTGAGCACGCCGTGGACCTGAAGCCGCTGATAGAGATCAACGAGATTTACACAATGATTCACATGGTCAAGTCGTGCCATCTCGTTGCCATCCTCACCGAGAGCGTCATCTACGAGGAAGAGGGCTACCGTGCCATCCCCATCCGCGAGTCCCGTGAGACCATGCACGCCT
>JAFVBF010000081.1 GCA_017480145.1 Bacteroidales bacterium
ATAGACTTGGCTACGGCACGAAGGCAGTTGTCATCTTCTCTATCCGAAATCCACGTCATTGCCGTGAAGGGCGAATGCAAAGAGGTCTTGTTTGTATGTCAGCAGGCGCATGGGAATGATGCCGTCGAAATCCACTGTATCAACATTGACGAACCACGGAATCCCGAACAAGCCATGGCACAGACATTCAGGTTTACTCAAGAAGAGGAATCTGATGCCGTCCCAGTATTCTGCCAGTCGGTGAAACAATACATCTACGAACCCCATGCCGCATTGATGAAAGCCGGGCCCTTCGGCCTGATGTGTCAAAAATATCATGTGGAGAAATTGGACCGCAACACACATTTGTACACTTCGGCAGATTTGATTGCGGAGTTTCCCGGACGCATCTTTGAGGTCATAAATCCTATTTTGCTAAATTCCAAATCGACACATGCAGCCATCCCGGATGGGAAGGCTCACGTCGTCTGCCGAAATTATCCCGTGGATGCCGAGGCACTCCAGAGACAGCTTAAGCTTAAGGAAGGTGGCAGGCTATTCGTGTTGGCCACCACTATAGCGACACGGAAAACGGGGCTGCTGTGTCGGCGTGTAGAGTAGTTGTCCCCCACTCCACCTGCCAGAATGGTTATTTTTGGAAGGAGCAAAAAAAAAGGTATCTTTGCGGGGGTAAGGTCTTTGTAATCCTTGCTCCTGCAAACAGGATAACAAATAATCATATTGATAGTTAGGAGGAATGTCTCCCCTCAAACGGGCAGTCGTTCCTATTGTAATTATTCATAATATTATGGCTTTATTGACAATAAGAAATCTTCATGCCTCAATCGGCGACAAGGAAATATTGAAAGGGGTTGATTTGGAAATCAATCGCGGCGAGGTACACTCCATCATGGGCCCCAATGGCAACGGAAAGAGTACCCTGGCGGGTGTGATTGCGGGCAATCCAAAGTACACGGTGACAGAGGGTGAAGTGATTTACGATGGTAAAAACATATTGGAAATGCCGGTGGACGTTCGTGCATCCGAAGGAATCTTCTTGGGATTTCAATATCCTGTGGAGATTCCGGGTGTCAGCATCACCAACTTTATGCGCACGGCAGTCAACGAGCAACGAAAATACCGTGGACTCAATCCATTGAGCGGCAGCGAGTTCCTAAAACTCATGGAAGAGAAGAAAAAAGTGGTGGAAATGACCACTACGTTAGCCAATCGGTCGGTGAACGAAGGCTTCAGCGGGGGGGAGAAGAAGAAAAATGAGATTTTCCAGATGGCAATGCTTAACCCCACGCTGTCCATTTTAGATGAGACAGACTCGGGGCTCGACATCGATGCCTTGCGCATCGTGGCCTCGGGCGTTAACCAATTGAGAACTCCCGACAATGCCACTATCGTAATTACCCATTATCAACGTCTGTTGGATTATATCGTGCCGGACTTCGTGCATATCCTCTACGAAGGACGTATTGTGAAGACGGGGGACAAGGAACTGGCCCTGAAACTGGAGAAAGAGGGCTACGACTGGATTCGCAAGGAACAGGAATCATAAAGCACACCCACTATGGAAACGATGACAGAAAAACTGCTGGAACTCCGTCAGCAGCTGCGAAAGAACGAAGTGTGGCGTGACGTGGATTTCAGCTCGATGCTGACAGATGACCTGCGTATGCCTTGTGAGGATGAGAGTGGCAAGGGGATGCTGCATTGCGAGATGCCCAACCTGGACGCCTACCGCGTGGTGGTGGAGAATGGCTACTGCCGTGAGGGATTGACACGGACTCCGGATGGCGTGGTGATGGGTAGCCTGCGCTCGGCTCTCAAAGAGTTGCCTCAGCTCGTGGAGAAGACTTTGAACCACTGCGCTGCCGACAATGCCTACAGTCGGCTGAATGCCGATGGCTGGACGGATGGTGCATTTGTTTATGTCCCAGCCGGATGCAGGGTTCCTAAGCCCATACAGCTGCTGTCTATACACACGGCAGAGGCTGCGCTGCTATTGCAAACACGCAACGTGGTGGTGGCAGAAGAGGGAAGCCATGTCAGCCTGATACATTGCGACGATTCCACCAACCAGCAAGGCTGTTTCGCCAACAATGTGACGGAACTTGCTTTGGGACGAAACGCCACTGCAGAACTGTACAAAATGCAGAATCTAAACGATCGCACCGGACTGCTCAACCATACCTATGTTGTCATGGCAGAAGGGGCACATCTGCTGTCGGTGGGTTTGACACTGAATGGTGGCCACATCAGAAATCATTGCGAGGTGCGCATGACGGGACGCCATTGCGAAACCGGAGTGCACGGCCTTTATCTGAACGACCGCAGCCAGCAGGTGGACAACTATGTGTATGTCGAGCACCAGCAACCCGAATGCCATAGCTACGAGTTGTTTAAGGGCATTTTGGACGATGCTGCACGAGGCACATTCAACGGACACGTGCTGGTGGAAGAGGGCGCCACGAAGACGGAAGCGTATCAGACCAATAAAAACATCCTGCTCACAGACAAGGCCACCATCTATACGAAGCCTTTTTTGGAAATTTACAACGATGATGTGAAGTGTTCGCATGGCAGCACCATAGGCCAGATTGACGAGGCAGCAATGTTCTATATGCGCAGCCGCGGCATCAGCGAGCGTTCTGCACGCACGTTGTTGCTCTATGCCTTTTGCGACGAGGTGGTGGAGAAAATCGCCTATGCCCCGCTGCGCGAGCGAATGACAGACATCATCAAGCAACGCCTACATGGCGAACTTACGGTGTGTTCAGACTGTGTGCTGGGCTGCGCCAAGCCCTGTGGATGTTCTGATGGCGAATTTGAGATTGATGCCTCGAAACTGTAATCCCCACACATGGCAGCATTGGCAATAAGTCAAACGCAGCAATCGTGCAGGGCTCGCTCCGTGTTGTGGCACTGGGGCCTTTGTTTCCTACTACTGGCTGTCTCGCTGCCTGCACATGGGCAGAAGTCTTGTGGCACGGCGCTAAAGGGCATTGACCACAAGCGCTATGAAGAGGCTGTGGCAGCCTATGAGCAGAAGGACTATGACCGCTGTGGCCAGCAGATGTTCAAACTTGCCAAGCGGTACCCTCGTTCGGCCGATGTGCAGTTCTACGCCGGACTGCTGTCTGTGCAACGCGACAACGGGGCTGCCATACGGAAGTATTTCGGCAGGGTATTGAGCATCTGTCCCGACTATCCCGATGCAAGGGTATTCCTCTATGACGGAATTATCCGCTACAGCGATGAGGACTACGAAGGGGCCGAAGCCAGTCTGCAACGTTTTTTTGACTCTGTAAACCGCGACGAACGACCTTCCTACATGGTGCACTATATGGAGGCTTCCAACTATTTGTATTGGTCGCAGTTCTTGTCTGAGGCACAGCGTCACAAGGTGCCTTTCGCTCCCCGCTTGATGATGGGTGCTTCGTCGTCCCACGATGAGCTGATGCCCTATGTGACAGCCGATGGACAGGAGATATATTATGTGCGCTATCTGCCCGAAGAACAGGGCGCCACGTTCTATCATCGGGAGTTGGAAAGGAAGATTCCGCAACTGTGTATGAGCCGGTGGAAAGACACCAGTTATAGCGCCGGGACACCGCTGCCAACACCGTTCAACACGCACGAGAGCGAAGGAGGCGTCACGCTTACCGCCGATGGCAGAACGCTCTACCTATCGGCCATGACGCGTACGCATAGGGGCTACGCCAACTATGATATATATAGTGCCACGCTGAAGGATGGACATTGGGGTGCGCTGGAGCCGGCAGGCAAGGCTATCAATAGCGAGACCACGTGGGATGCACAGCCCAGCGTTACCGCCGATGGCCAGTATATATATTTCGCCTCCAACCGCCCTGGCGGACAGGGGGGGATTGACATCTGGCGTTGTCGTCGACTGCCCAATGGAGACTGGAGCCGTGCCGAGAATCTGGGGCCGACGGTGAATACGCCAGGCAACGAGAAGTGCCCTTTCATTCATGCTGACGGGCATACGCTCTATTTCGCCTCCAACGGATGGCAAGGCTTTGGGGGGTATGATATGTATTTTATCAATCTGGACGACAAGGCGGCCAGCATCCCTACCAATATGGGCCTGCCCATCAATGGGGAGAAGGACGATGTCTGCATGGGCGTCACGTCCGATGGCAGACGGGCTTATTATGCCGGACGCCATCCCGAACGAGGCTTGGGCGGGACCGACATTATAGAGTTTGACCTATATCCCGCCGCACAACCGGAGCCCATGCAGTGCTGTGTGGGGCATGTTGCCTCTGCCGATGGCAAGCCGCTGGCAGCGCAGTTGCACGTGAGCCGAGGAGCCACACCGGCAGCCTGTTATCTTACGGATAGCGCTGATGGGCGCTTTGCCGCCATGCTTTCCCTTCAGGCCAGCAATCTTGTGTGGGTCACCTGTGAGGGATACCTGCCTTGGGCATCCGTAGGCACTTGGCATACCATGGGGGGCATACCGGAGCGCATTGTGCTGCGGTCGGCGAAGGTGGGGGCACGTCAGCCGTTGCCTTTCGCTGTCGAAGGTGGGAAGCTGACCCCCGACCAGCAGCGACTCATGGACTGCTATGTTGAGTTCTTGCTGGAGCATCCCATGACCAATGTGCGCATCGAGGCTCCTCACCAGTCTTCTGCCAAGGCTATCTATGACTATCTGCTGACACGTAGTCTGCGGCCTTCGCGGCTGGATTATCGCGGCGGGGGCGACGTGGCAGAAACCCGTATCGTCATCACACAGAAATAACCTCACACCATGAAACCCATCTGGCGCGTATTGCGATACATCAAATATTTCCCAGGCCGGCTGGCTCTGTACATTGGTTTCAACCTGTTGCACGTGCTGTTTAACCTCTCGTCATTCGTGCTGATCATTCCATTCTTGGAACTGATGTTCGGCATGACGCCGCCGCCTGCCGAAATGCCAGTGATAGAGTTCAGCCAGCAGTCATTGACGGATTATATGCTGTGGCACCTCTATGCCCTTAAAGACAGCCTCGGTCTGTGGAACTGCCTCCTCATTGTATCTGCGGCCTATTTGGCCTTCGCACTGCTCTCCAATGTGTTTCGCTATCTGGCGCAGTTCCATGTGGCTCCCATTCGCAACGGCATCGTACAGCGGCTGCGCGATGATGTGTATCAGAAAATCACAATTCTCCCGGTATCCTATTTCAATGCCCAGCGGCGTGGCGACATCATCAGCCGTATGAGCAACGACCTGGCAGACATTGAGTGGAGCGTGATCACTACCATCACGGCTATAGCCAAGGAGCCAATCAACATCATTGTCTTCACACTTACCCTTATTGTTATCAGCCCCAAACTTTTCCTATGCATGATAGTCATCGCTCCTTTGGCGCTTTTGCTGGTCAATAAGATTGGTCAGAGTTTGAAGCGAAATGCAACCAAAGGGCAGGCTACGCTGGGAGGGCTCTTCTCAGTCCTGGAGGAGAGCATAGGGGGCATACGGACCATCAAGGCCTATGGCCGCGAGCAAGACCGACAGGCACTCTTTGAGCAAGACAATAAAGAGTATACCCGCCGTATGATGCGCATCGCATGGCGGCGCGAACTGAGCGGGCCTTTGTCCGAAATTTTGGCCACCATCGCCCTTGTGGCCATCCTTATCATTGGAGGCAGCCTGGTCATTGGGGGCGAACTGCAGTCCTCCGTGTTCATCTTCTTCGTCATCATTTTCTTGCGCTTGGTGCCGCCTGTCAATTCCATCATCAAGGCCTACAATAATATGCAGAAAGGCAATGCTTCCGCTGCACGTTTTTTTCAGATACTCGATGCCGATGAGAAAATCACGCAGCGTCCCGATGCGATAGTGGTCAGTGAATTCTGTCGTCAGATAGAGTATCGCGATGTTAGTTTTTCCTACTCAGATGAACCTAATACGGCCCCAGTCTATGTGTTGCGCCATATTGACCTGACAATTCCCAAAGGACGTAGTGTGGCTCTGGTAGGTCCTTCGGGAGCGGGCAAGACCACGCTGGCCGACCTGTTGCCCCGTTTTTACGACTGCACGGAGGGCGAGATAGCGATTGACGGACATCCGCTGCCAGAGCTCAACATCAATTCGTTACGGTCTCTCTTCGGCGAGGTTTCACAAAATTGTATCTTGTTCAATGACACCGTGGCCAATAACATTGCTTTCGGACGCACCGACATTCCCCGCGAGCGTATTGTTCGGGCAGCACGGCTGGCACATGCCGACGAGTTTATCTGCCAGATGCCGCAGGGCTACGACACCCCAATAGGCGATAGGGGCACGATGCTCTCGGGAGGGCAGCGGCAGCGTCTCAGCATTGCCCGAGCTTTGCTCAAAGACCCGCCCATACTCATTCTTGACGAAGCGACATCGGCACTTGATGCCGAGTCGGAGTACCTTGTGCAGCAGGCTCTTGACAGCCTCAAGGAAGGACGCACCACCTTGATCATAGCCCATCGCCTTGCCACCATCCAAAATGCCGACGAGATTGTCGTTCTGGATAAAGGCCAGATTGTAGAACGCGGCACCCACGAAAGCCTTCTCGCTGCCGGCGGCCTTTACAAACACCTCGTAGAAATGCAGCAGCTGTAGCAATAGCGCAATTCGCTTGCTGCTTGGATATACACAGTATATACTCTGTGAGTTATAAACGACGGACGTCCCCTGGCTGGGGACGTCCGTCGCAATGAATGGTTTCAACACTTGTTGTATGGCTACTTCACCTCAACTGTCTCGGTGAGGCGGATGTCTCGGGAAGAATTGGCGATATGAATCTTGTAAGTGCCAGCCTCGACAATCCACTGTTGCGAATCTTCGTCATACGAAGATAGGTCGTCAACGCTGAGAGTCATTTTCACCACTTCGCTCTTGCCAGGGTTGAGCAGAGCTGTTTTGGCGAAGGCTTTGAGCTCCTTGGCGGGTTTGTCCATGCTGGCTCCCGGTGCCGTGACATAGACTTCGACAACTTCTTTTCCCGCCACGCTACCGCTATTGGAAATATTGACGGAGATATTGATGTTTTTCCCGCTGCGAGCAACCTTGGCATCGGAGTATTGGAATGTGGTGTAACTCAGTCCATAGCCAAATGGGTATGAGACCTCGATGGCACGGGTGTCGTACCAGCGATAGCCCACATATATACCTTCGTCGTAGCGGGTGAAATCGACATTCTTTTCGCCTACATCTTTGCGACGGCTGGCCACGGAGACGTTTTCTGTGGTTTGATCGACGGGAAAGTTGACAGTGGCACCATCATCGCTCAATGCCACGGGCCACGTCATGGGCAGTTTGCCCGACGGATTGGCTTTGCCCGACAGGATGTCGGCCACGCTGTTGCCGCCTTCTTGGCCAGGCTGCCATGCACAGAGAATGGCATCCGGGAGTTCTTTCCAAGAGGCAGTCTCTATCACACCGCCGATATTGAGCACTACGGCTACTTTCTTGCCTGCGGCATGGAAGGCTCGGCATACATTGACGAGCAAGGAGCGTTCGACATCTGACAAATAAAATTCGCTGCTCTTGCGGTCGTAATACTCGCCCTGAGTGCGTCCCAGCGTGATAATGGCATATTCGGCACGCTGCACCTGAGCGGCGATTTCCTGTTCGGTGAGTGGCATCTCGTCGGGGCGGATACGCACCATGTCGGCAAAGCGAGCCGTGACTTTTTCGAGGTTGGCAGCAATGCTCTGTTTCACAAAATCCTCATAACGAGCAGCCAGCAGTGGGTCAACACTGTAGCCAGCATTTTGCAGGCCTTCGAGCATGGAGACCGTATAGGCACGTCGCACGTCGCCTGAACCACTTCCACCAGCAATGAAGTCATAGGAAGCACATCCGAATAGGGCTATCTCCTTCATCCCAGATGCGATAGGCAATGCCTGGCCGTCGTTTTTCAGCAGCACCATGCCCTCGGTGGCACTTTGGCGCGTCACTTCTGCATGAGCTTTGAGGTCGGGCGTATTGTCATACGTGTGTCCCGCTTGGTTGCGTGGCGACTCATAGATGAGTTTCAGCAGCCGTTTCACGCTGGCATCAACATCTTTTTCGTCCAGACGGCCCGCGTTGACCGCATTCACAATGCTGTCCATCTGCCACTGCTGTCCCGGCATAAGCAAATCGTTGCCTGCATGAATCTGGTCTTCGGGATGGTCTCCACCATACCAGTCGGTCATTACCGTGCCGTCAAAACCACACTCGTCTCGCAGGAAATCAGTGACAAGGTCGCGACGTTCGGACACGCTCACGCCATTAATCTTATTGTAAGAGGTCATTAGCGTCTTAGGATGGCCCTCTTTCACGGCAAGTTCAAATCCTTTGAGATAAATCTCTCTCAAGGCACGCTGGGACACCTGCACATCGTTTCCCATACGGTTGGTCTCCTGATTGTTGGCAGCAAAATGCTTAGGGCAGGCGGCCACACCGTTTTTCTGAATGCCACGGATAACGGCTGCTGCCGTTTTGCCCGTCAGAAGGGGGTCTTCGGAATAGTACTCGAAGTTGCGCCCGTTGAGAGGGTGACGGTGAATATTCATGCCGGGTCCCAGCACTACGTCCACACCGTAATGTATGGCCTCGTCGCCGATGGACTGTCCTACATGCTCCACCAACTGTGTGTTCCACGTCGATGACAGCAGTGTGCCGATGGGGAAATGAGTGCAGTAGTAGGTCCCCGGCTCATTTTCGCGTGTGGAATCAATGTTCACGCCTGCCGGTCCATCCGACAGGATGATGAAGGGAAGCTCCAGCCGCTCGATTGGGCAGGTGGTGCCGGCTGCGCCAGGCACAATGTTCTTCATGTCGCCATAGGAGGTCTCGCTCACCCAGCGCCCCTCGTTGCCTGTGCCGACAAGGAGCCGGGCTTTCTCTTCGAGCGTCATCTGCTCCACCAGCCCGTCAATCTTCTTGTCAAGTTCCGACTTGCAGGCCGTAGCGCACAGCAGTGCCGCGCCAGCCAAAAACAGTAAGGTCTTTTTCATGTATTTTATGGTTTAGTTGTTTACAGATATAATATCATTTTCGTGGTCCAAGGAATTTATCACCATTCATGTGTATCATATGATCTGGCATTTCGGCGATCCACACTTCTGTATCCCAAGCTAATTGTTCAGAAAATTTCTTGTACGTCTTAAAATCAGGAAAAGCCGTGACAAATATCTTACCTGAAGCAACCCTGCCTGTCATGGACGAGATTTCTTGTATACGTTTAGCATCCATCGGGCCAACAGATGTGACAGCTTCAATAAAGTAAACCCAATCCTTATCAGCACAATAGAGTACAACATCGGGCAATTTGTCGTGTACGTTTATTTTGAATCCGAGTTTCTTTAACCGCTGTTCACATTTTACAAGATCTTTTTGTATGGTGTCACCCACATAAAGACATTCAGCATTAGGGGCAAATCGAGGTGCAAATTCCTCAATGATGGATTTCTGTAGTTGATTGTGCTTACCTGTACTGAAAGTAAAATCCTGCCCATTAATCTGGACGGGCATTTTCCCCATTTTCTTTTTGGATGCATAAATCTCTATGAGTTCCGCATGAGCCTTCTTGAATGCATACAATGGGGCATTGCTAATATTGATATTGCGTAAAACAGCAACAAACTCTGCCGTAAGCCGCCAACGATAATTGGGGCTATTGGTGGCTTTAGCATTATCCTCAACCATTGCAGCCGTTCGGAAATGATGCAATGCCTGTTTGCGAAAAGTTTCACGTGAATTTTCAGCATAGTTTACGCCGTAGTTCTTATTTACAAACGCAATGATGTCATGTATTCTCAGCCATTCATTCGTCGCCATAGACCACTTGGAAAACTTTTTAAGGTTTGCCATGCCCAAAACAGTCAAAACACAAATGTCAGATTGTTGCTTCTTAGGCATTCCGAGCGTTCGTAGAAGCTCTCTTATCGTTTTTATCTTATCCACCTGTCTATGATTTTATTGCAATTATCTTCTGTCAATTCCATCCCAATCAATTCTCGCCCCATCTGCCGAATGGTATCTTTTGATGGCACTGGCATAAGATTGATTTCAGTCGAATTGACCTGTGTTGAGCCATTGAGGATCCTGTAGTAAGAGTCGTAAAGCGTCGAATTGAGTATTACAAATAATCCATAAGCCAATTCCGGAGCATCACACCTAATGTAATTGACTTTATTTTGCGTGCTAATGTACTTATATTGGCTAAAGTCAGATTTTAGATAGATTCCACACTGCAACCGACGGTTCTCCTCTTTCGACGTAAAACGTTTCACAAACAAGTAATCCGTATTCTCCTGAAGGTATCCCCTTTTCTGGGTCAGAATATATTCGGCCTTGCGACCATCTGGCCAAGAGACCCGTCCGTTCCTTATGTGATGAGAATAAATAAGTGGATAGGAACCATCCTCGCTGTTATCACGCAAAACCTCACGAGAGCGGAAATCAACAATAAGTCCCGTCCTCATACGCAAGTCATCCGACTGCAATGTATTAGTCTGGCTATTGACCCGTGATAGTATTTCTAACTCTTCTGCACTTGTGACCAAAAAGACAAATTGGTTGGGAGCCACAATTGTGCCATAGTTGACATTATAATACCTTATATCCACAAAATCTGATGCCTGGCAGGATGACATACGTATGTATGGTGACTTTTCTTTCGTCTTCTTCACCTTAATAATCATGGTTTCCTGTAACACAAATTCTCCATCGAACACCTTGTCTCGACTCCCAAAAATGTGGATGTTTGTTATCACGCAGTGACGAAAAAGGTAACTTCGAAAACGTTCAAAATAGGCTCCCGATGTCCATGAACGCGGTATTATATATACCATTTCTCCGCCAGCCCTTAAATTATGTATTCCCATTGCCCAAAACAAAAAATACATATTAGGTGCCCCATGACAAACCTCACACATGGCCTTAGCCTCTGGTGCATCTTTGGGAATCTTCTGATAGGGTGGGTTTCCTATTACCATGTCGTATTGCTCGGCAACACGATTGAACAAATCAATCTCATTGAAATTCTGGGACAAAAGATAGTTGTCTCTTCTTATTTCATAACAAACGCCTAATGATTCGTTAAGACATTCCAAATTCTTGAATAGAATGGGTAGAACCTTCGCATCCTTTTCGTAACAAACAGCCGTTATCTGTCCCTTATAGCCGTTTTTCCGCAATTGCACAGCCAATGCGATAGTCAGCACGCCTGTACCTGCCCCAGCATCAAGTATCTTTAACTCTTCTTTTGCATAATCTATCGCGAATAGCGACGCCATGAATTCCGCAGTTTTTCTTGACGTGAAAAACTGTCCATATTTCTTTCTCTCTTGCTTTGGAATGGTATCCACAAAAGCCTCAGTTGTCCTATATGCTATATTTAATACATCTTGGGACGACACCATTTCATCATGCTTTTATATTCTGGATTACAAAGATACTAAAAATAACCAAAAGAATGGTCGGAGGCACTATCGCGCCCGGAAGCTGCTCACCGCCTCCTGGAGACGGTCGAGAAAAGTGGCGGCGGGCTCGCCGTCCATCTGGGCATGGTGGAACTGAAAGGTGAGCGGCAGCGTGACGTGGAAAAAGCCGCGGCGATAGCGCGACCAGGCGATGAAAGGCGTGTTCCAATGGCCCGAGCGTCCGTTGACGATGGCATCGATGTTATGATGCACCAGTGCCGAGGTGCCTATCGACATCCGGCTGTCCGTTAGGTCGTACATTTCGCCCGTGATGCTCACCTGCCGAGTGAACCGGTCGTAGTCCGCCGAAAACTGAGCAAAATCGGACGTATAGGGTACGTCGCAAAAGGCTATGCCCCCTTGCTGCGTGCGGACTATTACATTGACGCTCAACGAATCATATCGGCGAAAGGAATCATCCCACAACAATAGCAGCATTTCTGGCATTGACTGTGCCGCCCGCCCTATGCAGTAGCACATGAGTTTGTTAAAACCTATGCCCCTACGTCGTGAAATCCGGTACAGACGGCTGACATCCAGCGTCTTTATGAACGTTATCATCGGCATTGGAGCATCGTGCCAATATTTGTAAGCCGTGGCGCGAGGGGTCTCTGCGGGGGTCAAGAGCTGATACATACACTCGTCTGATTGAAATGGCGTCAGTAGCTAACCCTGTCTTCTTTCTGTCGCCAGGCCTCGAAAGGCTGCTGTGCTTCGTGCCTCATCATGGGGGTTGACGGGATGGAACGGCGTTCGTGAGGCAGTGCTATCTCCTCGTAGATGAAATGGTCGTCGAAATCAATGGATGCAGCATCCTGCTGTGTTCCACCATAATAAATGTGGCGTAAGCCTGCCCAGTAGATAGCACTGAGGCACATGGGGCATGGCTCGCACGAAGTGTAGATATCACACCCGTCAAGTTTGAAGATTTGCAGCGAAGAACATGCCTCTCTGATGGCACTTACCTCGGCATGAGCCGTGGGGTCGCAATTTGCCGTAACACGGTTCACTCCCGTAGACACTATCTCGCCATCTTTCACAATCACTGCGCCGAAGGGACCGCCTCCGTTGGCCACGTTCTCCGTTGCCAGACGTATGGCCTCCGTCATAAATTTCTCATGGTTCACGATTTCCATATCTGTTTCTTTTGAAAAGCAAAGGTACGAAAAACTGCATAATTGAGACGTGCATGGGCTTTGCGAGCAGCACGTGCAGCATGATTCCCAATCACAAGGACAATGCTAACCTGGCATCATCAAACCTACCCTTGCCACAATTATGGAGCAAGTGAGGGCAGGGGGTTGATGCCATAAAATCCTCTTGAGAGGAAGCCATGCGATGGGCTAATGCATGGGCTGTGATGTGGCCACGGCTATGCCGCGATGACCCTCATTGTCCACGGCGCAATAGAAATGATAGGTCACACCCTGCCAGTTGATCAGATAACTCTTGTGGGCGTAGCGTGCATCGTAGGATTCGGTGGGATAGACCAAGTCGGCCCCCTGCCAGTCGTACCAATGCACCAAATCGCGGCTACAGGCAAAAGTGTTGTAAGCCTTATATGGGCGTGAGGGGGTGAAGGCACGGAAATAAAACATCACATATAGATCGCCGATTCGCTGGATGTGGGCATCACCCGATATGGTGCCTTCCTCTTCGTGAGCCACCACGGGGTTGCCTTTGTATCGACGCCAGTGCACCATGTCGTCAGACAGGGCAATGCCGATGCGTTCGGCTCCGAGACCGTTGGTGTCATTGACACCGAAAGCATTGTAAAACATCACAAAATCACAGCCAAAATGCTTCTCCTTGTCACGAAATACGGCAGACTTGAACTGAGTTTCGCGCTCAAACCATTGAGCATCAGTGTCGGCGGGAGAAAGCACCGGATGGTCAAGCCCCTTCCACTCTGAAGGCTGTGTCGGGTCGTCCGTTGTGGCCACTCCAATGCTGAGCGGCCTCGACTCGTAGCCCGGCTTGGAGCCACCAAGGTAGGTCATCCAGTAGCAACCCTTGTAGGCTTCAAGGCCATAGCCTCCGCCCCAGTCAATATCTACCAGCGCGGCATAGCCTGCCCGCTGGCTGCAATCCCATCCTTGCTCACTGAAGCTCATAATGTTACCCAGCGTCTCCCAGTGTAGCAGGTCGTCGCTCGCAGCAAGGCGTGTCTCATAACCTTGGCCGTCAAAGACGATGTATGTCATATACCAACGTCCTTCGTGGCGAAAAACCGTAGGGCTATCCGTCATGTGCTGCTCATCCTCAGGAGCCACTACCAGGCCATATTTGTAGGGTGTTTTCACTGTTTCATAGACCGCAGCCATCTCTTGTTGGCTGATGGAATCGCATATACCTGCACTGCCACCAGTGCCACACGATGCGGCAATCCATCCCAGGGCTATGCCGCACAGAATACTTCTCAATGATTTCATAAAACCGTCTCTTTTCGCTGACGAATAAGGGCCAGCAGCCTCCTTCAGGGTATTTGAAATGCAAAGGTAAGGCTTTTTTTCGTACTTTTGCATTACAAATCAGACAGAAGCATAGGCTGCAATGAAAGACACCTCGCTCCACTATATGCTGCGCAGCGGCAAAAACTCTAAATTCTTATACTATTGCGGTTCCGTATTGCGCAATTTGAAGCCTGATGCATGGTGCCGCAAGCAGCTGGAGGCAGTGCTGGAAGAGGGGGCTCGTCGATATGACGAGGCCTATGTGAAAGACCGAGTCGATTACTACTGCAAGCTGCAACAACCCACGCGGCTATGCTCCGAAGCCCCCTGCCTTGGCAGTTTCCATCGAAAGAACCATCCCAGCGTCTATTACTTCGACAGTCACGAGCTGACCCGCTATTTCTCGCCAACGCTGCGGTGGCAATACCTTTTTGGCGATGTGCGCGACATTCCCGACACACCTACCATTGTCAAAAGCCGCAGCATCACGCAGGACAACGCAAATGCCGTGCTCCTCAAGCTCAACCGTGTGCGCCATTACATTTATCTTGATGACAAGACCCCGTTTGCCGAAAAAGATGACCGAGCCATCTTTCGGGGGCAGGTGGGAACCCGCGAAAACCGTATCCGATTTGTGGAGATGTATGCCCGCCATCCACGCGTAGATGCAGCCAACACGCTGGCCAAGGGCGGCCTGATGGCCGACAACCCAGACGGCAAGGACACCGCTCCACGTCTGAGCCTCTATGACCACCTGAAATACCGTTACATCCTCTGTCTCGAAGGCAATGATGTGGCCACGAATCTGAAATGGGTCATGTCGTCCCACTCGCTGGCCGTGATGCCGCCTCCCACCTGTGAGACATGGTTCATGGAAGGCCGTCTAAAGGCCGACTACCACTACGTCTCCATCCGGCCCGACTTTGCCGACCTCATTGAAAAGATGGACTACTACAGCAGCCATCCCAAAGAGGCACAGCAGATTATAGACAATGCGAATCGATGGGTCAGCCAATTCCGCGACACGGCAAGAGAAAGATACATCGGACTGCGTGTCCTCCAAAAATACCTTACGCTTTGCAATTAGGCCGCCCCGCTATTTTCTGGCCAGCCGAAGGCTGTTGAGAACCACGCTCACCGAACTGAAGGCCATGAGTGCCGCCGCCAGCATGGGGGTGATTTGGACGTGCAGCCAGCCGCTGAATGCCCCTGCGGCCAAAGGGATGCATACAAGGTTATAAATGAACGCCCAGAAAAGATTTTCGCGGACGGTACGAACGGTGTGTCTCGACAGGCGGATAGCCTCTGGTATGCGGCGCAGGTCGTCGCCCATCAGTGTCACCTGAGCCACCTCCATAGCCACGTCGGTGCCGCGCCCCATGGCAATGCTTACGTTGGCAGCGGCCAGAGCCTGAGAGTCATTGATGCCATCGCCTGCCATGGCCACGCAATGGCCTTGCAATTGTAAACTGCGAACCAAATCCTCCTTGTCTTGCGGCATCACGCGGCTACGGTATTGGCTGATGCCGGCTTGCTCAGCCCAGTAGCGTACAGCCTCTTCGCGGTCGCCACTCATCAGATAAACCTCCACGCCTTGCTGCTTAAACAGCTGTATGGCCTCACGAGCATAGGGCTTTAGACGCTCTCGTTCTTCCAGAGGAAGCGCCTCGCTACAAGTGAAGTCCACTTCCGGATTTGGAATGGTCAGCGTGCCTGTTTTGTCTATCACCAGTGCCGTGACGTCCTGCAAATGTTCCAGCGCGGTAGCATCTTTGACAAGGATATTTTGTTTTGCAGCCTTGCCTATGCCAACCATCAGGGCCGTAGGCGTGGCCAGTCCCATGGCACAAGGACATGCAATGACCAATACCGACACTGCGGATAGAAGCGCATGGGGCAATGCCTCTACACCCCCATAAAGAAGCCATAGGGCGAACGTAATCAGCGCGATGCCGGCTACAGCAGGGACGAAGACCAATGCGACTTTGTCTATGGTGCGCTGCACAGGGGGCTTGCTGGCTTGCGCCTGCTGCACCATGCGAATGATGCCTGCCAGCAGCGTCTTTTCGCCCACCTGTTGCGCTCGCATCACAAAGGTGCCTTGCTTTACAATCGTGCCTGCCAGCACGGTGTCCCCGGTTTGTTTGGACACAGGCAAGGGTTCGCCGCTGATCATGGATTCGTCAATATAGGCCTCGCCTTTGCGCACCACTCCGTCCACGGGAACCTTATCGCCGGGGCGCACCTCCAATAGGTCGCGAGGACGTATGGTCGCTATGGCAACTTCCGACACTTCGCCATCCGTCACCAGCCGTGCTGTCTTAGGTGCCAGACCCATTAGTGCCCGTATGGCACTCGCCGTGCTGCCTTTGGCTCGCTCTTCCAGAAGCCGACCGGTCAGCACAAAAGTGACAATCATGCCTGCTGCATCGTACCAGACTTCGGACTTGATGCCGCGTGAAGCCCAAACGGCTTCGCCCCAGAAGGTGTTGAAAACGCTGAATAGGAAGGCAATGCCTGTGGAAAGAGCTACCAGTGTGTCCATATTGGCACTGCGATGCAGCAGTTGTCGCCAGGCCGTCCGATAGAATTGTCCTCCGCATAAAAACAGGTTGAAACCAGTCAAAACCATGAGTAATAGGTTTCGAGGCAGTGTGTCATGCATAGGCATCCATAGCATGGTAATGGCCATGACGGAAACAGACAGGACCCAGGAAACCATCGTCTCGCGCCGCAAGGTCTCATAGGCCTTTCGTTGCAGGTCGTCGCCTGATCGGTCGGATTCTATCACTAAGTCGTAGCCAATGCCCGCCACCTCTTGTTGCATTTTTTGCAAGGAGATGACATCCGGGTCGAAAGTGACCAAGGCTGTGCGTCCCGGCAGTGAGACCGAGACCTCTTTCACCCCCTCCAGAGTGGCCATTTTACGTTCCACATTGGCAGAGCAGGAGGCACACATCATGCCTATTACAGGCAGAGTCCGTGTTTCGGTCATGATATTTTCGGCAGGGTAAGCCTATATTACTAATCCATAGCCGCAGTCTTCGGCGGCATCCTGTAATTGTTGTGTGGAGACCTGATCTGGTTCAAAGGTCACTTCCACTTGCTTTTTGGCCACATCGGCCACGGCCTCTACTACGCCCGAGAGCTGTTTCAACGCCTGTTCCAGCCGAGCCTTGCAATGCTCGCAGGCCATGCCTTCTACATGAAAAGTTTGCTGATGCATAGTGATATTTAAAGTTGATGAATAGTGGTATTTAAAATAGTAGAACCCTCCCCACCCTGCTTTTCAGCCTGTGGTGAGGAGGGTTGGATTGGTGATAAATCATTAGTAGTTCTCCGGCTTCAGCTGGAAATAGGCACGGGCATGGTCGCATACGGGGCAAACCTCGGGAGCCTCCTTGCCGATGACGATGTGCCCGCAGTTGGAACACTGCCAAATGGCATCACCATCACGACTGAACACGCACTTGTCATTAATGTTTTTCAGCAGCTTGCGATAACGCTCCTCGTGTTCCTTTTCGATGGCGCCCACCATCTCGAACTTTTCTGCAATCTCATCAAAACCTTCTTCGCGAGCCTCTTGGGCCATACGGGCATACATGTCTGTCCATTCTTGATTCTCGCCATTAGCGGCATCCTCCAGATTGACAGTTGTCTCGCTCACCTTGCCTCCGTTCAGGTATTTGTACCATATCTCGGCATGCTCCTTCTCGTTGGCGGCAGTCTCTTCAAAAATCTTGGAAATCTGCACGTAGCCGTCCTTCTTGGCCTTCGACGCAAAGAAGGTGTACTTGTTGCGAGCCATGGATTCGCCAGCAAAGGCTTCCATTAGGTTTTTTTCGGTACGACTACCTTTTAGTGATTTGTTTTTTTCCATATCGGTTGGTTTTATGGTTTAATACGTTGCAAAGATATAGAAAAATCCGCAATCCATTTGCCGAAAAGAATCTTGTTGGCTCTCGGTACCGGCCCATCCGTTTCTTTCTGTATTTTGTGTCGTCTTCCATGCCGGATGCAATTAGTATGGGGCTGCTCATTGTCCAGTTTGATTAAAAAATATTCTCATGAAAATGTATTAATTACGTTTTCGCAATAAAAAAAATTTGGTCATTTTGCCAAAATGCCGTACTTTTGCAATCCGAAAACGATGGGGTATTAGCTCACTTGGCTAGAGCGTTTGACTGGCAGTCAAAAGGTAATCGGTTCGATTCCGATATACTCCACAACAAAAGAGAGACCAATAGGGTCTCTCTTTTGCTTTTTAGACATAGTGGCTTTCAGCACCCCTATGTGCCACCAAGCGACTGATTGGTCTTGCATCCAAGGAGTGGCTTTGTTGGCCTGCAAACCTCTCTATGGCTTATAGTCGGCTTCGGCAGCAGGCACTCCCACATCGTTTTTCAGCCGTCGGAGGGCCTCTTTGGAGGCAGAGAGGCTAAACTCGAAGGTGGCAGAGTCGCTGAGTAGCAACATTTGGGAAGGAACATTGATATACTGGATGTGCCGTCGATTCACCATCAGGCTTTTGCCCACGCGTACAAAGTCCATCGCTGCCCGTCCCAAATTCTGCACCAATAGTTGCTGCATCTGTCGCAGGCTGATGGCAAGGGTATGGCGTGAGCCATTGTGCATGACGATGTCCGTGTAGTTGCCGCTGGCCTCGAAAAAAATAATTTTGTCGGTGCTGACACGCAGCATTTCGTCACGCATATTGATGTACAGATAGGTGGGCTTCTCCGCCGATGTAGGGGACTGCATGTCTCAGAATCCTTTTGACGTATGCGCCCCAGCATACGATATTATGTCTGAGGGCTGCATACCAAAATTGTTTTGCTATTTGTGCCCATCCGAGTTCCCTGAGGGGCAGGAATAAAGTGAATAAGAAAAGCATAGAACTCGAGTTGATAGTTCTACACCTTTTAGGCATCGCCAAACGCCCTCCACAAGTAAAACCAATTGAACCTTATCCTATGCCCCCAATATTGCAATGGCTCGCAGGCCATGGCATATTGCAAAGCAAAAAGGCATCAGTATCAGTGTCCTTGTGTTAATGTTTTGGCGAACTTTAAAAGGTGGACCTATACAAATGCTTTCGTCGCATGTCCGACTTTCTATCGTCGAATCAGGCGGCAAAGATACACTTTTTTCCCCGAAACCAATGCCTGTCAAGATAAGGTTCTACCAAATACTTAACGAATAAAGCACTACGGTGTCCAGATGAGAAAACAGCCCATGCCATAAAGCGCAAACCATATACCCCCCCTTCTCCCATGCCATAGGATTTTCCACATTCCTCACGGCAAGAGCAAAGCATAACGCTTCGTGAGTTCCTATGAAATCAGATGTATAGCTACTTATCTTGCGACCCTGTTATTTATCGCATGGAAATTAATGAAGAATGCCCCCACCTATGGGCATGATGCCAATGGGGGGCCAGACACCTTGATTGGTTATAGCGTGGCCTTGTAGCATAGACTTAGCCAGCCGTCTATGCTCGGAAGGGGGCGGGTATCTATTGTTACGCCGAGGGAGTCAAGATGAGTAACTGTGAGAAGGGGTTGAAGATTGCAGGCGATGCCTGTGCCGAGGTATTTGAGCAGGGCTTCTTTGCGGGTCCATATGCGCAGGAACTCGCTTTCGGGGTCGGCGGATTGATGTATCTCGTTCATCTCGTCATCGTTGCAAACCCTCCGAATCAGTGCCTTGCTGACAGCGCGGCGGCACTCTATGTCGATGCCTACCGGCGATTCGTCGCTCACGGCCACGGCCACACCTTGCGCACAGTGGCTCAGATTGAAATGCAGGGCAGGGTAATTGACCAAATAGGGCTTGCCATGAGGTCCGATGGCAAACACGGGCGGTTCGACGAAGCGTTGAGCGCGTTGCAATAGGCGCATCAGCAACATATAGGCTGCAACTCTCTCCTGACGGCGGCGAGGGTGACTCATGGCAGACACCCGAACCCGTTGCTGCTCTGGCATTTGACTTAGCAGGCCTCTCATTTGGGCATCGTCGTAGGGGACGAGCGGGGCTATGATTTCAAAATCTGTCATCGAACCAGTTGGTTAGCGTCGGGGCGGTCAGTCCCTCAGAATTTGCACGGCACCATCCGTCTTCAGCATGACGATGCGGCTGCCTTGAGTATACCCGCTTCTGAACGAAGAGAGCCCGGGCAGGGCATAATCAACAAGGCTTTTAATATCAGGATCAATGTCAGAATAGCCTTGGGGCGAAGGCCTTCCTGAAAAGTTGGCAGAGGTGCTTACCAAGGGATGCCCTAATGCTTCAAGCAGGCTTTGACAGAACGGATGGCGAGGAACCCTTACACCTATGGTGCCATCGGCAGCAGGCAGATTGTCGGCCAATTCGGGCATCAAGGGCAGAGCGTCGATAGGGAGAATCACTGTGGTCGGCTTTGTTGTGCCGTCCAAGAATGGCCGTGCGACGGAAGGGCATTGTTCAACCCACTCGGGACGAGCCAAGACAAGCATACTCTTGGCATGGTCGCGCTGTTTGATGCGGTAGATTTTCTCCACAGCGTTTCTATTGGAGGCATCACAGCCGATGCCCCAGATGGTATCGGTTGGATAGAGCAGGGTGCCGCCATCACGGAGGATGGACAGGCTTTGCTGTATGAGTCTCTGCATGATGTTGGAAACTGATGGCAATGCCTTTAGGAAGAGTGCAAAATTACGATTTTCTTGTGGTATGCCCCGTAAGGATTCGATAAAATTATGTAAATTTGCACTTTCCTTTGTTGGTTGCAGACAATTAAGACAATTCAATAATTTACTAACCAAAATTTTTAAAGTTTATGTTTAAAGGACATCCTAAGGGATTGATAGCCGCCGCACTCAGCAACATGGGTGAGCGTTTCGGCTATTATATCATGAATGCGGTGTTGTTGCTGTTTCTCTGTTCCAAGTTCGGCATTCCCGATGAGACGGCAGCTCTGATTTATGCGGTATTCTATTTCTCCATTTACGTGATGGCTCTGCCGGGAGGCATCGTGGCCGACAAGTTGCAGAACTACAAAGGCACTATTATGGCGGGCCTCATCACCATGGCAATTGGATACATCGTGTTATCCGTTCCTATGACCGTTGATGCCGCCAGCAAGACCTTAGTGTTGGTTGTCACCTGCATTGCCCTCCTTGTGATTGCCGCAGGTAATGGCCTGTTCAAGGGCAATCTACAGGCTATCGTTGGACAGATGTATGACAACCTTGAGGCTGAAGCAGCACAAAAAGGACCGGAGGCTCTTGAAATTGCTCGGAGCAAACGAGATCCGGGCTTCCAGATTTTCTACGTATTCATCAACATCGGTGGCGTGCTGGCTCCCTTTGTGGCACCCTCGCTGCGTCAGTGGTGGTTAGGCCGCAATGGCATGACCTACAATTCCGACCTGCCCGCCCTCTGCCACCAGTACATCAACGACGCCACGGGCATGACGGATATCCAGATGGCCAATCTGAACACCTGGATGCAGGCCAGCAACAGCCATTTCGACCCCGCCAACCTTCAGGCTGCCTGCGAGAGCTACCTTCAAGTCTTCAATACAGGTATTCACTATAGCTTTATAGCCTCCGTGCTTGCCATGCTTCTGTCTTTCGTTATTTTCCTGATTTACAAACAGAAATTCCCCGCTCCTGCCAAAAAGGCTGCCAAAGAGGTTGTCGAATACACCGCCGAGGAGAAAGCCGCCATGGCCAAGGACATCAAGCAGCGTATGGCTGGACTCTATGCTGTGCTGGGTATCTGCGTATTCTTCTGGATGTCATTCCACCAGAACGGTCAGTCGTTGTCACTTTTCGCCCGCAACTTTGTGAACTCAGACAGCGTGGCTCCCGAAGTATGGCAATTCCTCAACCCCGCGCTGGTCATCCTTCTCACCCCTGTCATCATGTGGATTTTCGGCACCAAATGGGGCCGCACGGTCTCCACACCGCGCAAAATCGTGCTGGGTATGCTCTTTGCCGGATGCGCCTACCTGTTCCTTATGCTCTTTAGCATGGGTAAAGGCTATCCATCAGGCATTGAATTTATGGCTCAGGATGCCGACACCATTGCTGGAATGAAGGCTGGAGCATGGGTACTTATTGTGACCTATTTCTTCCTCACCGTGGCAGAACTTTTCATCAGCCCTCTGGGTCTGAGCTTTGTCTCAAAAATTGCTCCCAAGCATATCCAGGGCATCTGTCAGGGTCTTTGGCTTACGGCTACCGCCATTGGCAATCTACTCATCGTCATTGGACCCATCCTTTTCAACAAGTTGCCCCACCTGTGGATGACTTGGGCATTCTTCCTCATCGTCTGCCTCATTGCCGGAGGTGTGATGTTCGGTATGCTCAAATGGCTTGAGCGCATCACCTCTGAACAAAAGTAATCCGCAGTATTACTTGATATAGAAGACTTTTGCGGGGCTGCATGTCACATAGACTTGCAGCCCCGCTGCTTTACGTGAACAAAAAATCTAAGTTTGGTGATTCGAAGAGGGGGCCGTTGGTTCTAATGTCTTGTCAGATGTGTCTGGCTGATACAGATGTTCATTTGTTCTGGCCATCGGGACATGATGGCTTGCAATAAAAAGATGGAATAGGATATTGATATGCACTGTGGAAGACTTGGGGAGTCATGGCAAAGACGGATTCGGCATTAGGCAAAAGGAAGGCGATGTTACCACGGTATTTTAGCGTGGAATGGCAAGCATTTCGCCAAATACGGCAGATAACGCAGCGGAACAAGCCAGAGGCTGGTGTGAGACATTAGTACCCTATAATCGTCGCAATCCTCCTTAGGCAGGCTGTTTTTGTCACAAAAAGGGACTGGCGTCTTGGGCCTATCTCGCATCGAAATGGCCTTTTTTTTTCTGCGGAAAAAAAAGGTTCCCGAGACTTTGCCTCGGAAACCTTTCACATTGTCTTGTTATGACCGATTGTCGCCTTATTTCAGACCGAGGGCTTCGAGTCCCTGGTTGTAGCGAATGTCGCGTGGGATGCCAGCCTTGCTGATGGCATCAAGGTCGTTCTGCAGGTCGGGACGTACTTTGCCGTTCTCTGCGGCATACTGCTTGGCAAAATCGTAGTTGCCATCGCCTTCGACCTTCAGAATCAGGGCTGCCCATTCATTCATAGCCTCGGTGGTCTTGTCGATGTCAATGACATACTTGCCCTGACTGTCGCGGCTGAAAGCCCCCTTGTCCTGCATAAAGTTGAAGCACATCATGTTGGCGACGCCGTGAGCCTCGGTGGCACCAAAGCGTACGCTACGCAAAATACCAGCCACGAAGGTGACATAGATGTCATCCACCGTCACATCAGTAATCTCGCCTTTCTCAATGAGTTGCTTGGTGAGGAATAAACCACAGATGTCGGCCTTGGCCTCTTCCCATGCAGAATACTGCTCTTTCAAGGCCTGACGCAGGCTTTGATGGGTATTAATGGTCTGCTTCACACCCAGGCCATGAGCCACTTCGTGATAGCATACATTGCTGAAAAATGCGTTGAAAGTGATGTTCTTCATCTGATCGTCGCATACCATCAGTTTGGCGATGGGCATCATGATACGGTCAAATTTGGCCTGCATAGCGTTCTTCAGTTGAAGACGGCGGGTACCCTTGGTGGCGTGGATGCGCTCGTCGTTGGGCAGGTTGATAGCGATGGTTTTGGATGCGGCATTGCAGTCGCCGGCATAGTAAACCACGTCATAGACATTGAGGTCGCTGGCAGCATCTTGCAACTGGGGCTTGTAGGCCTCTTCCACTGGCAGCAGCGTCTGCATCTCGGGCAGCATGGCGGTGAATTTTGCCAGACGGTTGCTCCACTCTACGTCTTTCAGCAGGATGAATGACTCGTAGGCGGTCTTATAGCCGTTGAGCATGTCCTCGTAATTCTCGATGGGACCAACCACGAAGTCCAGCTTGCTGTCCTTCATGTCCATCCATGCCATGTCGCTAATATAGTAGTTGTCGGTCTGGAAAGCCACGCGGCGTTCCACGAGGTAGTTCTTCAGACCCTCGTTCTCAGCAAGCTCGATGGCTTGTTCCAGCAAGGCATCCACCTTGGCAAGCTGCTCTTTGTATTCCTCATGGTAGGGGACGACCTTCAGTGCGCCATTATCGTCGCGACGAATCACGGTATACTGGCTGGTTTTCTCGGGGTCTTGCAGGGCATCGAACTCTTCTTTTGTCATATCCGTAGGATAGAAAGTGGCTCCCAGAGGCTTCTCGCCATAACCGGGGATGAAGGGCTTTTCGCTATCCAGACGATCCCATGCACCATACTGAATCATGGCGAAAGCCTTCATGGCAGGGTCTTGCAGGGTGTCCAACGAGGCTCTGTTCTCGTTGCCAAAGGTCTGCTCCCAGTACAGGTCATCCATGATTTCGGCAATTTGGACAAAAATGGGAATCAGGGCTTTCTCTTTCTCGCTCAACTGATTTACCAAATCGCTGCTCAAGGTGTATTCGGCATACTCGTCCACCTTCTGTTGCAACTCCGACTGGGCGACTTCGCCGCCCTTGCCCTTGCAGCCTACGGCTGCCAGTAGTGAAAGAGCCAATGCGGATGTCATTAATTTCTTCATTTTAATTGTTTTTGATTAATAGATTAGTGTTTTCCTCGTATCAAGCAGAGGCAGAATTGCCCCCTTGCGATATGCTTGCAAAATTACTCTTTTAATTTGGTTTGACAAAATCACATACGAGTGCTCTGTCTGGAGAAAATATCTTTTCTAAGGGCAGGAGGTTTTTAAAAATACGCAATCGAATTGCAAAAAAACGTAATTTTGTCTCCGTAAATGTGGTCGCCTTGAGTGGCAGACATTCTTTAATCACCATATATTTCACTATCATGTATTACAAAAATCTTACCAGCCTTATTGGCAACACTCCGATGGTCGAAGCCGCCCCTGTAGAGGGACAGCAGGCCCGTATTATTCTGAAACTTGAACTCTTCAATCCTGGCGGCAGTGTGAAGGATCGCATTGCCTTGGCCATGATAGAGGATGCCGAGCGCAACGGAACCCTCCAGCCTGGCGGCACCATCATCGAGCCTACCAGTGGCAACACTGGCATCGGTTTGGCCTGGGTGGGGCGTGCCCGTGGCTACCGCGTCATTCTGACCATGCCCGAGAGCATGAGTATTGAACGCCGCAATCTGCAGAAAGCCTTTGGTGCTGAACTCGAACTGACTCCTGCCGCCGAGGGTATGGCGGGCACCCTTAAAAAGGCCGAGGAGCTCCGACAGAGCATCCCTGGCGCAGTGATTCTGGGACAGTTTGACAACCCGGCCAATCCCGCCATTCATGAACGTACCACAGGCGAAGAGATATGGCATGACACAGAGGGCGAGGTAGATGTCTTCGTCGCCGGCGTGGGCACGGGCGGCACCGTCAGCGGTGTAGGCCATACCCTCAAACGTCACAAAGCCTCTGTCGAGATTGTGGCCGTGGAACCCTCCACGTCGCAGATGCTGGCTAAAGGTGAAGCTGGCCCACACAAGATTCAGGGCATCGGAGCCAACTTTGTCCCCAAGAATTTTGACCGCGGTACAGTCGATCAGATTCTGCCCATTTCTACCGAACAGGCTTTTGATGCCATGCGCCTACTGGCCTCTCAGATGGGATTGCTGGTCGGCATCAGCTCTGGAGCAGCCTATGCTGCCGCCCTCGAACTGGCCGCCAAGCCGGAATACAAGGGCAAGACCATCGTGGCATTGCTGCCCGATACCGGCGAACGCTATCTGTCCATGATTTCCTAAACACGGACAACGGCAATTTCCCCAAATAAAAACTCCGGCGATTCAAAAGAAACATTGAATCGCCGGAGTTTTTTAGCAAAATCATTCTTTTTCTCTGCCCTGCACGATGCGGGAGCCCGCAGGCACATCGTGGGTTATCCAGGTGTTGCCCCCGATGACGCTATCGTGACCGATACGCACGCGTCCCAAAATGGAAGCGTTGCTGTAGATGGTCACGTTGTCCTCCACGATGGGGTGGCGCGGCTCGTTGATAGGATTGCCTTGCAGATCGTAATGGAAGTTGCGAGCACCCAAGGTAACGCCTTGATACAGCATGACATGATTGCCAATAATGGTAGTCTCGCCTATGACAACCCCGGTGCCATGGTCTATGGCAAAGTACTCTCCTATCTGTGCGGCTGGATGGATGTCGATGCCTGTGGCGGAATGGGCCATTTCGGTGATGATGCGTGGCAGCAGGGGGATGCCGAGGTTCAGCATCTCGTGGGCGGAACGGTAGTGTGCCATGGCTTCCACCACGGGATAGCAAAAAACAGCCTCGATATGGCTGCCGGCAGCGGGGTCGTTATGGGTCACGGCGGAGACGTCAGTGAGAAGCAGCCGCTTGATTTCGGGCAGCCGCTGAAGAAAACGCTGTGCCAGCTGCTCTGCCTGCGGGTGGGCCTCCTCACAGCTGATGCGCTGGGTGGAGGCTATGCCATGACAAGTCTGTTCCAGCAACAATTGGTAGGCCTTGGCGGTGTCATCGAAAATGTCGCTGCCATAGAACTGGGGAAAGATAACACCCTTGATGTGTGCCATCAATTCTCGCAGTGTCTCGATGCAGGGCAGTTCAAAATGGGTGCGCAGATTCATGGCGCGTTCGGTAGGCTTCACGGCCATCAGTTGTCTTGCGATGTCGTTGATTATGTTTGATGCGGTGTCTGTTGTCATGGTTGCAAGGTTGTTGTTTGTCTTCAGAGTGTCAGTGGAGGGCCTCGGGCCGCTTATGCTCAGCGTTGGGAGGGAGGCCCGCTGTTATCGCCATCGTTGTCAGGTCCTAATGCCATAGGGGTCTCCAATGTTATATGGGGTACTGCTTCATATAAAATATGCTCCGCAAAGACCAGGCTATGTTGGGCTGTGACTCCTGCTAAGTCCTTTCGACGATGGGCAATGTCAACTTCAATTCCTCAGATGTCGTTCTATATATGACTTTGCAAAAGTACACATTTTCACTTGTTACTGTCCCCTAAAACTGTAGCGGACTTCTGCGTGGTCAAAGCGGCAGAGAGGGAAAGGGCTATTCAGCAGGCAGCTTGGTTAGGTCGGCCTGTATGAGGCAGTGGTCACTGAGTAGCGGGTTGTTGGTGATAGAGACATGCCCTACGGAAAAACCCTTGGTGATGATGTTGTCAAGACAACTGCGGGGATTGGAACCTGCGGGGTAGGTGCGAATGTCTCCCAGATAGCCATGGTTGGCCATGTCGTAGCCTGCTTGGGCGAAAGCATCGTATTCGGCTGTCTTCGAAGTGTTCCAGTCGGCACACATGATGACATATTTGTCATTTCGGAAAGCCTCTATGATTTCCTGAATCTGGATGGCGCGATATGGCTCGCCATTCTCGCCCTGATTCCAATCCAGATGTGTGGAAACAACCTTTACGGTATCTCCGTCGAGAAGCAAGGTGGTGACAAGATAATAGCGACGCTGCACCATCTTGGAGAACATCACGGTGTCGGTGTAAAGGACCCGGAGTCCGTTGCTGAAGATTGCGTTGCAGTTGTAACTATACTTTGGCCCCACTTGTGCGTCACGATAGTTGGAGAGGATGGCTTCGCGGGCCTCCACGGCTGGTTTGTCCTCTGTTGCATTGACCATCAACGGATTGTACTCTACGAGAGCGAGAATGTCGGCATTCACCTCGTTAAGTAGCGCGCGGTAGGCTTGTTTGTTAAAATCCAGCACGTCATGGGTGAGTTTGGTGTCGCCAGACTTGCCGAGGGCGAAGTGCCCGATGTTCCAACTGGCCACAGTAATCTTTGAAAAATGCCGCTCTTGGGCACTGAGACTGACAGCCAGGAGTGATGCCGATAGGAGCAATAGAATCTTCTTCATATTCATTCACTGATTTTTATAGGTTTGCCAATGCATTAAATCCAACTATACAATACCTGATATATTACTTTAATTTATTGTCATATAATCAATTCGCAACAAATATCTCGAATTTCATCATTAGTAAATGTACGATTTTTGGCAGGAATAGGACGATGGGAATTTTATTGAGGCAATTGGGGACTTCATCTTTTGCAGTATTTTACTATTTTGTCCATTTCTCGGATATGTGGGGAGTGGGGATGCGGGGGTGAGTTGAGTTCGGCGATTTTTTGTACCTTTGCAGTTTCTATTCACTCGGTATGAAGAACATTCGCAACTTTTGCATTATCGCGCATATCGACCATGGCAAGAGCACGCTGGCCGATAGACTTTTGGAATACACCAACACCGTGTCGCAGAGGGAGATGCAGGCTCAGGTGCTGGACGATATGGATCTGGAGAAAGAGCGCGGCATCACTATCAAAAGCCACGCTATACAGATGAACTACGGCCGTACAAAGGAGGGGCAGAAAGAGGATTATGTGTTGAATCTTATCGACACACCGGGTCATGTGGACTTTAGCTATGAGGTAAGCCGCTCTATTGCAGCCTGCGAGGGTGCTCTGCTGGTAGTTGACGCAACGCAGGGCATACAGGCTCAGACCATTTCAAATCTATACCTCGCGCTGGAGAATGATTTAGAAATCATTCCGGTGATGAACAAGATTGATCTTGACAGTGCCATGGTGGAGGAGGTAGCCGATGAAATCATGGATTTGCTGGGCTGTGGACGAGAGGACATTCTGGCCGTGAGTGCCAAAACCGGCGTAGGGGTTCCGGCAGTCCTTGAGGCCATAGTGGATCGCATACCAGCTCCCAAAGGTGACGAAAACGCACCGTTGCAGGCACTTGTGTTCGACTCGGTCTTCAACCCCTTTCGTGGCATTATCAGCTATTTCCGCATTATGAATGGCACCCTGCGCACGGGCGACTGGGTCAAGTTTGTCAGCACAGAGAAAGACTACCATGCCGACGAGATTGGCGTGTTGCGACTCAACATGGAGCCACGCAAGGAGTTGCGTGCAGGCAATGTGGGGTACATCATCAGTGGCATCAAGACCAGCAGCGAGGTTCGCGTTGGCGATACCATCACCCATGTGCAGAGTCCCTGCACGGAGGCTATTGCAGGCTTTGAGTCGGTAAAGCCGATGGTTTTTGCTGGCGTCTATCCAGTTGATACTGATGACTATGAAGAGCTTCGTGCTTCGATAGAGAAGTTGCAGCTTAATGATGCGTCGCTCACCTTCGAGCCTGAGAGTTCGCTGGCTTTAGGATTTGGATTCCGCTGCGGATTCCTCGGCCTGCTGCACATGGAGATAATCCAGGAACGGCTGACGAGGGAGTTCAATATGGATGTTATTACCACGGTTCCCAATGTGCAGTACAAGGTGAAACTGACCAACGGATCGGAAATTGACGTCTACAACCCCTCGGGAATGCCGGAGCCAAACAATATAGCAGAAGTGTATGAGCCTTACATCCACGCACAGATTATCACCAAGTCTGACTATATCGGGCCAGTGATAAAGCTCTGCATGGACAAGCGTGGCATACTGAAGAACCAGACGTATCTAACTACCGACCGCATCGAGATTACTTTCGACCTGCCGTTGGGCGAGGTGGTGTTTGACTTCTACGACAAGCTGAAAAGCATCTCGAAGGGATATGCCTCATTTGACTACTATCTCAATGGCTACAAGCCCTCCAAGCTTGTCAAACTCGAAATCCTCCTCAATGGAGACCCCGTGGACGCACTATCTACGCTGACCTTTATTGACAATGCCTACGGCATAGGTCGCCGTATGTGTGAGAAACTGAAGGACCTTATTCCCCGCCAGCAGTTTGACGTGGCCATACAAGCGGCCATAGGCAGCAAAATCATTGCCCGCGAGACCGTGAGACAGGTGCGTAAGGACGTTACGGCCAAGTGCTATGGCGGCGATATTACGCGCAAGCGCAAACTTTTGGAGAAGCAGAAAGAGGGCAAAAAACGTATGCGCCAGGTGGGCAACGTCGAGGTTCCCCAAAGTGCTTTCCTCGCCGTCCTAAAGCTGGACTAAGTCGCTTCCCATGCCGATGGACATTTGCGCTACAGCCGCCGTGTCGGGATAGAGCCATTCGGCCTGCTGAAATCTATCCCCCAACGACTCGGCAGCAACGTGTCCTTGATACGTAATTATTTTGTACCTTTGCGGCGTTTTCTTTAAGGGTCAAATATTAATCGCTATTCATCATGTCACCACTCCTTTCTTGTATTATCATCGTTTTGACTGCATTACTTTCGGTGGGTCTTACGGGATTCCTGTTTTACTTGATTATCAAGCATTACTTCGACAACCAGCAGAATGCACGGATGCTGGAGATGAAGATTGACGAGCGGCGCGAGACGCTGCGAGTGGTCTCCCCCATACGCCTGCAGGCCTACGAGCGCATGGTGCTCTTTATGGAACGCATCTCACCCAGCAGTTTGGTGATGCGATGCTATCGTCCTGGCATGGATGCCGTACAACTGCGCAGTGCCCTGACCTCCGACATTCGCCGCGAATGGGAGCACAACCTCAGCCAGCAGGTCTATATGTCCAACGAGGCTTGGGCCAAGATTCGTACTGCCAAAGAAGAGATGCTGAGTTTGGTGAACAATTCGGCTCAAGCCATCCCGGCTGATGCCACGCCCGACACGCTTGCCGGCGTCATCTTTGCCACTATGGCCAAGGACCGCAATCCCATTGACGAGGCCGTGGAATTTCTGAAAGCCGAAATCAAGGAGCATTTTGAGTAGTTCCCAATGGTGTCTCCCCCAAAAGCTCATCAAGGCATCCTGAGCATTGACCGATACGCTTCGCCCTGTGGGCAACTGTCCGTGGGCGGTATTGATGGGCAAATATGCCTCTGCGAATGGGACGAACCTCTGCGCATGAAGCGCAGCCTGAATCGGCTGTACAGATTTCTCGGTATAACTGTTGAGGAAGCGGCCTCTCCAGTAACCGACAGGGCCTTCCGACAGTTAGATGAGTATTTTGCCGGTCAGCGCAAAGCATTCAGCCTCCCGCTCCGCATGGTTGGCACACCTTTCCAGATGGAAGTGTGGAACCTGTTGACTGCCATAGACTATGGCAATACAACCAACTACAAGTGGCTTTCCGAACAGATGAAATCTCCACAGGCCGTTCGTGCCGTGGCAGCCGCTATAGGTGCCAATCCCATGAGCATCCTAATACCCTGCCACCGCGTTGTTGGCTCCGATGGCAGCCTTACGGGCTATGCCGGAGGGCTGTCCGCCAAGCATTATCTGTTAGCGTTAGAAAAGCGGCATTCCGACTCCCCTCGGTAGGCAAGCCCTCAGTTCTTTGGATTCGTCCTACGGAGCAGCCGCCAAAGAGGGCATTATGCGCGAGGCACAAAATCAATCATGACGTGCTGTTCGTCAAAATGGATGTCCTTCAGTTCAATGCGTCCCAGCAGCTGTACCATTTGGGGGTTGCGCCCCAGCATAATCATGAGGCGGCAGCCATCCAGAGGCTCTATCATGTCGCCGCCGGGTTGGTCTTTGACTTTGTTCAGGGCGGTGCGAATCATGAATTCGATGCCAGCCCCACCATCGTATGAAAGGAATATCGTGTTGCCCTCTATGCTGTCCACCGTGATGTCAAGACCCACAGAAGTGGTTTTGAAAAGAACATTGACCTCATAGCTGATACGCACCGTGTGAGTGCCGCTATAGCTAAGAGGCAGGTTCTTGCCCGTCTTGGCGGCTATCATGTTTTGTATTTCTAAAAAAGAGAGTTTCAGCTGCATATTCGATTGGTGTTTGGATGTCTATGAGGGCAATGCCCCCTCCGTTCTTCAATATTATTCGTTGTGATATTTTTCGCCCTTGAGTATGGTGAAAGCCCTATACAGTTGCTCAATGAAGAAAAGGCGTACCATCTGATGGGTGAGCGTCATTCGTGAAAGGGAGATTTTGTCATGGGCTGCGGCATATACTTCGGGGGCAAAGCCAAAGGCACCACCTACGACAAAGGCCAGGGTACGGATTCCGGCATTCATCTGTTTTTGCAGAAACTGAGAGAACTGAACAGAACTGTGTTCGCTGCCGTGTTCGTCCAGCAGGACGATGCGGTCGCAGCCCTCCAAATGGCGCAGCAGCAGCTGCGCCTCTCGCATTCTTACCTCGTCGGGCGAGGCATTCTTCTGGTCTTTAAGTGCGGGGATGACCTCCATCTCAAAGCGGACATAATGTTTCAGCCGTGAAGCGTATTCCTCTATGCCTGTTTGTAGGTAGGTCGCATCGGTCTTGCCGACTACAAGGAGCTTGATGTTCATTGCCGTCCCATGCGGAAGTTCTCGTAGTAATCAACAAAGGTTCTGTAAAGACGCTTCATGCCGCCGGGAGTGGGATAGTCTCCGCTGAAGTACCAGTCTCCCTGATTGTCGGGGCAGGCTTGATGCAGGCCGTCCAGCGTTTGGAAGATGCACTCCACGGGCACGGGATTGCCCGCGGCCACCAGCTCACATATTTTTTTAGAGATATCATCGTCAGAGAAAGGCGCATAAATGGCCTTTACATAGTTTTCGACACATTGCTCTTTGGGCAGCACCTCGGCGGCCTTGCATTGACGATAGACTTCGTCGATGATGCTGGTCATGCCTCTCTCTTCGAGCAGTGCGATAGCGGCTTTGAAAGCAATGAAGTCGTGCATGTTGGACATGTCGATGCCGTAGAAGTCGGGATAGCGCACTTGGGGCGAGCTGGAAACGATGATGAGCTTTTTGGGACGAAGACGGGAGAGTATCTTTATAATGCTGTTTTTCAATGTAGTTCCTCTCACAATACTGTCGTCAATAACCACCAGATTGTCCTCATGGTCGCGGATGATGCCATAGGTGACATCATAGACATGGGCGGCCATATCGTTGCGCGAACTGTTCTCGGTGATGAATGTGCGGAGCTTGATGTCCTTGATGGCCACTTTTTCCGAGCGCACCCGCGAGCTAAGTATTTTGCGGATAGTCTCTTCGGTCAGCTCCTGCTTGGACAGTTCGGCGATAGCCTGGGCTTTCTGCATGTTGAGTTGGTCTTCAAAGCCATGCAACATGCCATAGTAGGCTACCTCGGCGGTGTTGGGAATAAAGGAGATAACCGTGTTGAGCAGGTCGTTGTCGCAGGCTTTCAGGATGGCTGGCACTAAGTTGTATCCCAGGCGTTTCCTCTCCTGGTAGATGTCCTTGTCACTGCCGCGTGAGAAATAGATTCGTTCAAACGAACACTTGCTGGTGACAGGCTTGGGCTCCAGAATCTGCTCCACCGACACCTCGTTGGCCTTATTGACCAGAATGGCCTGTCCGGGTTGGAGTTCGTGAACATCCTCCACCAGAACATTCATGGCCGTCATGATGACCGGGCGTTCGGAGGCCACCACAACCACCTCGTCATCTTTGTAATAGAATGCTGGGCGAATGCCCCATGGGTCGCGCAGGCTGAACATCTGTCCGCTGCCGTTCATGCCGCAAATCACGTAGCCGCCATCCCAATAGGGAGCGCACTGGCGAAGCACCCGCGCAATCTCCATACGATTTTCCGTATATTGGTTCAGGGCCAGTCCTGTCAGCCCTTGCTCCTTGCCTTCCATGTAGAGGCGGTCCACTTCGCGGTCCAGCCTGTGTCCCAGCTGCTCCAGCAACACGAAGGTGTCCCCCGTTCCGCGGGGGTTCTGCCCCTTGGCCACAATCATGTCAAAAACCTCGTCAGTATTGGTCAGATTGAAATTTCCGCAGATGGAGAGGCTTTTGGTGCGGTAGTTGTCGCGACGCACCAGTGGGTGCAGAAATTGTGTACCCTGCCGCCCTGTGGTGCTGTAGCGCAGATGGCCCATGTACATGTTGCCGGCGAAAGCCGTCTTAAGCAGAGAGTCGCCATAGGCTTCGGACTGTTGTATCTTGCGTGCTGCCTCATCAAAAATCTCGCTGATGGCGCCACTGCCCATGGCGCGCTCGCGGAAGATATACTCTTCGCCAACAGGCACTTCGGTCTTGATGCAGGCTATGCCCGCACCGTCCTGCCCGCGGTTGTGCTGTTTCTCCATGAGGAGGTAGAGCTTGTTGAGGCCGTAACGCCACGTTCCGTAATGCTCTTGGTAATAAGACAGCGGCTTCAGCAGTCGCACCATTGCGATACCGCATTCATGTTTAAGCATTTCCATCTTGCAAGGGATTGAGATTGAAGATAACAAATGTACACTTTTTCTTTGATTTCTCTGCTCCCTATGCCCATTCCTTCAATATGGGTGTGTCCCAAAAGCCTTGCCCTATGTGTGGACGACATGCTTGCCCCACTCCTACAGAAAAGAAGAAGAGGCATATCTTTTAGGATTTGCCTCTTCCGTGCTCCCCAAGTAGGACTTGAACCTACGACCCCCTGATTAACAGTCAGGTGCTCTAACCAACTGAGCTATTGAGGAAGGTTTCGTTCTCTCGAAATCGGTTGCAAAAATACGACTTTTTTCAATATTGACAAAAAAAAATCATGGCAAGAGAACGCAAAATACCGTAAGACAATGTTGATCAAACAATAACGTACATATAATTATTTTCGAACTCTCCTTCTTTCGCTGTGTCTTTATCAGCCTTTCGTGGTCCATCCGAGACTTTTTCCCCAAGCAATTGACGCATCATGAGGGCGGGCTTGCCCCGTCCCTTGCTGCGCAATAGGGACTTAGTGAAATAGAACCTTGACAGTCTGCATGGTTCGCAGGCCGAAAAGTCGGCTGGCATTCTCCGAAATCTGAGTGGTGTTGAGCATCAGGCTGCCAGTGGAAGATACCGTGAGTTGCAAGTCGACTCGTGAGGATGAGGTGGCTCCTGGGGCTCCATTGGGGGCTACCACTTCGTCCAGAACACACTCGCGAACAAACATCTTGAACGAACGCCCTTCGCGATGCCGCTCAAACTCATCGTTCGTAATGCCTAAGTAGGCATTGCCGTAGGTGTCGATGTAGGTGATGTAAACCTTCAGTTGGTCGGGTTCGGAAAGGTAGCCATATGGATTGCTTGGGCGTAGGTGTTCGCATGGCTGCCCTATGGACGACAGCGGAACGTCGCGGGCAATAAGTGCCGCCACGGGACAGAAAAGGTCGTGAGCCAAAAAAACTCCTGCCGCAGGCAGGGGGTAATCAACGACCGAGACAGCCTGCGTATAGTCATCTCCAAAAATCAATGCAGGCAGCCCGTTATCCACCATAATATAGTATTGTCCGCGAGACTCTACCACCACCGTGTTCTCCACCGCACGAGTACCACAGGCATCGATGATGTGTATAGTGCCCTGCGGAAAATCGAAGCAGGCATTGCGAACCACGTAGGCCGCCGAAAGCTTATCGGCAACGGGAATGCTGTGCGTCACATCAACAACACGGACATTAGGGATGGAGGAAAAGAGCCGTCCCTTGACTTTGCCCACATAGAAATCCTGTGTGGACCAATCGGTTGTGAGTGTGATGATTGGTGCGTCCATGCAGTGCTTACCCGTTCGATTTCAGCCCATTACAATACTTTTGCCGCATTGAAAGAGCATTTGCAAAGATACTATATTTTGTTGAAAACTTGCTTGCTTTTGTTGAAAAGATTTCGTTTGCAATACCAGACACCCTTAGGACATCGCCCCGAATTACTCCGCAGGGGTCTTTTTTTTTCTAAAATTAATAAATCGAATATATTGCTGCAATAAATTTTATCGTTATTATACTAATTTTTAAAAATCATCCGCTAATGGATGATTTATGATGGTTTATGGAAATGGCAATGCGAAAAATGCATCTCTGTCCCATGTTGATTGATTGCCCCTGTATGTCCGTTAACCCCAATTCATCTGTAGTGAGGGGGGGGGTGGCAAAGTATTAATAATCAGAGTATTACATAATCACAAAGGTCTCTTTTTAGGACTTTTGCGCTTTTTTCTGTTATTATTTTTCCCATTCTCCGCACTGACTGCCTTTGCTCAGGTGGACATGCGTCAGTGGGCGGTACTGTCGGCGGGTAGTACGCATGAGGATGCCTCTGGCAGCATAAGCTATTCCATCGGACAGAGTTTCTATAGTCATCATGAGCGGTCGCTCTCTTTGGAAGAGGGTGTGCAGCAGGGCTTTTGCATTCCCACGATAGACACCATACGCTACGAGATATGCCAGGGCGAGCGAGACCGCATCCAATCCCTGTTGCCATCAGGCTACAGCCTGCCTGCCACGATAAGCACCGACAACCCGGGGCAGTATAGTTTCATGTTGCGGCTGCTTTCCGAAGGCGGTTGCGATTCGATACTTTTCTATATGCTCACGGTCTATCCTCACCAAGACACGGATTTGTATGTCCAGTCCTCGGAATGCTATCAGTGGCATGGGACCGACCTGACCCTGTCGGGAGACTACGACAGGCAGACAACGACAGTCCACGGATGCGACAGCCTGATGCATCTGCATCTGGTCATCATAGAGCATCTGCCTCTACCCGTGATATGGAACTACAATAACGAGGTGCTTTTTGTCGGACATAAATACGAGGGCTATTCGTCCGCACATTATGCCGACTATCGGTGGTATCGCGACGGCGTGCTGATGGTTCAGGACACGGCGGCTGACAAGTTTTTTAATGCCGACGGTTCGCCGTTGTCGGGATGCTACTACTTGGAGGTCCCCACCGATTCTACAAAGGAAGAATGGGTGGTGTCTAACACCATTTGTATCGGGAAGACGGGTGTTTTGGAGTCCGCTGCCACGGACATGAAGGTGAACCTTTATCCTAACCCTGTGGCCAAGGGCAGCGAGGTGCATATCGTGGCCTTGATGGAGGCGGCGCTACTTGAGGGTGCCACACTGCGCTTTTTCGATGTGCAGGGACGAAACGTGCTGACACTTCCCGCAAGAACACAGACAGACTTGGTCTGCGACTTCCCCACGGGCATCTATTTCGTCCACCTGACGTTGTCCGACGGACGTCATTCGTCTCACAAACTTGTCGTAAGATAGTTTCCAACCCTTTTTTTGACAAATGAAGGCATATTCTTTGATACTGGCCATTGGAGCCTTGTTGCTAACGATTCCCGAAAGTCGTTCCACCGCTGCGACCCCAGGAGTGCCACGACATGAGATTCACGCCCATTTCCTGCGTTTCGGCATGGGAGCCATGCCCGTAGCTTCTCAGGAGGCTTATTCCTATGCCACACTCGGCAACTGGTCGGCAGGAATGGGCATTGGCTACACCTACTGGATGACCCGTCACATAGGGCTGTCCACCGGCGCCGACATCGCCTATATGTTTTACAATGAGCGCTACAAGGACATCGCTTCGTCCAGCCAGGGCAGCGTCTTCATCTCCGATGGCACCAACACAACGATGCACTCGGCCACCATGGCCGTCCATACGAACCAGGCTCATGAGGCGAAAACATTCACCATGATAGAGATCCCCCTGATGCTGTCGTTCAAGGCCCGCCATCTGTATCTAAATGCGGGTATGGCAGCCGCCACGTCACTGACCTCTTTCGGCTCGTATGCCTATTCGCCGTCAACCTATCAGTTGTCCGAAATAGAGGATCTGGGAATCCGGCTGGAGGGCATTCCAACCCGCACAATGAATGCCAATGGCGGCAACGGCACCTACACGCCTACAGATGTCAAGCACCCGTTTTTTGCCATGGTGACTGCTGAAATAGGATGGCTATTCCCCTTCGACGAACGAAACATGGTTTCGATTTCTCTCTACGGTTCGTATGCGCTCAATAGCTTTAAGAGCAATCTGGCCTCTGCCGAGGTGGTAGATGTCGTCAATGGAACCGCAAGGCGGCTGTCTCTGATGCAGGCCGGCATCGCCAGTGAATATAGGTACTATGCCGCAGGCTTCTGTATCGCCTACCATTTTGGATTTGGCAAGTCAACTCGTTGAGGGATGCTTTCGCGCCAGCGGTTGCTGCATTTTTAGGATAGGTATGTTGGTCGATAGCAGAAGATTCTATTGTTGAAAATCAAAAATCAAACATTAATATGAGACAAAGATTATTCTTTATTGCAATTTTCTTACTGGCTACGTTGTCTGTGTTGGGACAGGCCCCACAGGCTTTCAGTTTTCAGGCCGTTGTGAGACATGCCAACAATCGCTTGGCAGCCAACGAACCTGTCGGAATACGCATCTCCATAGTTCAGGGAACTGTGGATGGCCCTGTGGTTTACGCTGAGGAGCATGCCACGCATACAAATGTCAATGGATTGTTCACCCTGAACATTGGCGAGGGGAGCCATCCAACGGCCTCATTCGCATCCATCAACTGGTCTGAGGGACCTTATTTTGTAAAGAGCGAGATTGATCCCGAAGGAGGCAACAATTATACATCGGTGCAGGTCAGCCAGTTGCTCAGTGTCCCGTATGCTCTTCATGCCGGAACTTCCTCCAGCCTGATTGGCCTTTCTGACTCACTCGGGCGGGTTGTAAATCAGATTGCCGACACCGCGGCTTCTATTCGTGCAGATGCCAAATCGGACAATGTCATATTGCAAGCTGCTTTCAGGGACTCTGTCGCTTTGCTACGGGAATCTTTTGCCGATAGTGTGTCCTCCCTTCGCGAGGAACAAAACCGGGACGAGCAATCTCTTGCCAGTCTTTATGCCAAAAGCAGGAATGACTCCGTCCTCTTTCAAGCCGCCTTGCAGGACACAGCCCATGACATCCGCTCTGCGCTTGCCGCCCAAACTGCAGAACTGAACACTCAGATAAACGCTAAGGCTGACACAACAGCCTTGCAGGACACCGCACGAGACATACGCACCGCGCTTGCCGCCCAAACCGCAGAACTGAACACCCAGATAAACGGTAAGGCAGACACCACAGCATTACAGGACACCGCACGAGACATACGCACCACGCTTGCCGCCCAAGCCTCAGAACTGAACACCAAGATAAACGGTAAGGCCGACACCACAGCCTTACAGGACACTGCACGGGACATCCGAACCGCGCTTGCTGCCCATGTCGCAGAACTGAACACCAAGATAAACGGTAAGGCCGACATAACAGCCTTACAGGACACCGCACGGGACATCCGCTCTGCACTTGCCGCTCATGTCGCAGAACTGAACACCAAGATTAACGGTAAGGCCGACACCACAGCCTTACAGGACACTGCACGGGACAT
>JAFVBF010000082.1 GCA_017480145.1 Bacteroidales bacterium
GGTTGAGGACGGGCCGCTGTAGGCAGTGCAGAAGGGGATGACGGTCTTGCCCTTCAGGTCGTACTGCTCCATGAAGGTGAAGGCGGGCATCGGGGCGGTGTACCACCACACGGGGACGCAGACGAACACCACGTCGTACTGCGCCATGTCTTCCACCTTGCCCTTGATGGCCGGACGCTCGCCAGCCTCTTTCTCGACCTTGGCATCCTCGGTGCAGGGCGTATAGTCCGTGGGGTATGGTTTTACACGCTCGATTTCAAACTCGGCGGCACCCAATTTTTGGGCGATGTACTGTGCTGCATGTTTGGTGTTGCCGCTCCAAGAGAAGTAGGCCACCAGCACTTTTTTTTCATTTAGATTCATAATTTCGTTGCTTGTTTGACTTTTGGTTGATTCGTTGTTCCAAAATTGTATTTGCAATGGCTCTGGCCATTAATGGGGGTACGGCATTGCCTACGAGCGTGTATTGAGGAATTTCCTTTTGGCGGTTGTTGCCTCCTGTCTGTCGTTTCCCTTGAAATACGAAAGAATCATCAATGCTTTGGAGACGTGCCATTTCTCGTACTGTTGTTGGTCGACAAGCCGAATAATGAATGATATGTTGGAAAATACAAAAGGAATATAAGCATGGCTGAACCGATCAGTCTATCAACAGTCACGCTTATGGATAAACAACAAGGTTGGTTCTGGAACGAAGGTTCTCCCCAGAGAGTATTATTTGGATGAGAGTGAAGGGCTGCAAGGCTTGCAAGTGTCACATTTATGTGATAATATTGAGTTACTTTGCATACAGACTCAATTTCTTCGGCAATGGTGCCATGATTATGGATTTCAATATGATGCCGAATCGGTTTGGACAGAGGAAGAGTGTTTCAATCGCTTTGTGACGTTAGAAGTGCTAAGAAAGAATATAAAAAAGCTAAGCGAAAAGGCTACTATCTCGCTGAATCTGCATTGAAAGAATTAAAAGCGATTCGTAAAAAGAAATAATCGTTTAACTTAAATCTCTCAAATTATGCGCAAGTTTTTATTTACATTATTAACAATGTTTGCCCTAACAGCAGCAAATGCACAGTATTATGGAGTCGGAACATCAACAACTGGACGTACCGACATGTTTGGTAACACAACAACAACTCATCGTAATGGTTATGGCCAAACGACAGGAACGTCTACAACAGGCAGAACGGATATGTTTGGAAATACAACTACAACCCATAGGAACGGGTATGGACAATCTGTTGGCACATCTACTACGGGGCAAACTGATATGTTTGGTAATACAACAACCACGCATCGCAATAGTTACGGTCAGTCGACTGGGACGTCAACAACAGGTCAAACAGACATGTTCGGCAACACTACAACGACTCATAGAGATAGTTATGGCCGTGTCACTGGGACCTCAACCACAGGAAGTACTGACATTTTTGGAAATACAACTACCACACACAGGGACAGTTATGGAAGGGTTATTGGTACTTCCACTACTGGCAGTACGGATATGTTTGGTAACTCTACGACAAAGCAGAGGAGCAACACATCAAATACAAATATATGGACGTGGTAAATGCTTGTCCATCCAATGCACAGATATACAAGTATGAAAAGAGTTTTTGTTACCTTGTCGCTTGTCGCCCTAATGGCAATAATTCAGACAGGACTGGAGGGCCAGACCCCTGAGGGTGCCGTGCGCGGCAAGTTCTCCGTCAGCGACGGCAGGCAGGTTCGTTTCTCGAAGGGCAACCTGCAGTACCAGGCCAGTTCCGGCACCTGGCGTTTCGCCGAGCATCAGTACGACATGATAGGTGCTGCCGCTGGCAACAATGCCACTTCCGGGCGCGAAAGTCAGGAGGACTGGATAGACCTCTTCGGCTGGGGCACCAGCGGCTGGAATGAACACAAGCCCAGCGGCAAGGAGAAGTATCCCTACAGTATCAGCCGTGACTATCAGTGGTATGGTCCGGTAGGCAATAGCAGTCTGACCGACCTCACTGGAGACAGTGCCAGTTATGACTGGGGCGTGTATAATAAGATTTCCAATGGCGGCAACAAGGAGGGAATGTGGCGAACGCTGACCAAGGACGAATGGGTCTATCTGTTCAACGAGCGTACGTGTGAGTACCGTTACGTGCTGGCCAAGGTCAATGATGTGGTGGGAATGATAATCTTCGCCGACGGTTATATCCATCCCGCAGGCGTGACGGAATTCCAGCATGTGAACGAAGGTCTGGGTCGTGACGGAAGTCCGAATGCGGAAGACAACGCAGTTAGCTCCGAGGACTGGGCAAAGATAGAGAAGGCAGGTGCGGTGTTCCTTCCCGCTGCGGGCCGCCGCTACAGGACGTCTGTGTTCGAAGCGGGCTCCGACGGCTACTATTGGTCGGCCACGCACAGCAGTGCCTACGGCGCGTACCACGTGTACTTCTATGATTCCTCCTTCAGCCCGGACTACTACAACTATCGCAACGCCCGGTTCTCGGTGCGCCTGGTTCAGGATAATTAACCTTCATGTGGAGAACAAACAACAAAACAAATAGAAGCAATGGAATCCATAATGGCAATAATTCGGACCGGACTGGAGGGCCAGACCCCCGAGGGTGCCGTGCGCGGCAAGTTCTCCGTCAGCCTCTTCAGGCGGGTTCGTTTCTCGAAGGGCAACCTGCAGTACCAGGCCAGTTCCGACACCTGGCGTTTCGCCGAGCATCAGTACGACATGATAGGTGCTGCCGCTGGCAACAATACCATTTCTGGGCGCGAAAGTCAGGAGGACTGGATAGACCTCTTCGGCTGGGGCACCAGCGGCTGGAATAAACCCTGGCCCCAGGGAGGCAAGAAGTATCCCTACAGTACCAGCATTGACGATCGGTGGTATGGTCCGGCAGTCAATAGGGACCTCACTGGGGACAGTTCCAATTATGACTGGGGCGTGTACAACAAGATTTCCAATGGCGGCAACAAGGAGGGAATGTGGCGAACGCTGACCAAGGACGAATGGGTCTATCTGTTCAACGAGCGTAGGTGTGAGTATCGTTACGTGCTGGCCAAGGTCAATGATGTGTTTGGAATGATAATCTTTGCCGACGGTTATAGCCATCCCGCAGGAGTGACGGGATTCCAGCATGTGAACAAGGGTCTGTATGGTGACAGAAGTCCGAATGTGGAAGACAACGCAGTTAGCTCCGAGGACTGGGCGAAGATAGAGAAGGCAGGTGCGGTGTTCCTTCCCGCTGCGGGCTGCCGCTTCGGGACGTCTGTGCGCGGTGCGGGCTCCTACGGCGGCTATTGGTCGGCCACGCACAGCAGTGCCTACTACGCGTACCACGTGTACTTCGTTGGTTCCGGCTTCTGCCCGGTCAACTACATCAATCGCTACGACGGGTTCTCGGTGCGCTTGGTCCAGGATAATTAATCTTCATGTGGAGAACATGAGTTATTTGAAGTAGATTAAAACAAAAGATTTTTAACATTTACTTATGAAAGTCACAGAAACTGCAACAATGCGCTTACATCGTTGGGAATCACCATGCAGGACGATGAAATTGGGTAAATGTGCAATAAGTGGGGTGTTAATACTAATGGTGATTGCTGGTATGGTGTCATGCTCATCTGCTGAAAGCGTAGAAGAAGGACTCGCCCCCTTTGTCACTTATGAAAATGAAAATCCTTGAAGAAAAATCTCCGCCACTCGACGAACCAATGCTTTTCGATTAGGCGGCTTACTTTTAAAATATGAAAACGCAACGCCTGTTCAAGGGTATTACGGAAGATAATTATTACTCATCTGAGTTTTGGCGGACAGCAATGATTTTTAATTAGTTGTAATCAAATGGTGTAAATAATGCTTTCTGGGAAAAGTAACGGCATACCCTTTTTCTTTATCTTGAAAGAATATGTGTCGCCGTTGCCACTTGGACGGCAGAGAAGCAGGTCAACCGTTATAAGATTCTGCTCTAACAATACATCAAACTGCCCGATATTTGGATTTCGGGTGTGTTCTATCTGTTTGTAGCAGAAGTATTCCTTGTTATCGTGAATGGCGTTTTCTACTTCAATCCAGAATGTCTCATGATGTTTGGTTAATAATCTTTGATGCAGTTTGAGCAATCGCCATGCCGCCACGTCTTCCACTCTTGACTTATGAGCTTGTAGTTCCAGCAAAGCTTTCAGTTGATTCACATTCAAGAACAGTTCTTGGCTGTTTGGCGGAGCGCATTGCACTGTGTTTTGGTACGTCCTTTTACCGCCATCCGTCACATACCCATACTTGGCTACAATCTCACGTCCAGATTTCAAGGCACTTATATCCCAGTCTGGTGTCTGCGTGAAGAGAATATTCTTCTTGGACGATCTCTTTTCTCGGTGGCTTTTCAACTCAATGCCCTTGTAATCAGGTGATCTGTCGCTATTCATGCTGATACCCAAGAATGATTCAATCGTTCTTCCGATACCTGTATCAGCCATCACTTCTGATTCAAACCACTGCCCACTTACAGAACGGAACTTGCCAAGCAATTCTTCTGAAACCGAATTACCCCGCTGATATATCTCCCTCAAAACCTCTTTGATAGGGGTGATTATTGGAGAATTGTAACAAGCAGCTATATCTATATGAGTGATATTGATTGAGTGAAGTTTGCGCTCAAAGTAGAATAATACATGAATGTCGTTACCCTTTGTGTATGAGCCAAGTTTATAAATCCACATGCGAGGATCGCCCTTCTTTGTTGTGGGACGATAAAACGATGCCTGAGTCAGAATCTGACTCGTTTCGGTAAGGATAACGGCATTGCGCATCACCTTGTGTTTCTGACCTTGAAGTTGCTCTTCATAGTTGTGAATACCCTCTTCCATGAAATAGGCACGCATTGGGGCAGTGGAATCAAGAATCCCCTTCCTAAGACCTGTTGGTGTAATCTCAATCTGGGTGAACTTCACGTTGTGATTAACAAGAAATTTCAAGTTTTCTTGCTCAAAAGCAGTAAATGGACGCATATTAACCATAACCAACTCCTTACTTTATGTGTTCCAAAATTGTATTTGCAATGGCTCTGGCCATTAATGGGGGTACGGCATTGCCTACGAGCGTGTATTGAGGAATTTCCTTTTGGCGATTGTTGCCTCCTGTCTGTCGTTTCCCTTGAAATACGAAAGAATCATCAAAACTTTGGAGACGTGCCATTTCTCGTACTGTTGTTGGGCGACAAGCCGAATAATGAATGAAATCATCCGGCATTGTACATACGGTTGGACTTTGTCCAAGGGGATTCAAAACGGTATAGTTGCGCTTTTGAGATTCCAGTCCCTTTTCTTTCAGTTCGGGCTTTGCAGCATCATAATCACCATGTTTGGCGATTACCTTCAGACGTTCTTTGACGGTATCATTTTGCAAACTGGTCTGGTGATTGAAAAGCTCCATGTGTTGGTGCTTCTTTACATCGTCTAATTCTGCCATGTTTGCCACATAGAACGGCTCCTCGTCGAATGTGAATCGATGTGCAAGTCTGCCAATACGAGACCATTTTGAAAACAATAGGCCGCTATCGTCTGGTTTGCCCTGCAAACAACGTCGAATTTTTACGGGTTCATATTCTGCTATCGTGTTGGGCTTCTTATACTTTTGCGCAGAATCTCCGTTGCCCACCATGTCCATATCCCACAGGGCTTCGTAAACTTTGACTTTCTCCTCTTCGGTAACGGTGTGGGGGATTTCTGTTATCAGTTCTTGGTCATTTCGACAACCAATGAATAATACCCTCTCTCTATTTTGAGGAACACCATAGTTTGCAGATAAAACAACGATAGGTGCTTGAATGTCGTAAAGACGAACCTCCTTCATTATTTCTTCAAAGTTATTCAACGTGTTTGTATGCCCCTTGAAAGTTTCTCTGATGAACTCGATACACTCATCGAATGTGGCAACAAGTATTTCAAGTGACTTTTTCAGGTTCTCAGCCTCTTGCTTGCAATTCCCCATCTTTGCAATTATATCTATCGCATCTATCGTCTTTTCAAGAATTTGCTCATCTGAAATGGTCTCTACAATGGCATTATAACCATCAATAAAGACATCGTTGTCTATGTGTGCTGTGGTTTTTAACTGAATAACTTGTTTACGGATGGCCTCTCTCTGTTGTCTCATCTTCAAAAGAATTAGACCGTGTCGAACCGTATTGACAGACTCGTCACTCTTGCTGACATTGTATGAGAGGTGCTTGGTTACGTCTTTAAGTTGCTGGTCTAAGTTGCCAAAGTACATTTCCCAAGTCTTATCCGGATTTTCATCCGTTGTTTCCATATTCATCCTAAGATAGATCGACTCATATATTGCAGTGGGTAGCAAAGGTTTCAATGAGTCATCGAGAAAGGCGAGCAACTGATACATTTTCATGTCATCAACGATTGAGCGTATTTCCCGAAGAATACGCTCTTTGATGCGACCTTCATCTTTTGTTAGGATGCCTTTCACGTTTTCCATTACAAAGTATTTGGGGCGAAGAGCCTTTATTACTTTCAGATAATGGAAAAACAAATCATCACGCTTGTCAAGTTTCTTTCTTCGCCCTGCAAGACTGAATGACTGGCAGCTTGGACCACCAGTAATAACATCTATCTTTTGCCTGCCAATCTGTTTCAGCAGATTTGGCAAGAAGGAGTCATCCATAATGTCTTGACAAATAAACTTCGTGTCCAGGCCAAGCATTTTGTTATAACGAACCCGATGGGTCAGTTCGCAATTCTCGTTGATGTCACTTGCAAGACGGAAGTCATAATATTTGTCTTCCGTATATGCTTGCAGAAACCCTTCGCTGAAACCTCCTGCGCCGGCAAATAAATCAAGATATGTAACAGCCTTACGGCTCGATATGAATTCTTTTTTCTGCGACATGTTGTTCCTAAAGCAAATAACCTTAGTTGTTGAATCTCAATAATTCATTTACATCCACCTCTAATAGCTGGGCAATTCTCATTAGATTACCCAAATCTGGCTGGCATGTATTTGTACACCATTTTGAAACGGTGGCAGGGTCTTTCCCTAACTGCTCTGCCAGCCACTTATTAGTGCGCTTTTTGTCTGCAAGCACAACTTTCAAGCGGTTTAAGTCTCTATTCTCTTCCATAATTGTGACTTTATTGTGCAAAGATACATGATTCCTTCCGAATATCAAGCGATTTTCGCATATTGTTTAGTGGATTTGCAATAAATTGAGAATTTTTCATGTTTTTTGTGATTCCAAAAGTGACTTTTTCATGGAATTTTGGATGGATTGGCCATCATAAAGAGTATCGTACCAAAGATTACCTGTTAGGTGACTTCATACATTCTTCTCATCGCCGAGCAGATCTTCAGTTATAAGGACAGGGAAATCGAAGAGGAATTGGGAAATAGGGTAATAGGCACAATGAAAATAAAAAAGGTCGTGAATCCCTTGGAAGACTGACAGCCTTCTAAGAAGGACTATTGACGAACTTGAGAATCGTCCTGAGAATGAAAAAATATGAATATTATTGATATGGCTTTTCCCGATGCAGAAAAAAAATGATGGAGGTAGCGTTAGGAACTTACGGATGGGGAGTGCTGACGCCTCCCATCGGGACTGTGCAAGGGCTGAGAAAGCACGGTTATAGTTTCATCGTCAGTGAAATGCGGTGACGATTCAAATCAATCTCCAGAACTTTTACCCGGACGTGTTGGTGCAGGTGGACCACTTCGTTGGGGTCGTTTACTCTGCGATATGCCATTTGGCTGATATGTATCAGTCCGTCTTGGTGAACGCCTACATCGACAAAGGCTCCAAAGGCAGTGATATTGGTAACGATACCAGGCAATTCCATGCCAGGTTTCAAGTCCTCAATGCGGGATACATTCTTGTCAAATTCAAAGATCTCGAATTTGGTGCGTGGGTCCAAACCTGGCTTCTCCAGCTCTTGCATGATGTCCTGGAGTGTAGGCAGGCCGCAGTCGTCAGAAACAAATCTGCGGATGTCTATTTTTTCGCGGAGGCTTTTGTCCTGCATCAGTTCCTCCACGCTTGCGCCTACGGATTGGGCCATCTGCTCCACAATGGCGTATCGTTCGGGGTGTACCGCGCTGCGGTCCAAGGGATGGTCGCTTTCCCGTATCCTCAAAAAACCGGCACATTGTTCAAATGCCTTGGCTCCGAGCCGTTCAACCTGGAGTAGCTCCTGTCGGTTGCGAAAGGCTCCATTCTTGTTCCGATAGTTCACAATGTTGTCTGCCAGCGAGGGGCCAATGCCGCTGACGTGGCTTAGCAACTCGCGGCTGGCGGTATTCAATTCTACACCCACGCTGTTCACACAACTTACTACTACATCTTCAAGACTTTCTTGCAGTAAGTTCTGGTTCACATCATGCTGATACTGCCCCACGCCGATGCTTTTAGGGTCGATTTTCACCAGCTCTGACAGCGGGTCCATCAGTCTTCGTCCAATCGAAACGGCCCCTCTCACAGTCACGTCATAGTCTGGAAACTCTCTGCGGGCCACGTCGGACGCACTGTAGACCGAGGCCCCGTTTTCGCTCACCATAACGGCGATGACTGGTCTTTTGAATCGGCAGCGTTTCACCACTTCCTCGGTCTCTCGCCCAGCAGTGCCGTTGCCAATGGCGATGGCTTCAATGTCGAACGCCTCTACCAAGGCTTCCAGCTTGTCAACGGCGGCACGCTCTTCTCTTACCGAGGTGAACGGATAGATGGTCTCGTTATGCTCCAGTTGCCCTTGCGCGTCAAGGCATACAACCTTGCACCCTGTCCGAAAGCCTGGGTCGATGGCCAGTGTGCGTTTTTGCCCCAGTGGCGAGGCCAGCAGTAGTTGCCGTAGGTTTTCGGCAAAAACACGGATGGCTTCTCTGTCGGCTTTGTCTTTGAGCTGATTGTAAAACTCTGTCTCTATAGAGGGCGAAAGCAGCCTTTTGTATCCGTCCCTAACGGCTATAAAGACCTGTTGTGCAGCCTCGCTACTGCCTCGTACGAACTGGCGTTGCAATGCCTCAATGCAGGTCGTATCATCATCAGGAAGCACATGTACTCGCAGCAATCCCATGCTTTCGCCGCGAAACATGGCGAGGATGCGGTGAGACGGGGCTCGCATGGCGTGCTCTTTCCAGTCAAACCACGACTCGAATTTGCCAGCCTCAGCCTCTTTCCCCTTGACCACTTTGGATGATAACTGCGCACTTCTTTTGAAGATATTTCTAATCTTGCCCCGGGCCTGAATGTCTTCGCTTACCTTCTCGGCAATGATGTCGCGGGCTCCAGATAGGGCCTCTTCTTTGTTCTCAATGCCTTTGGCTTTGTCTATATATCGCTCGGCAGCAGCTGTCACATCAATGTGGTCCTGCTTCATCAATTCGAGGGCCAGCGGCTCTAAGCCTCGCTCTATGGCTATGGCGGCGCGGGTGCGCCGTTTGGGGCGGTAGGGGAGATAGAGGTCTTCCAAGTCGGTCAGCGTGGCGGCCTGCTGTAGTTGCATTTCCAATTCAGGCGTCATTTTGCCTTGCTCTCCAATGCTTGCTATTATGGATTCTCGGCGTTTCTCCAATTCTTTCTGCTTGATGAGCAGGTCTCGAATGGCGGCAATCTGTACTTCGTTGAGTGACCCGGTGGCCTCCTTGCGATAGCGGGCAATGAAGGGTATGGTGCAGCCTTGCTCCAGCAATTCGATTGTTTTCTCAACTTGTCGCAGACCCAGTCCCAGCCGCGATGCAATGATGTTCGCAAATTCCATATTACAGCGTATTTGAATCGTTTGGCAAAGATAACATTTCTTCTTAATTAAATATATTTTTGTATCTTTGCAAATTGAATTTTTGCAACTTATCTATGAAGAAAATCCTTTTTATCGTTGCTTTTGCTTCCCTCAGTATCTTCGCCAATGCCCAGCAGGTCAGTTCCCGCGCCAAGGCGCTTCGGATTATGAGCTATGCACGCCCCGAATACATGGTTAAGGATGTGAAAATTATTGCTGACACCATGACTGTCTATACACTTTCCGAGCAGGTAATCTATCCTTTTGGCAAGTGGAATACCCTTGAGGAATACATCACTAACACCGAGTTGCAATGGTATCGCGAGGTGGGCTACCGCAAGTTCATGAATGGCATGGAGGTATCGGTCAATACTATTAAGCGTCTTGACGGCAGTTTTATAGATATCTATCGCAGTATCACCACGGGCAAAGTTGAAATGCTATCCGCCAAGATTACGGATCCTGAGATTGTGTTTAGAAATGGCCTGCACGTTGGCATGACTATGCAGGAGGTGTATATGGTCTATTTTACCAAATTCCTCAAATCCTATGTGGTAGATGTCAATGTGTTGAAGATTATTTCTGGTGCGGGCGAGGTTTCGCAGATTTATACCTTTAAGGGCAAGAAACTTCGGCATCTGCAGGTGCGCTCGGATTACAAATTTTATTAATAAGTATCGGCAGCCTTGAAAGGTCTGCCGATATTTTTAGGGACAATATTCCTCCTCGGTTCTATGCGCAAAATCGGACTGTTCTTCGGATCGTTCAATCCTATTCATGTAGGGCACTTGGTTATCGCCAATTCCATGCTTGCACATTCTGATTTGCAAGAGGTTTGGTTTGTCGTTTCGCCACAGAACCCGCTAAAAGAGCGGCGGACATTACTCGCCGAACGCCAGCGTCTGGATATGGTACGCAGGGCTGTATATGACGATAACAGGCTTCGGGCTTGCGATATTGAGTTTGGACTGCCCAAACCGTCTTACACTGTGCTAACTCTGGCCTCTCTGGCTGAGAGTTACCGCGACAAAGAGTTCTCCCTTATCATGGGGGCCGACAATCTCGAAACCTTGGATAGATGGCGTAACTACGAGTACATCCTCGAACATTATCACATTTATGTCTATCCTCGTCCGGGACATTCGGGGGGGGCATTTGCCCATCACAGAAATGTTATCATGGTAGATATGCCGCTATTAGATATTTCGTCGACTTATATTCGTGAAGAGATTCGGCAGGGACGCAGCGTTCGTTATTTGCTGCCGGAACCCGTCTATCAGTATCTAACAGAAATGCACTTTTACGAGAAGTAAAAGTGCATTTCTGTTAAGATGTGACAAGGCCAGACCAATTGTCGGCTTATGCTTTTTTAGCACCAGAGGCTTTTTTAGTAGTGGTTTTTGCCGTGGCTTTCGGAGCCGTTTTTTTGCTACTTGTCTTGGTGGTCGACTTTTTCTTAGAAGTTGCTTTTGTCGTGCTTTTTTTATCCGAATCCTCACCCAGCAAATCTTTTTCTACCTCGGCCAGGTCCTCTTCGGTAGGTTCAAAATCATCTTCTTCATCCTCTTCGGTATAGCTGTCTTTATATTCCTCTTCATCCTCGTCATTGAATTCTTCTTTCAGTTCGTTGCGAATCTCATCGAGCTCATTGATGGCTTTCTTTTTCTTGCCGCCATCTGTCATCTCATCCATTAGGCTGTCGTACGAACCGTGGTTTAGTACTCTTTCTGTATGACTGCCACTGAGGTCGTCGTCCTTCTCCAGGGCTTCCGACATGGGGGCAAAATCAGTATCATCACCCTTGTCGTCACTGTCAAACATCTCCTTGTCGAGGTCTTTGGCTTGAAGTGTGTCTATCTTAAGATCGAAACGAATCAGGTAGGAGGTATCCTCAGTCTCCATGGGTACCACGAATAGCGGCTCTCCATCGGGCTTGGTTATCTTTTGGATGTAGTCTTTATAGCCATCGGGATAACTCTCCTTAAAAAATAATTTGAGGTCTTCGGATAGGTTCTTGTAACTGATAATCAGTTTCTTTTTAGTTCTCTTGTAGTTTATCATGGTTAGTAAATTTGGTGCAATAGTACCAAGTTTCTTGCAATGTTGCAAATTTTTTTAGCACATAATAGATTCATCATCTTCGATGCGTAGGTTCTGCATGATGAAATCGCGTCTTTCTGTGGTATTTGCCCCCATATAGAATTTCAAAACTCCCTTTGTATCAAAGTCTTTATGCAGAAGGACCGGATCCAGCCGCATATCCTGATTGATGAATCCTTTGAACTCATCGGGCGATATCTCTCCAAGACCTTTGAATCGGGTGATTTCGGCCTTGGGTGTGCTGGCTATGGCGGCAATGCGTTCCTCTTCGCTATAGCAGTAGTGCGTCACCTGCTTGTTGCGCACTCGGAACAACGGTGTTTGAAGGATATAGACGTGTCCGGTACGAATCAATTCGGGGTAGAATTTTAGGAAGAATGTCAGCAGCAGCAGGCGTATATGCATTCCGTCCACATCGGCATCAGTGGCAATCACCACGTTATTGTATCTCAGGTTCTCCAAGCCATCGTCAATGTCAAGTGCATTGTGCAGCAGGTTGAGTTCCTCATTTTTGTACACCTCTACTTTGTCGGAAGACACTGTATTCAATGGCTTGCCACGCAGGCTAAAGACGGCCTGTGTGTCCACGTCGCGGCTTTTGGTGATACTGCCTGATGCTGATAGTCCTTCGGTGATGAAGATGGTGCTTTCCAATCGGCGGGCATGATTGCTGTTGTAGTGCACGTGGCAGTCTCTCAGCTTACTGTTATTTAGGCTGGCTTTTTTGCTCGCCTCACGGGCCACCTTTTTGATTCCGGCTATCGCTTTGCGCTCTTTCTCGTTCTGGAGAATCTTCTGCTGCAATATCTCTGCCGTCTCGGCATTGATGTGCAGGTAGTTGTCAAGGCTGCGTTTCAGAATGTCAAAGACGTAGGTTTTCAGTAGCGGGCTGTCGTAGTTACCATCTTTGTCGGGGGGTGCCATGTGGGTGGAGCCCAATTTTGTTTTTGTTTGAGCCTCGAATACGGGCTCCTGTATCCGGATGCACAGGGCACAAACCAGTCCCTGCCTAATGTCTTCGGGCGCGTATTCCTTTTTGTTGTAGAATTCCTTTACCACACGGGCATACCCCTCGCGAAATGCACTCTGATGGGTCCCTCCCTCGGTGGTATGCTGCCCGTTCACAAAGGAGTAATAGTAGTCGCTGCTCTGTCCGTTTACATGGGTGAAGGCGGCTTCAAAATCATCTTCTTTGATGTGAATGATGGGGTAAAGTCCGTCTCCTTCCATGTTGTGAGACAGCAAATCCAATAGCCCGTTTTTGGAATAATAGCGTTTCTCGTTGTAGTAAATCGTTAGCCCTCGATTCAGGTAGCAGTAGTTCCACACGCGCTTTTCCACATATTCGCCAATGAAATGGTAGTTGCCAAAAAGCTGTGGGTCGGGAATGAACTCTACATAGGTACCGTTGCCCTCTGTGCAGTCGATGATGCCGCTGTCGGTTGTCAGCTTGCCTTTTTCAAATTCTGCCACCCGGCATTTGCCATCGCGCACGGCTTGCACTTTGAAATAGATGCTGAGGGCGTTTACGGCTTTCGTACCTACGCCGTTCAGACCTACCGACTTCTGAAAGACTTTGCTGTCATATTTGGCACCCGTGTTCAGTTTGCTTACGGCTTCCACCATCTTGCCAAGCGGAATGCCTCGACCGTAGTCTCTGATACTTACGCGCTTCTCTCCAAAATTGATTTTTATGTCAATACGCTTGCCGTAACCCGAGGTAAACTCATCTATGGCATTGTCTATTACCTCTTTGATTAATACGTATATACCGTCATCGTGTGAGGAACCGTCCCCCAGTTTGCCAATGTACATGCCTGGCCGTAACCGGATATGTTCCATGTCCTCAAGATGTACGATGCTGTCGTCGGTATATTCATTTTGTGGACGATTAACGATTTCTTCTTCCATAAATGTTGCTTACTATGTATGTATTGGGTGCTTTGAGCAATCGTGTTCACCTCGAACGATAAGACAGAGTGTGAATGAATTGTTCGTTTGCAAAATTAGCATTTTTTTCTCATACCGATTATGCTATGCTGGCTGAAAAGTGTGTTTGGAGATGGTAGCCTACACAAGAAGGGGAGGGGTTGCCACATACAGCAACCCCTCCCCTTCTTGTGTTCTTTTTTATATATTTTAGCCTTAGGGTGAGGGTTACTCTTTGTCAACACTCACAGAGCCTGCCATCACCTTTGAATTGTCTTGCATGATGGCTGAGAGATCTACGCCAGTGGCATTCTTCACAACCTCTATGGTTTGCTTCATCAGCACGGGAACATTGCCAGAGAGTCCTGCGGCCTCGGTTCCAGTGGTGCCATAGACGTGTACGTCGTTGATGGTGGAAATGGGGGCGGCAATCTTCTCGGCCACGCTTGGCAGCACATTGACCACCATTTCTGCCAGAGCAGCCTGGCCGTACTTCTTGTAGGCTTCGGCCTTTTTATCCATGGCTGCGGCCTCGGCTTCTCCTTTGGCACGGATGGCTGCAGCTTCGGCCTCACCAACGGTTTTGATACCTGCGGCTTTCTGTTGCTGGGCATAGAGTTCTGCCTCTGCTTTCGCTTTCAATGCCATGGCTGCTTGTTCGGCTTCGTAGCGTTCGGCTTCGGCCTTGCGTTTGCGTTGCTCCAGTTCGGCAGCGGCGTTGATTTCTTTTTCATACTTTTCAGCGTCGGCTTTCTTATTGATTTGTGCTTGAAGCATTTTCTCCTGAATAGAGATCTCTTGCTCGCGTAGCAGTTGCTCCTGTTTGGCGCGTTCTATCTCGGCCTCGACGGTGTGGCGGTTGATTTCCTTCTGTTGTTCCTGTTCTCGTATCAGTTTTGCAGAGTTGGCATCCACGGTTTTCACGTTGACAATCTTCAATTGGTCTTGGAACTGAATCTGATAGGCGTTGTCTGCAATGGCCTTCTGTATGTCCGACTCTTTTTTCAACTCGGCCTTTTTTATTTCGAGTTCGGTGTTTTTCTCTGCAATCTCCTTTTGCGACAACACCCTGGCATCGTTGGCTTCTTTGGCTGCCTGTGCCTTGGCTATCTCTACATCGCGTTCTGCGTTGGCCTTGTTGATGGAGGCATCTTTGGTTATCTTGCAGGTGTTGTCGGCGCCGAGGGCGTGAATGAGTCCCTCATTATCGGTGATTGACTGTATATTGCAGGAGAGAATCTCTATGCCAAGTTTCTCCATGTCAGGAGCCGCTTTGTCCTGAATTTGGTTGGAAAAACCATCGCGGTCGTTATTGAGTGAGCGAAGATCTTGTGTGCCGATAATCTCGCGCATATTGCCCTGTAGAGAATCTTTTATTTCGCGTGCAATCTCCTCTCGTGTCTTTCCGAGAAAGTTGGCAGCGGCAATGGTAATGAGATTTGGGTTGATTCGCACTTTGGCTACGGCATCGACATCTACATTGATGAAGTCAGAGGTTGGGACTGATGTATCGGTTTTGATGTCAACGGAAAGTTGCCCTAAATACAGTTTGTCTATTTTCTGCAAAAATGGTATTCGAATACCGCCTGTGCCGATGAGGAATTTGGGCGTTTTTCTGGGCCATCCCGATATGACTAAGGCCTGATTTGGGCTGGTCTTGACATAAGAGAGCACAATGAATACCAGCAGGCAGATTGCGATGATTACAACGAGTATTACCATTTTGTTTTGTTGTGTTTTTGGGGATTGTTATTATGTGGACTTTAATTGTTAGGATTGGCAAAGGCAGATACCATGTCATGTATAAAGATGGTGAGGGCCAGCATGTCAGCCGCTCCGCCGGGAGAAATGTTTTGTCCGATGAATGCCTGATTCATCAGATTGATGCCTTCGATGGAGAAGTCGTTAAGAAGTTTGTCTGACTCATATTTGACATGTTGGGCTGTTTCGGTATTGGTACGGTAGAGAATGTTGGTGTCTTCAATCTGTGACATGATGAGTAGTAAGGTCTTGTGCAGAACGAATTCATCATTACGATGGCTGTGATAAAAAGGCAGCCAGTCACTGAAGAGTAGGGGATAGCCTTCTTGTGCGGTGGCAAGTGCGCCTTTGGCATGATAGGTCTTTACGACTTGTCCTCCATGGGTGTCTTCGGCAGGGGAAAAGAGGGCTGCAAGACCCTTCAGGGTTGTCTGAAATATGTTAATGACATTACCTTCATCAATCTCAACAGGGGAATCCATAGATGAGTCTGTTGATCGTAAAACCCGCCCTGTGGCAACGACGGCCAGCCCCATAGAGAACAGGGCACCCTTGTGGGTGTTGATGCCTCCAGTAGCTTGCAGCATGGCTTTCTCTGCTTCAATCCCGATGGATTGGATTTCTTCAAAAGAGGGAAGGGTAGGGGAGTCCCCCAGCAATGCCAATTTTACGAAATAAGGATGTAGCGCTTTGATACTAATATTCATCAATCCGTAGTCCATATCAGTATGTGCACCGCTGTCGCATTGATCCACTAATCCCGGCTTCGGCGTACAGTCCAGCTCCTGTCGCAGGGCCTGGCTGGCCATGTGGGCTATGATGTACGGACGGGTAGTCTTTGGTACTTCGTCCATTAGCAACATACGGGTGTTGCCTTTTTGCATTTGTGCTCGGACGTTGCTTGCAGAAATAGGACCCATAGGATTTTCCATCCGCTTGATTTCAACTACCTCGATTTTTGGATATAACTGCTGTTTCATCAGCTCGTTATAGCGAGCCGTAAGAGGGTCGGAAGGTTCGCTGCCTACGAAGCGGATCGTGGCTCCAAGTGCGGTGGCTATGTGGCGGGCGAAAAGGTCGAGGTCGAGCATCATCTGAGTCTCGCTGGCATCGGATAGTTGCTTGAGAAAATAGGTGGGGAAGGTAGTTGCAGAAATGGCGTAGTCGCTCCCTTCAAGTACTTTGATGTTTTGCAAGTCTCGTGTGCCAGCCTCAATCATGGCCTTGCGTTCCGTATAACTGAACAGGGAACAGTCTTCTTTGACCACGATAACGTAAAGCGTATCAACCTGCATGGAGGCTTGCCTCAGCAGATAACGGTGCCCATTGGTGAAGGGATTGGCATTCATCACCACTACGCCGGTATAGGGGTGGGTCATTCTTTTGCCATATTCCTCAAACTGGTTGCTCTGTTTTCGTAGGTAATCGATATAGGTGTCAAGTCCGCCCGTGCCGGTTTCCATTAGTATGGCTTTGGGTGCTTCGGCCAGCAGACGGAATGACAGGCTCTCAAAGATGGCTCGGTTTTCTGGTTTGGTGAAAATTTTTATGTTATTGTATCCTCGGCAGCGAGCCATGCTGATAAGATGGGATACAAGTCGGTTGCTCAATCCTTCGGACCTCTGGTTGCCTGCAATGGCAATGCACTTGATAATATTGCCTGAAAGCCCGCCTCCTGCCAGCATTTCGTCTCCATCCAGAGAGTAAACGCCAGCATAATAGTCCACCTCGTCAAGCCGTAGACCGTTCTGATGCAAAAAGTCTTCAACCTGTTTCCTGTAGCGGGGCACCCTCAGCGGGACTTCTCGTATCTCGTATTCAGTGTACATCGTATTGGTCTATTATCTGGTTGATATATTGCCATAACTCGTCCTGTGTATGGGTGTGATTCCGCATACAAAAGCGGGCTTCATTATCGCAGAGTAGGCATTTCCGAGGGTTGTGATTTATGCTTTGACGTGAGATGGGTATGCCCTCGGCATCAAGTACGTCAATGTCAAAAAGGCGTCCCAAGGGATGGGTATCTTCTATCTCACATGTTTTCCTTTTGGCTTCAAGACATCCGACCTCTGTTATAAGAAATGCTTCGTAACCGGTCGGTAAATCTCGTTCGATAAGTTGATCTGGATTTGGATGAAAAGCCTCTTTTAGTGCTTCAACGGCGGAAGTGGCCACCGTGAGGGATTGCTTATTCCTCTTGATGCTGCCAGGCATAACAACTGTGAGGCAAATCAGGGTATGATGCGGGTGGCTTTGGATTATTTCCAGTTGTATGGCATGTCGTTCATCTCGGCTTGCCAACAGCTGGTCTAATGTGATGGGCTGCGGAGCAATCGTCTCGTTCAAGGTGTGATGGATAGGAAGAAAAAAAGTGACAAAAAAGATAGTCAGATAATCAGTTGTGAAGATCTGATTATCTGACTATCGTGTACATTATGATATCGAAGATTGGTTTATCCCACGATGTTTTTGATGACATCCATGACAGAGCCGTCACGGTTCATCACCACACCGACCACTTTGTCTCCAAATGGCAGTGGGTCTGGAGTTCCAATCATCTTTTCAGCGCGATTCTTCAAATCCTGCAATGATACCAGGTTGAGCCCTGCTGCCTTCAGGCGGTCTGCAATCTCGGGACGATTGGGGTTCACGGCAATGCCGTACTCCGTTACCACGACATCCACTGTGCTACCCGGGGTGATAAGTGTTGTGACCTCGTCCACAACACAAGGTATACGTCCACGCAGCAGTGGGCACACTACGATAGAAATACCACTGTCGGCAGCTGTGTCGGGGTGTCCTCCAATGGCGCCACGGATGATGCCATCTGAGCCGACAAGTACATTGACGTTGAAATTCACATCAACTTCGAGAGCCGAAA
>JAFVBF010000083.1 GCA_017480145.1 Bacteroidales bacterium
TGTATATGCTGCCGCCGTCATTCTTCTGGATGCTTCTCACCTTTCTCCTCTCACTTCTCACCTATGTGAACTCAACGACTCCAAGCAACTCTCGGAGCACCGCCGCTACGAGTTGCGCGAAGTCATTCAGCGCGAAGCCCTCGCATGGGCTGTTGGCGTGGTCACCAACGAGGAAATTGACGAGATAAACATCCTACGCGCCAGCATCCTCGCCATGCACCGCGCTGTGGCACAACTCAGCATCCGCCCCCAGCATCTGCTCATTGACGGCAACCGATTCATGCCCTACGAAGACATTCCCCACACCACCGTCGTCAAGGGGGACGCCACCTACATGAGCATTGCGGCAGCCAGCATCCTGGCCAAGACCTACCGTGACGACTTCATGCTGAAGATACACGAGGACTATCCCCAATACCATTGGGACAAGAACAAAGGCTATCCCGCCCCCGCCCATCGTGAGGCCATTCGCCAATATGGCCCCACGCCTTACCACCGTATGACCTTTCAGTTACTCCCTCCCACGCAACTCGAACTTGATTTTTAACCCTGTTTGTACATAAATATTTTTATCATTTTTTACTTTTTACATTTTTTTCGTATTTTTGTCACAAACTTTCAACTAATACCTTTTCTAATTCTAATGAAAGACACTGATAAAACCAAGAGCCAGCAGTTGATGGAGCTGGAGGAGCACTATGGTGCTCATAACTATCATCCCCTGCCCGTTGTACTCAGCCGAGGCAAGGATATCTACGTTTGGGATGTAGAAGGCAAGCAGTATTTCGACTTCCTTTCCTCCTACTCTGCAGTCAATCAGGGACATTGTCACCCGCGCATCGTAAAGGTGCTGAAAGATCAGGCCGACCGTCTTTGTCTCACCTCACGCGCATTCTATAATGATGCCCTGTGTGAGTATGAGAAGTTCATGCACGAATATTTCGGCTACGACCGTGTACTGCCCATGAACACAGGAGCCGAGGGTGTGGAGACTGCCTTGAAATTGGCTCGCCGCTGGGGAGCTGTGAAAAAAGGTATCCCTAACGACCGCATCAAGGTCATCTGCTGCGAAGGAAACTTCCATGGCCGTACAGTCACTGTCATAACGATGAGTAACGACCCCAGTTCGTATGCCAACTATGGACCGCTTACTCCAGGTTTTATCCGCATTCCCTATAATGATACCGAGGCTCTGCGTTGTGCGCTCGATGAGCATGGCAACGAGGTGTGTGCCTTCATTGCCGAGCCCATCCAGGGTGAAGCCGGTGTGTTCGTTCCCGACGATGGTTATCTGAAGACTTGCTATGACCTCTGTCACCAGCACAATGTGCTTTTTATCGCAGATGAAGTACAGACAGGCATCGCCCGAACGGGTCGTATGCTCTGTAGCGAGCACGATGACATTCGCCCCGACATTGTGGTGCTGGGTAAGGCACTTGGCGGTGGAGTATTGCCCGTATCAGCTTGTCTGGCAGACGATGAAATCATGCTCAACATCCGTCCAGGCGAGCACGGCAGCACGTTTGGTGGGTTCCCCTTGGCAGCACGTGTAGCAGTGGAGGCTCTGAAGGTGGTACGTGATGAGCACCTCGTAGAGAATGCTGAGCGCATGGGCGAGATTTTCCGTCGTGAAGTGCGGAAAATAAAGTCGGAGGCCATATTGGAAGTGCGTGGTCGTGGTTTGCTCAATGCCATCGTCACCCGTCCTGTGAAGGGCCGAACGGCATGGGACATCTGCCTGAGCATGAAAGATAAGGGTCTGTTGGCCAAACCCACACACGACCACATCATTCGTTTTGCACCACCCCTTACCATCACCGAAGAGGCCCTCATGCAGGCCATCGCCATCATCCGCGAGACTTTTGAGGAACAATAACTTGTTTCGGATCACTGATTACACTGACTCTGTAGTCCGCGATTAAATAGAAGTAATGAACCGGCAAACGACCAATCATTTGTTGATGGTGCGCCCCGTGCGCTTTGCCTTCAACGAACAGACCGCCACGAATAATGCCTTCCAGCAACGTGCGGCCAACCACGAGGCGGCCATGCGCACGCAGCTGGAGGCAGTCCGCGAATTTGACGCTTATGTACAGATGCTTCGCGAGGCCGGAGTCACCATCGACATCGTTCAGGACACACCCGAGCCACCGACACCCGACTCAATCTTCCCGAACAACTGTTTCTCCACACACGAAGAGGATGGTCCCACGTTGGTGTTATATCCTATGTATGCCCCGAACCGTCGGCTCGAACGGGATAAACTGCTTCCCGTATTGCGCATGAGGCAATGGCATCGCATCATCGATCTCACTCACTACGAGCAGCAGGGTCTCTTCCTCGAAGGAACGGGCTCTTTGGTTCTCGACCGCGACCGCCGCATCGCTTATGCTTGTCGCTCTCCCCGTACCAATGAGCAGGTACTCTGTGACTGGGCAGACCTATTGGGTTACACCTATGTGCTTTTCGATTGTTGCGATGAGGTTGGCACGCCAGTATATCATACCAATGTGGTGATGCACGTGGGCTCGCGTCAGGCAGTCGTCTGTTTGGAAAGCATTCGCAAGCCCAAACAGCGTGAAGCCTTGTTACAGAGCCTTCGTGAGGGCGGGAAAGAAGTCATCGACATCAGTTTTAGCCAGATGCACCACTTCGCAGGAAATATGCTGGAAGTGCACAACGCTGACGGCCATCCTCTGCTCGTGATGAGTCATGCAGCCTATCAGTCGCTCACATCCGCACAACTCAGCCAGTTAGAGCACGAAACGCGCATCCTTGCCCCTCGTCTTTCTTCCATCGAGACTGCCGGCGGCGGCAGTGCCCGTTGCATGCTTGCCGAACTTTTCTAACCCCTCACTTCCTCACTCCCTCACTCCATTATGTTTTCTCCTTGTAAAGTACACGTAGCCTCAGAGACCGGACGCCTTCGCGCCGTCTTGCTTCGCCGGCCTGGCATCGAGGTAGAGCGCATGACGCCGTTGAATGCGGCCCAGGCACTCTATGGCGACATTCTCGACAAACCCACCGTTGACCACGAATACGGATTGTTCAGTGGCGTACTTGAGCGCTGGACGCAAGTCTATTATGTTATCGACATCCTGGAAACCCTGCTTCACGACGACGGCATACGCCAACATCTTGTGACCGAAAGCCTCCGTCACGACCGTCGTACCTCGCAACAGCAGCAGGTAAACGAGGGACTCTACGAACATCTAATGTCGCTCCCGAGCCCCGAACTGGCACGCATACTCATCGAAGGCTACGAACGGGAGCAGTGGGACGGATTCTCCGATGACCGCTATCTCCTGAAACCGCTCTATAATCTCATGTTCACCCGCGATGCCTCGTCCACCATCTATGACCGTGTCCTCATCAACTCCATGAGTTTCGAGGTCCGTGAACGCGAGACGCTCATCTATGAAGCCATCTTCCGCCATTTCTTTGGGGTGGAGATGCTCAACGCTACTTCGCGCAATCCTTGGGCACGTACCGAAGGCGGGGACATTCACATCGCAGCCCCCGACCTGCTTTGTATCGGGGAAGGCATACGTACCAATGCCAAGGGCATCGACTATCTTGCCCAGACCTTTGCCCGCGAGCGTGACCATTTCAACATCCTTGTTCAGGAGTTGCCCACTTCGCCCGAGTCGTTCATCCATCTCGACATGGTCTTCACCTTCCTATCCCGTCACCAGTGCATGGCCTTCGAGCCTCTGTTGCGCAAGGAAGGACTCTTTGCAGACAAGGCCACCACACTCATCCGCATCAGCAATGGGCGCATCACCTACCACCAGGTTCACAACCTCTTGGACGGCTTGCGTCAATTGGGTTGGGACATAGAACCCGTAATTTGCGGAGGCTGCGACTCTTGGGTACAGTTGCGTGAGCAGTGGCACAGCGGAGCCAACTTCTTTGCTCTCGACGACGCACGCATCCTGGGTTATCGTCGCAACACCGCTACCCTCGATGCCCTTGACCGTGCCGGATTCTCCATCCTCAATGCCGAAGACATCGTATCTGGGCGTATCGACATGCACCAATACCCCCGTTTCGTGGCCGCCTTCCCAGGCAGTGAACTTCCCCGCGCCGGCGGTGGTGCCCGTTGCATGACCATGCCCATCTGGCGTGAATAAAAGGAATTTCCTTATTATTTGGCAATGTGTTTGATTTTCCACTTATAGCTTTTAATCTAAAATTAATAAAATTACTATCATCGTTTTTTACTCTCAGAAAGAGTTCGTATCTTTGCATACAAATAATTAACCATAATAATCAACAGAATCGGATAGTTCTCAATATTGAAGTATGTATCTGTGAGGTATTTTACCTTTGGTAATCATGTAAAAGAATTGAGAGGTATAAAAAGTTTTTATTAAAATAAATATCATATACATGATAAGTAACAAACTAGATTGGGATACACTGCAATCACAGACTTTTATTGGCTTAGGTTCCCATTCATTGTAATGGTTGTTTTTATTCATAGTCCCGGTGTTGGCAAAATACCCGATTTTGTGGATATAAGCGATATTTCTTCTTTGTCAAGTGTTGATTATTGGAATTTGTTTCGAATAGCTTTTTCTAATGTCCTTCCCCGAGTTGCAGTTCCTGGTTTTTTCCTTATATCTGGATATTTGTTTTTTTACAAGTGCTCAGTTTGGAATAAAACCACCTACTTCTACAAATTGAAAAAACGATTTTATACACTCTTTATTCCTTATGTGTTGTGGAATGTTATACATTTGTTAGTTCCTATATTAATGTTCTATATCTTAGGATTCTCTAATCACAAATATACTATTTCAGCTCAAAAGTATATAGAATCTGTTGATTGGATTCGTTGGATATGGGATTTTTCTTTTATCAATGAAAGTGAAGAAAATTGGTTGGGTATATGGCACGAATACACATATCCAATCAATATTCCTCTATGGTATGTTAGAGATTTGATGGTTGTATGCTTACTAACACCAGTTATTTACTGGTCCATCAAAAAGTTAAAGTTCCCATTCCTTTGCATTCTCGCTTTAGCCCATATATTAGAGATTTGGCCCAATGTCCATGGATTATCTTCCATTGGTTTATTATACTTTAGTCTTGGGGCTTATTTCTCAATCAATAAAATCAATATAATCAAGTTGTTTAGAAAAGTTGAGGTTCCGTGTTGTGTGATAGCGTTGATTGTGGCTATCGTTTTAATACCTTATAATAATGAGACTAAAATAGGTGTTGTCAAATTGTCTGAGATTTTTATTCTGGCTGGTATTGTTCCTTCTTTCACAATATCATCACGTTTAGTTTCAAATAGGTTTGGCACTATTAATAATTATTTTTGTAATCGGTGTTTTTCATTTATGCTTTCCACGCGGTGTACTTCGTGTTTTTTTGCACTGAACTCATATTCCCTTTTTCTCTGGATAGGAGCATTGAGTATCGTTTCATTGAATATCTATTAACACCTTGCTGTAAAATTGCCATTTCTATTATCGTTTATGAAATAGTGAGAAAAGTTGCGCCTAAATTATTAATGGTTCTTATGGGTAATAGATAATGAAGGCTTAACTTTCTGATGTGACTCCTAATAATGATGAAAGAAGAATTAAGAATCTTTTGGCATTAAAATGAATGTCTCTGAATAAGCATACTATTCTTGATGGCAGAAGTAAGCATTCTTATAGTTACAAGAATGCTTTCATGCTGACGTAAGAAAGTATTCTTCTTTTTCAGGGTGGCTTTACATATACATTTCTTTCATTTATTTGTCAAAAAAGTGAGTGAAGAAGTTGATAGATGAAAAAAAAAGCGTACCTTTGCAAATACTCGCAAGAGTTTTTAACGCATGAAACAGCATCATTTGTTGGACAAAGCTCTTTTGAATTGCTGTAAGTCTTTGAAAACCTATATTTTATAGGATTTCAAAGCACCAGGGCTATAGTCCTATTATAGGCGGCAAGAGAAAACTAAGAAACGGAATTGCATAGGTGCTGTAATTTGTCAGAACGTAAGATTATCTATTAAAGAGCTTAAATAAAGGGGATAAGTAATAAGTCTATAAGCCCCATTTTTACATTTAGAAATTATAAATAAATGAAGGTCGTATTGCTCGCGGGCGGGTTTGGAACGCGTATTTCGGAAGAATCGCAATTTAAGCCCAAACCCATGATAGAGATTGGGGGTATGCCCATTTTGTGGCATATCATGAAAGAGTATGCCTTTTATGGTCATACAGAGTTTATAATATGTGGAGGTTACCGTCAAGAATATATCAAAGAATGGTTTTCCAATTATTTTTTGCATAATAGTGATGTGACGTTTGATTATCGGGAAGGTAAAAATGAGATGACGGTTCATTCCAGTAATTGTGAACCTTGGCAGGTCACAGTGGTTGATACCGGTTATAATACAATGACAGGGGGACGTATTAAGCGCATACAGCACTATGTTGGTAATGAACCTTTCTTCATGACATACGGTGATGGGGTCTGTGATGTAGACATTAACAAGTTGCTTGAATTTCATCGCCAACATGGCAAGATAGCCACATTAACGGCAGTAAAAATGGCCCAGGAAAAAGGGGTGCTGAACATTGGAGGTGACAATGCTGTGAAATCTTTCCGTGAGAAGCATATATCAGATGGTGCTCCCATTAATGCTGGTTACATGGTACTGAATCCAGAAATTTTCAGTTATCTGAAGGATGACAATACTGTTTTTGAGAAGGAACCTTTAGTTCAGCTTGCGGAAGAGGGACAATTAATGTCTTACATTCATGAAGGTTTTTGGCAATGTATGGATAATGTGAGGGAGAAAGACATGCTGGAGAAACTACTTGCTTCTGGTAAGGCTCCATGGAAGAGGTGGGAAAGACAAGTCCCAATTATCAAAATTAAACAAGATTGAGAGGTATCTAAGACATCAAAAATTCTAAATTATGGCATTCGGAAATGTATATAAAAGCAAGAAAGTCCTGATAACTGGGAATACTGGTTTTAAGGGTTCGTGGCTTTCTGCATGGCTCACTATGTTGGGGGCAGATGTTTATGGCTATTCTGATGGCGTGCCGACGACGCCATCTATGTTTGATGTCCTGAAATTGGGAACGTATGTTCATCATCGTGATGGTGATATCCGAGAGCGTGAAACGATGAAATCATACGTGCAAGAAGTGCGTCCCGATTTCATTTTTCACTTGGCTGCTCAGGCAATAGTTTCAGAATCGTATAAAAATCCCTTTGATACGATTACTACCAATGTGGTGGGTACAGCATCTGTTTTGGAAGCTATTCGTACTATAGACTGGCCCTGTACTTGTGTAATTATCACATCCGATAAGGCATACGACAATGTGGAATGGATATGGGGATATCGTGAAACTGATGCACTTGGAGGGAAGGATGTCTATAGCGGTTCAAAGGGGGCTGCCGAACTTACGATTAAGTGCTATTGGAAATCATTTATTTCCAATATGCCCAATATTAAGTTCGGTGTGGCTCGTGCGGGTAATGTTATCGGTGGAGGAGACTGGGCACAAGACCGTATTGTAGTTGATTGCATGAAGGCCTTCTCTCAAGGGAAAACGGTGGAAATCCGTTGTCCTCAGAGCACTCGGCCTTGGCAGCATGTTTTGGAACCACTTTCAGGCTACCTCAATTTAGGATGGTACCTTGCAGAGGGGAGAAGTGAAAATGGTGAAGCCTATAATTTCGGGCCACGGGCAGAACAAACAAAGACGGTTCTTGATTTGACGAAGGATTTAGCTTTGGCTTGGGGATTGGATGCAGGTGAGGCTGTGAAGGTGACTGGAAATGTTCCTTTCAGTGAAGCCACGTTATTGAAACTCAATTGTGACAAGGCATTGGCTTATTTACACTGGCATTCGACATATCATTATGAACAGTGCATCCGTGCCATTGCTGAATGGTACAAGGCATATTATGTAGAAAAGAAGGAAGATATGTATGCCTTGACAATAAATCAAATAGACGACTATATGGCAGTGGCTGCCAGTGAACAATTGGTATGGGCACTATGATAGATGGTGTTTCATTGCACCCCTTACGGCAAATTAATGTTCCCAAAGGAGACCTTTGGCATGCATTTAAGGCTACAGATGAGGGATTTGCAGGATTTGGCGAGGCGTATTTCACACAGATAGAACCCCATCAAGTAAAGGGTTGGAAACGGCACAATCGTTGTGTATTGAACTTGGTTGTTGTTGTCGGTGCAGTGAAATTTGTCATTTATGATGACCGCCCTGATAGTCTGACACAGGGCCATTTTTATGAAGTTACACTTTCGCCTAAGGATAATTACCAACGCTTGACAGTTGCCCCTGGATTATGGATGGCTTTTGCAGGAGCCGATTCTACTCAGACCAGTATGCTAATGGACTTAATTCCAGAGGTGCATGATCCAAGTGAGGGCGACAGAAAAGAGTTGACTGACATAAATTACAATTTTGTTGTGTAGGATGAAAAGGGCTTTAGTGACCGGTGCCAATGGCTTTGTCGGCGGTTCGCTCGTTCGTAAACTGATAGAACGAAGCGTGGAAGTTGTTGCTGTAGATATCAGTTTTGCTAATACTTCATTACCTTCATCTTCTCTCCTAACGAGGGTGGAGACTGGGATAGATGAGAATTTGGTAGAGAAAGTGCCTCATATTCATTATGATGCCTTCTATCATTTGGCATGGCGTGGAGTGAATGGTATGGAAAAGTCATCTTCTCATATCCAGCTGGCCAATATCGGTATGGCTCTCCGTTGTGCTGAGGCATGTAAGAAATTGGGGTGCAAGAGACTCCTCATGGCAGGGACTGTAGCAGAACAATCTGTACAGAGCCTCCCGCATCTTCAGTGCGCATCAGCAGGAATGATGTATGGAGTTGCAAAACATTGTTGTCATATTATGTTGGAGTCATATTGCAAGTCAATCGGATTGTCACTCGTTTGGATGCAGTTTTCTAATATATATGGTACGGGCAATCGGACTGGGAATTTGATAAGTTACACCCTGACCGAGATTCTCAATGGTCGTGAAGCTTCGTTTGGTCCAGCTCTTCAGCCATACGATTTCATCTATGCAGACGATTTATTGGAGGCCATCATACGTTTGGGTGAAGTGGAACAACATCGTGACTCCTATTTTATTGGTTCTGGCACCCCTCGCATCTTACGGGATTATTTGCTTCGCATAGGAAAATTGACGGGGCGTGAGGAATATATCAAAATTGGGGTACGTCCCGATGATGGGATATGTTATGATTTTGATATGTTTGATACCGCAAAATTGCGACAGGATATAGGTGATTTTGTTAGCCATTCGTTTGACGAAGGCGTAATGCTGACATATACATGGTTGAAAGATGCATACTGAAAATCTTATATTGGGAGCAGGGATTTCTGGACTTGGTGCAGCCTATGCACTGCGTGAGGCCGGACGGGAATCGGTAATTTTAGAAAAAACAGATTGCTATGGAGGCTTATGTGTTAGTTTTACCATAGATGGTTTTACCTTCGACCATTTTGTTCATCTTTCTTTTGCTAAAGACGAACGGGTAAATCGAATCTTTCGTGCAGGCAGTCCTGAGATTGTTACCCACATCCCCAATCCATCCAATATTTATAAGGGCAAGTGGATAAAACATCCAGCACAGAATAATCTTTATGCGCTTGACCCTGTTGAACGCGAACTGGTGATTGCTGATTTCCGTAAACGCCCAACTGAGGTCCTCACACCTCCCGAAAACTATGAAAAGTGGCTGCGTTTGCAGTATGGCGACTACTTTGCCGAGCATTTTCCCATGGCCTATACTCGGAAATATTGGATGAAAGAAGCCTGCGAACTGCGTACGGAGTGGGTGGGTAACCGACTTTATCAACCATCTTTGGAAGAGGTGATTGCTGGCAGCCTTCAGGAAGACAAGCGAGTAACCTATTATGCAAAGGAGATGCGTTATCCCCAGTCGGGCGGCTATGCTTCATATTTGAAGGTTTTGGCCGAAAATGCAGATATCAGGTACAATGCCGCAGTCAAGTCAATAGACACTCAATTAAAGGTCGTTACGGATGTTCTGGGGAACAAATATGAGTATGAACGGTTAATTTCCAGCATACCATTGCCCCTATTGATAAAGGCGGTTGAGAACGTCCCCGCAGAAGTCAAGGAGGCCGCCTTGCAACTTGAGGCGACAAGTGGTTATCATATATCAGTAGCACTAAAGACCAAGAACATTCCTCCCTATCTTTGGTGGTACATTTATGACGAAGACATCCTTGCTGCCCGTGTCTATTCTCCAAGTCTGAAATCATCGGCAAATGCTCCTGAAGGGTGTTCCAGCCTTCAGATGGAGGTATATTGTAAAGAAGGAGCCTATACTGAGTCACGACTTATTGAGGGGACGGTAGGGAAATTGGTTTCTTTAGGATTGATTGCTGAAGAAGATATACTTTTTACTCATGTTGGCTTTGAACCATTTGCGAATGTCATTTTCTCCCAACCTGTTTATGAGGTGCGTGATAAAGTGCGGAATTACCTGAAATCTGTGAATATAGAGACCATTGGTCGTTTTGGCGAATGGGGCTATTTGTGGAGTGATCAGAGTTTGTTGAGTGGGTTGAATATATTGGTATAAGAAAAACTGTTACATGGCGTCGCCTGAGCTGAAGAATAAAACATTGTCTGGCATCTTTTGGAATTTTGCCCAGAAGTTGGTGAACCAATCGTTTCATTTCATCGTCACGGTAGTACTGGCACGCTTGCTGATGCCGGAAGACTACGGGGTGGTGGCCATTGCCGGGATGTTCACAGCCCTACTGGGCATATTTATGAATGGGGGATTGGGGGCAGCACTCATACAGAAGAAGGATACCGATGAACTCGATTTCAACACGGTTTTCTTCATGGGGCTTGGAATGTCATTCGTCCTTTATACAATCATATTTTTCACTGCACCCCTGATGGCCATAGCATACGATTCTCCACAATTGACGGCGATTATTCGCGTATTGGCTTTAGGCTTGCCAATTGGTGCCTTGGGGAGTGTGCAGGGGGCATACGTCTCACGCCGGATGGAATTCAAAAAGTTCT
>JAFVBF010000084.1 GCA_017480145.1 Bacteroidales bacterium
GCGGTAAGATATTCTTTCAACTCCCGGTACATCTCCCTGTCACTATAGGGCGATGCCGTTAGTTCGCAGAGCGTCAGCTGGTAGGGTGGGTTGAACATATGCACACCAAAGAACTGGCCTCTCACGCATTCGGGATAGCACTCGGCCAGCCGTGTGATGGAAAGCCCTGAACTCCCTGTGCATGCGACTGCCCCTTTCTTTAGTGCCTTCCCAATCTTGGTGTGCAACTCTATCTTAAGCTCCAGGTTCTCTGCAGCGCTCTCAAACACCAAATCTGATGCTCCTACACAGTCTGCCAACATTGTGTAGTCGGCAGGAATCAGGTTCTTTATGATACTGTCTGCCTTTACTGTTTTCCCTGCGTTCAATGCGGCCCTTTTCGACTTTTCAATGTCTCGGCTTACCATGTAAACCTTTGCATTGCCAAACGAGGCGAAAATGGCAGACACATTTGTCCCCATTGTTCCGTTGGCTCCGACAACTGTAACTGTATTAATCTGCATGGTTGGTGTTATTTAAAAGTCTGTCCATAAATCCAAGGTCGTCAATTTCAGCCATATCTTCGGCACCTTGACCAATGTCCGACCGTTTGATGATATGTTTTATCGTAGTGAGAATAATCTGGATGTCGGTCAGCAATGTACAATGGTCCACATACCACACATCCAATTCAAATTTCTTGCTGAGTTTACAATGGTTCCGGCCATGGCACTGTGCCCAGCCTGAGATACCAGGGCGCACCTCGTGGCGACGCATCTGCTCTGGGGTGTATAAAGGAAGGTATTGGGGTAGTAAAGGCCGCGGCCCAATCAATGCCATGTCTCCCTTCAGTACATTGAACAACTGGGGCAACTCGTCGATGCTCGTCGAGCGTACGAATTTACCAACTTTTGTCAGACGTTCGCCGTCAGGCAGCAGCTTTCCATCTGCGTCGCGTTCGTCGGTCATGGTCTTGAACTTGACGATACGGAATATTTTCCCGTCCTTGCCTGGGCGTTCCTGAAAGAAAAAAGCCCCCGCACCCTTATTGGCAAAGTGCAACCAAATAGTCACCACCACGAGCAGGGGCGATATCAGAATGAGTGCCGTGAGTGATATGCAGAAGCCCAATATTCGTTTAATGTATTTCTTGTACATGTTTTGTTGTTCTTTATTATTCTTTGTTGTTCACGCACCACTCTTTTAGGCTGCCAGCCTGGCCTTCTCTACACGGTGTCCTTCTGTCTGATAAGGAAGCATTCTTTCGAATGTCTGCCCCCCGATGGGGTATCGCCTTCTTCCTTCTTCCATCCGTCAGTTCCTGTTCTGTGTGCAAATATAATGATTTCTTGCCATTTGACCAAATGAATTCCCTTTTTTCGGCGTGACTGCAGTTGGGTAGACTGTTCTCTGTGGAGGATTAGTCAAATAGAAGAGGGCATGTCAGTGATATTCCGACATGCCCTCTGGGTAAGTTTGCCTGATAGAAAGTTTACTTGACTATTTCCGACTGAGAATGTTATCGACAGCTACGGCGATACGTTGGCGGTTCATGGTGAAGTCGTTATCATCCCACTTTTCTATTTCCTGCATACGCATTCGTACTTTGTCCACTTCACCCTTGAGGCTGACATTCTTTGAGGCTGTTCCCACTTCGCCCTTGAAGGTGCGGGAAAGTATGACGGACTGAGAACCGAGACGGACGTGTTCGCCCAAAATGTAGTCTGAGGGAAGCTCTCCATCCCCGATGCGGGCAATGCCACCGAAACCGAAGGGCATGCCTGCACGGTTGCATTTCTGAGCGATGTATTCTACCAATCCGCCACTCAGCAACTCGAACATGAAGGTAAGTCCCATGGAGATATGCAGGTCGTTGAGGCCCACAAAAATTTCATCTACCCCTGGTACAGCCAGTATTTTGTCCAGACGAGCCATGGCCGCTGCAGTCTCAACCATGATGCAGGTGCGGGCTCGTCCTTTGACCATGCTGACGTATTGCTCCACGTCATGGTGATCCATGGCCATGGGAAGCATGAGTATGTCAGCTCCGAACTCGATGGCGCGGTCAATCTCAGACTGTGAGTACGCATGAATGGGATTGGTGCGTACGAGAAGTTCCGATGTGGTTACAACCTTGCGCACCGCGGGTATATCCTCAATGCGGTTCATGGATTTTACGGTATCTCGTCCACGTTGGCGCTCAGCCTTGCCTATGTATTCGAGGTCATAGAAAATTCGGTCTACGCCTGCTTCTTGTGCTTCTTGTGCTGACTTGGGGTCAGCGGCCAGAATCATTAACTTAAAGTTTTTCATACACTTAATTTGTGATATTCTTGGATTCATGTATTATTTTCATACGGTCTTCGTAGGTAAGTTGTAGCATCCGCTCACGACGAAATAGGCGTTTGCAGCGTTCGAGCCCAGCCTGCCCCATGGCTCTCATTCGTTCTGGGTCGGCTATTATTTGCTTCATTCCTTCATAGAGTGCTTCAGCATTACGGGGCTCCACCAGAAGGCCAGTCACATCGTTTTCGATGACTTCCGAGGGGCCTGGGATATTTGTAGTCAACACGGGAAGAGCCATGGCCATACCTTCTTGAATGACCATGCTAAACCCCTCGCGGTAGCTAGGGTGTACGAGCACGTCGGAAGCAGATAATAGCTGGGCCACCTTGTCGGAATGGCCTGTGAAGACAATGCGCGGGCAGGATTTTACTTTTTCTTGGAAGTGCGTAGGTAAACTTTTTGTCTCCTTGCTTCCTATCATGAGCAGGGCTACATCGTCGCGCTCACTGGCCATACGTAGGAAGGCTTCAAGGAGTTCGAAACATCCTTTGTCTCGGTTCAGGCGGCCGACAGAGCAGAATACGGTCCGCCTTTGCAATATTGGGTAGTACTTACGAACCTCATTACGAAACTTGTTTCTCTTGTTAATGTCAAATTGAGTAAGATCTACTCCAATAGTTCCACCATCACCAATTATAGCTGCTTTCTCTCTTGTGTAAAGCCCTTCTAAGACTGCAAAATCCAGATTCTTCTGGCTGGCTGGGCGGATATGAGTAGAGAGACGGCACGTGAGAGACTCTATAATTTTTAGGATTCTCCGCATAAAACCATCCGCACCTACGTAAAGAATGCCCCACTGACCATAGACGCGAATAGGACATTTTGCCAACCATGCTCCAATTGATGCATAAAACGAGGCATTAGGAGTGGAATACTGGATGTAGTCGAACTTCTCTTTACGAAACAAACGATAAAACGTGAGTGGCATCCAAAGTATGTCCTTGATACTGATTCCGCGATGCATTGGTATGGGAATGAGCCGGAACGTATTCTTGTATGTCTGAATGAAATCTTCTGTCATTGTGCTAACAAGCGTCACCTCATGCCCTTCTTCTACAAAGAGTTTCATTGCCTCTGTGACAAAGGCCGAAAGGGTGGCGTCTATAGTTGTAATACAGCAGATTTTCATGTTACGATGTTTACTTCTTGACATTACACCTCTTAAAGGTTGTTTTTCCACTTTGGGTTAGGGGGCAACCGATGAGGTCACAATTTTCGTATTGGAAACGCCCCGTTTTCTTTGTACCCGCTGTCACGCCGTTAAGTGTGGAGTTCTTGAAGATAATGGGTTGCTCGTCATCGCCGTTATAGATGACACAATCCTTGTCTAATGTACATTGGTCGAATTGGTAGGAACTTTTGACGTTGGCTCTACCTCGGCCGAAGGTTACATTTTGGAAAGTGCAACGACGAAACTGGGCGTTTAGCGAGAATGCATAGCCTGAAAAACCCTGGCGCGAAATGTTATTGTCATTGGTTCCTCGGATATCGCGGAAGGTGCAGTCTTCGAAGATAGTCGCACTCCCATCATTCCCCATAAAACAACTTCCATGCGGTTCTTCGTCGAAACCTTTGAGCCTTCCCGTAAAAGTACAGTTCCGAAATGTCGTTCCACTTACGGAAAGTCCTGTAGCCCCAATTTGGAACGTGCAACTATCAACTAGTGTAGAACCTAACAAGACAGGGGCTGAAATGTCACAACGGCGCATGATTTTTTTCTTTGACGCTTCAATGTTGCCAATGTGAAGTTTGCTGCCCTCGATAAGGCAGTCTTCCATTAAGAATTCTTGTGGGCAGGCACGACTCTTCTCAGAACCGATGATGGTGTTTTTGGTGCAGTCGTGGATGTGACAACCTCGAAGCGTGATGTCGCCCGTGGCTCCCAGTTTATCTTCGTATTCAAAGTCGATGCCAGCCATGGGTGAAGTGCCTTGCAGCTGGTCGGATGTTCCTATGTGGTGGATATGGCAGTTTAGAAACTCTGTTCCATCGGTACTGAGTTGCCCGATACCGTTCTTGCGGCAGTAAGAGATTTCCAACCCATCATAAATCGTGTGCGAATGATATGTGACTCCGTCCTTCTTGAAAGTTCCTGCATAGATTCCATCACCTGTCATGTAGCTAATGGACATATCACGTATTGTGCCTGAGGCTCCGTTAATTTGGACACCAGTCCCCCATTCGTGGGTGGATTTTTCTTGCTTTCCACGCCATATTGTTGGAGAATAGTCATGAGTCCGGGCATCACCCACAAGTTTTCCTCCTTGGAGCGTAAATTGCTTACAGTTGAAGAAACGGAAGAAAGCGTACTTCGTACTGTGGTTAGAGGCCAGTTCGATAGTCGCTCCTTGCATATCGATGATCAGTGGACGTTGACATCCCTCGAAGTTCAGTGCTATAGCCCCAGCTATTGGCACAGCCGTGTGCCCTCCATTAGGGTCATCTTCGATGGCGATTCGATAGGTCTTACCCTTCCCAAAAACAACTATACCGCCACCGTTTTCATTGACGGCACGTGCTAGCCGTTGTAGAGCAATTAAATCGTTGGTGCGTCCGTTGCCTTTAGCGCCATAGTCCTCGGGGTGGAAGGTTCGGGTGGAGGCGGCAGTGGATGGTTGTGAGCCAGCGCATGAAGTCATACAGACGACAAGGGCAAGCATCATGAAGCGTATTACTGATTTTATCACGGTCATATATGTATGGTTTTCCATTCGCTGATTGTCTCTTCAGCCTCGCGAAGGCTCACAAATTCGTGGCTACGAATAAGAGAGTCGAGTTTCGCGTATGCATGCTTTTTACCCAGATTGGCTTTGACATAACGCTTCGTTCGGTTAAATAATGTACCAGGCTCACGGAAATATTCTTCGTACTCTTGCCTTGTAGTCATCCTGTTTTCTTCTGGCAAGAGGTCGCCTATGTGGAAATAGAGCATCGCATAGTCTGTGTGGCGAAGTTCGCGTTCGATAAACCACAAGGGGAAGAGGCGGAAATAGCCACCCCCTGAGTAGGCGACTTCACGACCGAACAGTCGGGTGGTTTGGATGGGAAATTCACGAATTTGGTTATTACCAGTGTCTACGATGCATGGGCGTTTGTTCCCAAAATCGGAGAAACCGCCAAAGTCGCGTTTGGCCGGAAATACGGAGGCATCTTGTGTAATTCCGCATTCCGATAATATGTCAAATGCCCACTTGTTTTTCTGACCGATGGAAAAGGCTGGTGCTCTGTAACTAACAATCTTATATCCGAGAAGTTGCTCTAATTGGTCCACCGCAGTGCGAGTGTCCTCCAGCACCTCATCTTGCGTCATTTTATTGAGCCATACGTGCTTGTTGGAGTGACAACCTATTTCATGTCCCTTTGCTGCAATTTTGCATATGGTTTCTGGGAATTCTTTTGCCATTCCTCCCAAACAAAAAAACGTGGCCTTGGTGCCACGCTCGTCAAGCAAATCGAGAATGTTCCCGAGGTAATTGTCGTACTCCTTATACTTTTCAGCCCGATTTCCGTTGACGTGCCGCTCAAGGTACCATTCTTCAATGTCAAATGTCAGGATGTTCATGTATTTAATATCTATTCCCTAATCTCTAATTCATTTTCCCTTTTTGGTATTTCTTTCACCACCTTGGCTGGCCGTCCCGTAGCAATAGTCCATGCAGGAATGTCCTTGGTCACTAACGACCCTGCTCCTACAATGGCACCCTCACCCACAGTAACACCTGGCATGACGAATGACTCCATGCCCACAAGACTACCCTTACACAGGTGAATAGGCTTCAGAATATAGCCTAATTTGGCGTAATCGTCACCGACGCAATAATTGCGAAGGTCGCGCTGATGGCACAGCAGGCGTGTACCACCGGCGATGTGAGCATGGTCGTCGATGAAAATAAGGTCAGCGTGGCCAGAGTCAATGCGTACATTGTCACCCACGAAAACATCCTTCCCAACATGGCAACCGATGCATCGTAGCACCCAAGGGCGTAGTTTGCGAGGAGCAATGGGCGACAAAAGCCACGAGTCCATCATGAACTTGAGTAAGAAACCGTCGCGGTAGGTCTTTAATACACGTTTTATCACGCCCCAGAGCGTAACTTGTCCGTATTCTTCTTCGCTGTAGTTTAGCCCGCACCTTCGAAGGAAACGGTACATGAGGCTAAGTTTTTTCTTTTCTGTATCTTCCATCAGAGTCTTATTTCAGAGATTTGTAGAAATCATACCAAGCATCGGTCACCAGTTTACAGGAGAACTCACGCACAACGCGTTCGTGCCCAGCCTCTCCCATCCTTTTCCGAAGTTCTTTGTCTGCATAAAGCCTTTTCATGCATTGGAATAGGCTGTCTGTATCGCGTACTTTGCACTTTAAACCCGTCACACCCTCTACAATAGTGTCTTCCATTCCATAAGTGTCGCTGCAGATAACAGGTAGGCCCAAACAAGATGCCTCCAAAACCGAGAGGCCGAATCCTTCGCGATAAGATGGTAGGCAGAATACATCACCTGCCATGAGCAAGTCGTTGGGACGTGGAGTAAATCCATAGAAGATTATATTTTTATCTTCTTGTAGGTTGGCATATCGTGGCAGCCATGAGTGGCAATCCTGTTCGTCAAGTCCAACGAGCAGTAGCATTGCGTCGGGACATTCAGTGACAAAATGATTGAAAGATTCCAGAAGTTCTTGAATACCTTTTTCACGTTTCAGTCGGCCCAAAAATATGTAAACCACTTTATCGGTGACTTTCAACTCTTGGCGTATCCGTTGACGAGTCTGTTCATCGAAGCGGAAGCGCTCGGGGTCGATGCCGCAAATGGAGCCATTGGCCAGAACCTGTATCTGTGAAGGTTTCAGAATACCCTGCTTCGCAAGGTATCGAGCCTGTGGTCGCCCGTCGGCCAACAACTCAGTGTTAAGTTTGACCGTCAACCGGTCGATGGATTTGAAGAAAAAGCGCTTTGCTCCTTTCATGTCACACCAGAGTTGCCCAGTGAAGATGCGAATTCGGTGGGGAATTCGAGCCATCCAACTTGCAATTGCCGTCAGCAAACTGGGCTTGCTGGCCTGAGCTTGCACCACGAAGAACTGTTCTTGGCGGAAATAATGGTAGAGTTGCCATAGGGCACGGAGGTCTGCAAATAGTTTGGGGCGGCGTTCAATCTGTATTGCTTTGTGACCAGAGAGTGGCAACCCTGCGATTTCACTCTCATTTTGAATGTTTGCAACAAGATATATGTCGAAGTCCTTGACCAACTTTTCCATCGGCGTCTTCAAAAAGGCGACGGCTGTGCTGGGATGGGATACCACGAAACAGATTTTCTTTTTCATCTTATGAAATGAACTTTGGTGCGATGGATAGTATCGTATCTTTTATACGTTGATCCATTAATTTCGCATTATGTTTCTTTTGACCAAGTTTGTATGCTCGTTCTGCATACTCGGAGATAATCTCTGGATTTGATGCCAACCGAGTGATACATTGTGGTATGTCTGTATAGGACGTACACGTGACAGCCGCATCCTCTTGGCGAAGATAGTCAATAGGGGCTATGCCAGCATCGCCTACTGCAAATATACATTTGCCCATAGCCAAATAGTCTGTTATTTTTGTAGAAAAAGACAGACGCGCAATGTACCTTTGTTGTTTCTCCAACGACTCTGTGAAGACTACAATATCTGAATCTTGCAATATACCGGCTACCTCATGATAAGGTACAGGAGGATGGACAAAACTGCTTCCTGGTATGTTTAGTGTTTTATCCAGTTCTGCGGTAATGTTTGTCTGGGTGTAAATGTGTAGTTCTGCTTTAGTCCCTGCTGCTCCTTTATTGATGGAATGTAGCGCCTGGGCTATCTCTTTGAGTGTACGCTCCCTTCCATACAAGAGTTTGCCTGTATAAACGAAACGGATGGGATTATGTAGGTTGGAGAATTCTGGTGTGGTAGTAGATTCGGGGATACCTTTGGTCAGAATCTGGCAGTTGATTCCAAATTCCTGGTCATACTCTCGTTTCATCATCTCGCTAATGGCAAAGTGAGCCTGACAAACGGGTATCAATTTTCGGACTTGCTGTCTAAGCAGGTAGCGCATAAAATAGTGGTGGTCATTTTTATAAGACCAAATGTCGTCCATCATGAATATTGCAGATGGCAGTTGAGCCACCTGTTTGATGTGACGTTGCAAGCGATTCATCAGGGGTAAGGGGTCACCAACGAAAAAAAGAACATCAGGCTTGAAATCATCAATGAAGCACTTCAGTTCCTTGCTCTT
>JAFVBF010000085.1 GCA_017480145.1 Bacteroidales bacterium
CGGTCTCTACATCGGACATCCTCAAAGCGAATATTTCCCTGTTAGTTGTTAGCTTTTACCAATATCAATCGTTGCAAAAGTGATTATAGAACAAGACGAACTTCATCAGATGCTCAACGACTATTATGCCCAAAAAGCAGAAAAGGGCATGAATAAACTCTGGGAGTCAGGTCAATGGAGTAAAGAGAAAGACGAAGAGATTTTGAAAACGCATCTTCGTACACCCTACAAAATAGATAATAGGCATTAGCTCAGATATCCGTCCTATATCTATATTTGTCTACAATATGTCTTACATTTTCGTATGAGAATCCCAACTCTTCGTATAATTTATAAGCTTGTTCTCCTAAGCTTCTGTGTTTCTCACCACCATCCATCAAAATAAAGATGTTAGAACAGTTGCTTATCATATATTCAAGAATTTGGCGATTCGTAATTTGCTTAATATAAGATGTTATTTTTTCATACGTATCATAAAATGGCTTGAAATCATCTATTTGTCGTTTAGTCATGCCATAATATATGGCTGCCTTATCTAAATATTGTAAAGCCCATGACATTTCATGCAAAGGAACACCTTTCATTGTTAGATATTCTAACAAAAAATATAATGCGTACCTTTGTTCTGCTTCCAGCGTATCATACGGAGGAATAGGTTTTCTTGTTCTACTAAATAGTCCCATATATTCAAAGTTATTAATTTGATAGAAATCTATAATAGATAGATGTTCGCTTAAAATCCTTGCATCATCTTCTTCTGTATATCCATAGCCATGACGACCATCATTTCATCTTGGTCCATATCGTCAGGGAAAATCCATTCCAACTGGTAAGAAGGCACCACAGGATTGTCTTTCACCTCGTATTGAATGATGACCTTATTTCCCGTAGATTGCTGAATGTGAAACAGCGTCGTTCCACCGTAGTTCGAGACGCCCGCCCTTATGTATGTGCGAGTCTCCACGAAAATCTTGCTGTCCTTGTGACCACCAAGGATGTTCTCCAACAGCTTTGTATACTTGACTCTCATACCACCGCTGCTGTTCACGCTTTCGATTATTTGACCGGAAATGGAACCCAGTTTGAAGGCGATAAATACGACTATCGTTATGACAATTACCCAAATCATCACACATTCACCACCTGCTCTTGATCACATTGAGTATGCCATTATTAATGATGTAACCATAAAAAAGATAATAAAGCCAAGGCAGCCAGATGATGATTCTGTCTTGTTAGGTGCTGCATTTGTTATTGTCCTGTTTTTATTGTTACCTTCGGTATTCATCGTTGTATTGGCATGTGAAATGAAATCGGCTTTCTTGAAATATATCGGCTCTGATTTAAATAGGGATTGAATTTGGGGATAAACTATTTCAGGATCAAAGAAAGGCACTCCAGGAAACTTCAATTCTACATCAAGCGGCAAATCATGCAACATTGAATTAAAATTATCGTACTCAAAATCTACAACCTTCTTTCTTGTAGAAATGTCTGGTGTATCAATTGTAGAAGTGTTTATGGCCTTTTGAAGTCTTTGCTCTGTTCGGTACAACAGGGACGGTTTTGATGTATTAAATTTGTATTTCCAATAAAAAACACATGTCATACCAATGAACTGATGGGCTGCAGCATCCGTGGTTCCAACTTTTGAAGCAATATACTCTCCGCCTACAAAATCCTGATTTTCCGAAAACAAAATCAAAAGAAGAGCAGAAGCTATAGCTGTTTGGGGATTACTGTCATTCTTGTCGCTAATGATTATTTTGAGAAGTGAATGCAATGCAATTAGAACTATCCGCTTATATATAATTCCACTATGAGGCATATCATATAGGATAATAACAAGGCTCTTTCCTACTGCCAAGTTGTCTTCATAGTCACTAACCATAAAATCATTGTCGCTAATATCTGCAACAATAGACGTTCTTAAACGTTTGTATCTATCAATGTCACCACTATTAATTGACATGAGTAGATTTTGGCATTTATTTTCTAAAGAACTCATAATATTTATTCATTATAATAACTGCTTTATTATTCTCTCATATATTTTATAGCCTCTGCAACAGTCATCGATGGCAAATTACATAATTGAGACAAAAGTTTCCATAATGCTATTTCTCTGCCATCAATATCGTTGTCAACAGCCATAATATTTCCAAGATAAGCTGCGACATATTTCTTTTGTTCATATGTCATTTTGGATACTATTTCAACAGCAATAGAAGGCTCCATATCTCTTCCTTTAAGAAATAATTCTTTGAAATCAGTCAAAGGAATTCCAAACTTAATCATTTCGGCAGAAATAACACTTATTTCTTCATCTGCTACTTTTCCATCAGCAACAATCATGGCATGTACCATACTCATAATCGCTGTCATTTCAACTTTGTTGAATGTCATAATACAATCTCTAATACGTGTCGAGCACAACCTTTATAGCCCTCCAGCACCCAAAAGGACAATTAAATGTATGAAGCGTGGCACTGATATGCCACTTCTTCTGATAGAGGTCGTGAGAATTACCTTAGTACGAGAAATGTAACCAGCCCACGCTATACGCGCGAACCGATATACTTTCCTTGCGTACTACAGAAATTTCTCACGTTTCTATCAGCAAGTCGAGCATAACGCTTCGTTGTTTCAATAAAAATTGTTCCGAAGAACGCTGCAAATTTACATATAATTCTTCGATTTCCATCCCTTGAACTGCTAAAAACGCATAAAATCATCACTTTTTATGCAAATTTCTTGGTTTTAGCGCTTCATTTGGTAGAAATTTGAGTACTTTTGTGGTCAAAATTGAGAATACTTTTTATTTAAGTCTTTTCTTTAACCCCCAATTTATTATCTCCTATGAACCTTAGAATTTTTGCTTTACTGATTCTTCAATCTTCATTCTTTATTCTTCATTCTTCTGCTCAAAGCACCGACCGCAAGTTTATTCTGAAAAACTCTGCCGACGGCCAGTCGGAGATTACTGTCTATCTGCCTACAGCCGAAGCTGCAGCCCAGGCAAATGGCCGTGCCATTGTCGATTGCCCAGGTGGCGGCTACAGCCATCTGGCCATGGACCACGAGGGGCACGACTGGGCTGAGTTCTACAACCAGCAGGGCATTGCCTTCATCGTCTTGAAATACCGTATGCCTGGCGGCGACCGCAACATTCCCCTCAGCGATGCTTACCAAGCCATCCGCACAGTGCGCGACAGCTGCCACGTCTGGCACATCAACCCGCACAACGTGGGCATTCAGGGATTCTCCGCTGGAGGCCACCTGGCCTCTGCCGTCTCCACCCACGCCCCCTTCGATGCTCGCCCCGACTTCTCCATTCTCTTCTACCCCGTCATTTCCATGAACGAAAAACTCAGCCACAAAGGTTCCTGCGTAGGCTTTCTGGGCGATGGGCGAAATGATGCCACGCTGCAGCGCGAGTGGAGCAGCGACCAAGCTGTGCGCCGCCACCTCACGCCTCCAGCCATCCTCATCCTGGCCAACGACGACCGCGCCGTGCCCCCAGCCACCAACGCCGCCGCCTACTACACAGCCATGCGTCGAGCCGGCAACAGCTGCACCATGTTCTGCTACCCGTCGGGTGGCCACGGCTTTGGCTTCCGCAGCAACTGGAAGTACCACGAACTGATGAAGGCCGAACTCCGCCAATGGCTTGCCGACCTCCGTATGCCCGCCGAAGACGACATTCGTGTGGCGTGTGTCGGCAACAGCATCACAGACGGCTCTGGCATCGACATGGCCGAAGCCTTTGGCTATCCAGCCCAACTGCGCAAACAACTGGGGCAGGGCTATGCCGTGAAGAACTTCGGCGTAGGTGCCCGCACCATGTCGAACCGTGGCAACCACCCTTACCAGCAGGAGCTGGCATGGCGTGACTGTCTGGCCTGGCAACCCAACATCGTCATCATCAAGCTGGGCACCAACGACTCGAAGCCCGAAAACTGGCAATACGCCAAAGACGACTACACCCAGTGCCTCCAACAGATGGTTGACTCCCTCCGCAGCCTACCCTCCAAGCCGCGCATCATCCTGGCTAGCCCCATCACAGCCTACAAACCCACGTGGAACATTTCCGACTCCATCATCACCACCGCCATCATGCCCGCCCTCCAGAAGTTCGCCAAGAAACAGAAGCTGGAATATCTCGAACTCCACACCCTCTTCCAAGACGACGGCAAGCAGATGCAGAACGACGGCATACACCCCAACGACAAGGGCGCAGCTCAACTGGCCGACATCATTGCGAAATATATAAAACCGAAAGAATAAAGATTACCCCGCACAAATTAAGAATGCAGTCTGAAAAAGGCTGCATTTTTTCTTTCTCCTAATCCTACAAGCAGCCAGCCCGGTATTCCGAGGGGGAAATTTTGGCATTGCTGCGGAAGTAGCGGCTGAAGGCGGCCTGGTCGGGGAAGCCCAGCTGGTGGCTGATTTGCTGGATGCTGAGATCGCGGCGGGTAGAGAGGAGGGATTTGGCCTGAATGACAACGTAGTTGGCAATCCAGTCGCCGGCACTGATGCCGGTTTCTCGCTTGATGACGGAACCGAAATACTTGGGCGAGAGGTAGAGCAGGTCGGCATAGTAGCTCACCTCGCGTGAGTCGCGGTGGTGCTTCACGATGGCATCGTAAAAGCGAGAAAAAAGTTTTTCTTTGGACTGCTGCTGGAGCGACACGGACTGGGTCTTCTGGCGATATTCGGTCAGCAGCAGGGAGAGGACTTCGAGCAGGTTGGCAATCATAATGGTTCGCGCAGGAATCTGCATCCGACTCACGGAGCGCAGCAGGTTGATGATGTTCTGCACGGCCTCGAACTGCTGTTCGTCAAGCTGTATGGCTGGTGCGTTGTGATAGACCAGCGGATTGCGATAGGAGGCCATTTTGCGAAGTTCGTCGAAAAAGCGGCTGGATATGACAACCAGCACAGCCTGATAATCCTCGGACGATTCGCGGCCCAGCACGATGTGGTTGGGATAGAGCACCGATATTTCGTGGGGATGGAACACCACCGGGCGCATATCGTATTCGGCCTTCACCTGTCCGCGCAGATTGAGTCCGATGACCATGTGGGGCGAAATATAAGGTTCACCGTATGCAGGCAACCGTGTCACGTTGTCGATGACGACCAGTCCTTGTGCTTCAATCTCACTTTCCAGCCTGTCTATAGGGTGCTGCAGGGCTTCGTTCATAAGCAAATGGTCTTGCTGGGCAACTACATGATTTTCGCCACAAAAGTAGTGATTTTCTTTCAATTTTGCAACAAAACCACCGTTTTTTTGCGTTTGGGCGACCCCCAAACGCGGGAATTGAAACGCTCGCACAGGGGTTTTTCTTAAGAAATGTCAGCAATGCGTCGCGCTCGTGTAGGCAATCGTTTGGGTTTGATTGCCTATGCGGGAGCGACGCATTGCCTACGCGACTCCGAGGCATTTTCTGTGTAACATATTCAGCTTGTTTTCATTGCCTTCCAGAAAGCGGTCAGCAACCGTGTTTTATGAAGAAACAAACAGATTCTGGACGAAATCAACATTGTTTAACACTTTCATGCGATTTCAATTGTTAACTGCCTATCTCCGTCATTCTGTGTCTCTGCGTACATTTTATAGAAGCCACTTTCATTATTTTCTGGCCGTCAACTTTCATGTTTCAATTATAATCCCTACCTTTGCGGCCAAAATAACTCATTACTGATGAAAGGGCTTGTCATAAGAAACACGGGCTACAGCTACACGGTACGGGCCGACGAATCGGGAGCACTGTACGAATGCAAGGTGAAGGGAAACTTTCGCATCAAGGGCATTCGCACCACCAACCCCGTGGCCATCGGCGACCGTGTGGAGTTCACGCCGCAACAGGAGGAGAATGCCGGCCTGATTGTGGCCCTGGAGGACCGCAGGAACTACATCATCCGCAAATCGACCAACCTGAGCAAGCAGTCGCACATCCTGGCCGCCAACGTGGACCAGTGCTTCCTGATTGTGACGGTGACCAGACCCGAAACGTCCCTCATCTTCATCGACCGCTTCCTGG
>JAFVBF010000086.1 GCA_017480145.1 Bacteroidales bacterium
CCTCAACGCCCCACCCCTTAATCCCCTCCCGTGGAGGGGAAGACGCTACACATTGCCTCGTTACAGCAGAAACTAATAGTGTTAACACCTCCCCCTAATATGGAGGCTTATATCAAACCCCTCCCCTCCTGGGAGTGGTAGGTGGTGGGTCTGAATTTGAGGTAGGGGTGGGTCTGAAAAAGGGGTATGTTTCCTCAACGCCCCACCCCTCAATCCCCTCCCGTGGAGGGGAAGATGCTACACATTGCCTCGTTACAGCAGAAACCAATAGTGTTAACACCTCCCCTCCCGTGGAGGGGAAGATGCTACACACACTATTATAGAATGGGACTGTTTGTAAACAAAGGTGGCCGATATGTGTTTTTTTATTCGTACCTTTGCGCCATGATTGCTCGTATGGCAAAAAACAAATAAACACTATATTCCTTATGACACAAAACGCAGTTAAGACCTTGAGAGACAGCGCAACCATGCGATGGATTGCCCTGCTTCTGTTGGCACTGGGCATGTTCTGTTCCTACATCTTTATGGACATCCTGTCGCCAATTAAAGACCTCATGCAATCGGAGCGTGGTTGGGATAGCCTCGCATTTGGTACGATGCAAGGCTCCGAGACATTCCTAAACGTGTTTGTTTTCTTCCTCATCTTTGCTGGTATTATCCTCGACAAGATGGGAGTGCGCTTTACGGCTGTGCTTTCGGGCGTGGTGATGCTTGTGGGCGGTGTAATCAAGTGGTATGCTGTGAGTAGCAACTTTATTGGTAGTTCGCTTGAGGCATGGTTCAACAACAATTTGAACTACATACCTTTGTTTGACGAGTTGGGCGTTTCGCCGTTCTATCGTGGTATGCCAGCTTCGGCAAAAATGGCCGCTTTAGGTTTCATGATTTTTGGTTGTGGCACAGAGATGGCTGGTATCACCGTGAGCCGTGGTATAGTGAAATGGTTCAAAGGTCGTGAGACAGCCTTGGCCATGGGTTCAGAGATGGCGTTGGCACGTTTGGGTGTTGCCACATGTATGATTTTCTCACCCTATTTTGCAAAGTTGGGCGACCATATTGACGTGTCGCGCTCGGTGGCTTTTGGTGTGGTGTTGCTCTGCATTGCTTTGATAATGTTCATCACCTACTTCTTTATGGATAAAAAGCTCGACAGTCAGACTGGTGAGGCCGAAGAGAAAGATGACCCATTCAAGATTAAAGATATTGGTAAGATACTTTCGAGTTTGGGTTTCTGGTTGGTAGCTCTGCTCTGTGTGCTTTACTATTCGGCTATATTCCCGTTCCAGAAGTATGCTGTGAATATGTTGCAGTGCAACCTCACGTTGACCGAGGCTGATCCGTCGACTTTTTGGGGTGGAGATTCGGTTACCATTGTGCAGTATCTTATAATGCTTGCCGTTGCCGTTTGCGCTTTTGCAAGCAACTTTGTAAAGAATAACAAGGGGTTGAAATATGGCCTTATGTGTATGGCTGTTGTGGCATTGGTGGTCTACTGCTATATGGGCTATATGCGTGGCACAGCCGAGACTATATTTGCCGTGTTCCCGCTGTTGGCTGTGGCTATCACACCTATTCTTGGCAACTATGTTGACCACAAAGGTAAGGCTGCTTCGATGTTGATGATAGGTTCTATTCTACTGGTGCTTTGCCACTTGACATTTGCTTTTATCCTGCCTATGTTCAAGGGTAATGCCGTTGGAGGAACGGTAGTGGCTTATGTTACCATTTTGGTACTTGGTGCCAGTTTCTCGTTGGTTCCTGCAGCTTTGTGGCCTTCGGTACCAAAATTGGTTGATGACAAGATTATTGGCTCGGCCTACGCATTGATTTTCTGGATTCAGAACATCGGTCTGTGGCTCTTCCCCCTGCTTATTGGTAAAGTGTTGACTTCGACCAACCCCAAAGATGTGGCTCCCGATGAGTTGAACTATACTTGGGCTTTGGTTATGTTGGCTGCGCTGGGTGTCGCTGCTCTGCTTATTGGTATTTACCTTAAGGCTGTGGATAAGAAGAAGCACCTCGGATTAGAGGAACCCAATATCAAGTAGTTTTTTGATAAATGCTGATAGATACCACCACACGGTATCTATCGGTTATTAAAGAGCTGGGAAATTTATGGGGGTGTGATGTATTGTAATGCATCACACCCCTATAATATGATGAAGAGTAATCTAAAATTGTGCCCCCTACGAAACGTTTGATGGCGATACGCCGAAACGTTGTTTGAAGATGCGACTGAAATGGGTGGGGTTTTCGAAGCCGAGGGTGTAGGCCACTTCGGAAACCGAGAGCGAGGAGCCTTGTAACATTTGGTGGGCACGGGCAAGGCGCTGTTCACGTATCCAGCGAGCGGGTGGAATTCCGTAGATGTCCTGGAAATCGCGCTTAAAACTGGAGCGCGAGCGGCCACTGAGGTAGGCCAGTTCATCAATGCCAATGGGCGAGGTGATATTCTCTTCCACCACACGTCGCAAGTCGCTCCGCACGGGCTGACGCAGTTGTAGCATCTGTCGGAAGGTGTTTTTCGAGCAGTCCATCACATCGAACAACAGCTCCATCATCTTCAGTCGCAGCAGGGCAGGTTCGGCTTGCTCGGGTTGGTCGAAATAGGGTTGCAGCGAATGGCAGTAGGCCACCAGTCGCTCGCTCATCGGGCTCACCCGTGCTCCCTGCTCCTCGGTGGTGGTCACTGGCCCGATGTTCTGGCTGGCGAGAAAATCCTTAAGCAACTCGCTACTGATACCGAACAGAAGGCTCTCAAAAAGGCCCGTTGCGGGATCGCTGGTCTTCTCGTAGTCGACGCTTTGGCATTTGCGCAGCAGTAACATCTCGTTCTTGCCCACCGTCCAGCTCTGTTGCCCATGGTTGAGACGCACGCTACCGCCCAACACCACGTAGAGTAGGTGCTGCTCAAGGAAGAAAGTTCCCCGTTCGCCGGCGGTTACGATACATTGGTCGATAATACTTCCGCCGTCAAGGGTGAGCGATGAAGCCGTATAGTCGCCCGATACCAATGCGGTCGGGAATTTCGTCTGAGGTTTCATATCCGTTTCATAAATCGGGACGCAAAGGTACGAAAAAACAATTACGAAGGAAATGTGAGTATGTGTCAGCCCCATGCGGTATACCTACAGCCGATGGCAATAAAACTGAGGATATGGCGTTGATATAGGCGTAAGTTGTTTTTTTTGTACAAACTGCAAAAAGTATGGTTGCTGGAGGCAAATGTGGTGGAAACACCATAACAGGACATATATACGAGGGCAAGGTTGACCTCGCAACATTCCTCAACAAGCAAGGGAACTATTCCGTAGATGACGGCAGGGCCTAATTCATCAATAAATTTATCGCATAGCTATGACGCAAGCGCAAGCTGTAATAGAAACCATTGATAAGTTGGGAGGAATAGCCACACTCAACCAGATAAACCAAAATGTTTTTGCGATTGAGGATTGTGTGTGGAAGACCAAAACTCCCTTTGCAAGCGTTCGGCGTATTGTGCAGCAAACAGCTGGCATCTACAAGATAAAGCCAGGCTTGTATGCACTCGAAACGCACCGCAAACAACTGGAACAGGACGGAATCGTCGTGCAAAGTGACAAGAACAAAGACACCGAAGAGGTAAAGACATTTAACCATTCGTACTATCAAGGCCTCCTGCTTGAGATTGGAAAGATGCGCAACCTTGACACTTTCGTTCCAAATCAAGACAAACACAAAAGGTTCCTCACCAAACAACTTGGCGAGATACGAACTCTGCAATCCATTCCGCAGTATTCTTATCCGAAATTCGTAGACCGCAGTTCCACTATTGACGTAATATGGTTTAACGCAAACCACATGCCCCATTCGTTCTACGAAATAGAACACTCTACAGACATCCAAAATTCATTGCTGAAGTTCAACGACCTACAAGACTTTTACGTGAGGATGGTAATCGTCGCCGACGATAAACGACATTCCGAGTTTGTGCATAAGATGGAATACGCGGCGTTCACAACACTACGAGCAAACAAACGGGTCGCTTTTCTCAGTTATGAGTCTCTTGACAAGCAATACGAACAAGAATTACAGAAACAACAAATGGAGTTTATTCTATGAAACGCCGCCAGAAGTCCTGAAAGAATATGGCGACGACCTCGCAGAATATGTTTATGACAAACTCGACTACAGCGAGGGAAATACAAACTATATCATCGAGGACGGTCTATCACATATCAAACACAAATAACTGGCGAAGCACCTCAACGACGATAAACAGATGACAGACGTATGGCGGTTACCAGCCATAGCGCCTTGGGAAAAATCGTGCGGTAAGCACCCGACACAGAAACCTCTGTCACTGCTCACGAGAATAATTCTCGCCTCGACCGACAAGGGAGCATGGATTCTTGATCCGTTCTCTGGCTCTTCAACGACGGGCATTGCAGCCAACCTTGTCGGTCGCCGTTTCCTTGGAATTGAGAAAGAAAACGAATTTGCCGAGATAAGCAGACAACGTCGCAAGGAAATCGACAACATCCGTACCTACAATGAATATCGCAGCAAAATCAAAGATATTGCGCGCACTGAATCGAGTGAGCAAACTCTTTGCGTATGTGAAAGGTCTGTAGGCTACGATTTGCCGTTTTGATTCAATCAAATTATTAACACAAATGCTGCCATCCTTGCGGATGGCAGCATTTGTGTACTGAATGTTCATTCCTTCCCAACGGAGAGGCCGAGGCGGTAGCAGTCCGCCAGCTTCGGGTGGTTGCTGATGTCACCGACGTCCATTACGCCACCGCAGTTCACCTCGCCCAGGTTGTTCCATCGCAGGTGGCTCAGTAGGGCGTGGTAGTAGTCGCTGACGGGCTTGAAGTTGGCCTCCGTGTCGCCCTCCGAAGCCATCAGTAGCACGGCGTCCTTGCGCGGGTTGCGCAGGTTGGGGTTCTTCTCGGCTACGGCGAAGAGGCGATCGAAGGCGGCCTTGAGGATGGCCGTCACGCTCCAGTAGTACATCGGCGAGGCCAGCACCAGCACGTTGGCCTGCTCGTAGGCGGGGTAGATGCGCTCCATATCGTCCCTCTGAACGCAGGGGCTGTCGGGGTTCTTGCCGCCACGACAGCATCCGAGGCAGGTCTTGATGTCCATCCGCTTCAGGTCGAACACAGCAACCTCTGCACCAGCCTCTTCGGCACCGCGGCGGAACTCGCGTATCATCTGCACGGTGTTGCCCTCCAGTCGGGGGCTTCCGTTTAGTACCACTATC
>JAFVBF010000005.1 GCA_017480145.1 Bacteroidales bacterium
GCGCTTTATCAATTGCAAGCATGGCAGGGAGCCTATCACCTACGACATCCCGGTGATGGAGAAGTATCTGAAGGAGACCTATGGGGTGACGGTCTATCAGGAGCAGGTCATGCTCCTGAGCCGCCTGTTGGCCAACTTTACCCGTGGCGAGAGTGACACGTTGCGCAAGGCAATGGGAAAGAAGCAGATTGATAAGATGATGGAGCTGAAGGGCAAGTTTCTTGAAGGAGGACAGGCCAATGGACATCCTCAGGACAAGTTGGAAAAAATCTGGGCCGACTGGGAGAAATTTGCTTCCTATGCGTTCAACAAATCCCATGCGGCTTGCTATTCGTGGGTGGCTTATCAGACGGCATATCTTAAAGCCCATTACACCGCCGAGTATATGGCTGCGGTGCTTACCAGTGAGCAGGCCGACAACAAGCGGGTCACCGAGCTTATGGAGGATTGCCGCAAGAACGGGATTGACGTGATGCTGCCCTCCATCAATGAGTCCGGAAGCAATTTCTCTGCCAATAGCAAGGGGCAGATTCGCTTTGGGCTTCAAGGCATTGTGGGCATGGGCGAAGCGGCGGCATCTGCCATCATCAGCGAGCGCGAGGCCAATGGCCCTTTTACTGATATTTTTGATTTTTTGAAACGTGTCAATCTCCGCACCGTGAACCGCAAGAATGTCGAGGTTTTGATTAAGGCTGGAGCGTTCGACGGATTGGGCGATATGCACAGGGCACAATACTTTGTCCCGGAATCGGCGGCAGAAAGCTCTCAGGTCTTTCTCGACCGTCTGATTCGTTGGGCCATTCGTCTGCAGGAAAACAAGGATTCTCGGCAGATGAGTATCTTCGACATTTCAGACGAAATCAAGGACGAAGACCATCCGCAGCCTCCGCAGTGTGAGCCGTGGAGCACCATAGAGCAGTGCAAGTATGAGAAGGAGGTGGTTGGCTTCTACCTCAGTGCGCATCCGCTGGATGACTTCAAATATGAGTTACACCATTTCGCTATGTCCACCATGCAACTGTCCGATTTGGAATCGTTGGCGGGCAAGCCAGTGCGCTTTGGTGGCATAGTCTCGGCAGTGAGAACTGGCTACTCATCCAAAAATGGCGCACCCTACGGCATCATGACCATTGAGGACTATGATGGTTCGTATGATCTGGCACTCTATGATGATGCTTATCTCAAACATCAGAATTACTTTGTTTCAGGATTGTTTGTCTTCTGCCGTGGCACGGTCAAGCAGTGGACTCAGACGAATCCCGATGGCACGGTGAAAAAATCAAAACCCAGAATAGTTATTAGCGAGATTGTCATGCTAAATTCTGTGCTGGAAAAGTATTCTAAGAAGGTGTTGGCATCCATCGCATTGTCTAAGATTACGCCAGATTTTGTATCCGTGCTACGCCGGCAGTGTGATGCCAGCAAAGGCAATGTCCCTGTGGAGTTCAGCATCAGGGACGACAGGGGAGAGATCCCCTCTCTGCGTATGTCCAATCCTAATCTCAAGGTGAATCCGCGCGATTTTATGATGTCACTTCGCCATCTGGAGGGAGTGGAAGATCTATCGGTTGTGGCTAAGTCATATTAAGATAGGATTGCCAGCCCTGGCCATTGTCATTTGCTTTTTCAAATATTGCTGGACATAGGATTATGTTGACTACTTTGGATGGATTGCAGTTACAAACTCCCGTAGTGGTGCCTCGGGCGGATTTTTCGCTCTCGCATGACGATAGCATCCTGCTTGTAGGCTCTTGTTTCACCGACCACATGGGCGAGCGGTTGCAGCGGGCTGGTTTTCACACGCTGACGAATCCTTTTGGCGTGCTGTACAATCCGTGTTCTATTGCGGCTTGTTTGACACGCTGTTTCGAGGCCACTCCTGTGACGTCAGACGATTTGGTCTTTCATGATGGATTATGGCATTCTTGGCTGCATCATGGATCATTTTCGTCTGTCGATAAGGAGCAGTGCCTGGCTCTATGCAACAAGTCCATGACCGATGCGCATGATTTTCTGCGTTCATGCTCTACGGTTATCGTCACCTTGGGAACAGCCTATGTCTATTATCTAAAGAATCAAGACAGCAAAGGTCGTGTGGTGGCCAACTGTCATCGGCTGCCTGCCGATCGGTTCGTGCGTCGCCTGCTGTCGGTAGAAGAGTGCGTGTCGGCATTGCTGTCGTTGCCGTTGCAGGGCAAACGGGTGATTTTCACTGTAAGCCCCATTCGTCATTTGGCCGATGGCGCACATGGCAACCAACTTAGCAAGAGCACTTTGCTTTTGGCTTTGGAACAATATGCCCAGCAAGTAGAGGCTACTTATTTCCCAGCATACGAGATTGTTTTGGACGAACTGCGTGACTATCGTTTTTATGAGCGAGACATGGTTCATCCTTCTCCGTTGGCTATAGATATTGTGTGGCAGCGATTTCAGTCCTGTTTTTTTTCGTCCGTCACTCAGAATGCCTGCCACCAGTATGAAAAGCAGTTTCGTCAGCAACAGCATCGTCCGATTGCAAGGAATTAATACACACAAAAATATATGAAAATGAAGAAAAACATTGCCTTGGTCATGGGGGGCTACTCCGATGAGTGCGTCATCTCGCTCGCAAGTGGCAAACAGGTTTATTCGGCTCTGGATCGTACGAAGTACAATGTCTATCAGATTGTGATTGACAACACGGGCTGGTATCATCTCCGTGAGGATGGGAGTCATGGTGTCGTGGACAAAAATGATTTCTCTATACAGGTGGATGGTCAGTGCTTGCGATTCGATTTGGCATTCATCATCATCCATGGAACACCAGGCGAAAATGGTATGCTGCAAGGTTATTTCGATATGATTGGGTTGCCCTATACCACGTGCGGATTCTACAGCTCGGCCCTGACGTTCAACAAGGGCTACTGCAACCCTGTGGTGAAAAGTTTCGGTGTGGTCAGTGTGGCAGCGTCCGAGGTGGTTCACGCTGGCGAGAAGGTTGATGCCGATGCTCTCATTGAGCGTTTGGGCTTGCCCTTGTTCGTCAAGCCTGCATCGGGTGGCAGCAGCGTGGCAACAACCAAAGTGAAGAACCGTGAGCAGTTATTGCCAGCCATTCAGTGGGCTTTGGAGAAAGACTGTGCCGTCATGGTAGAGCAGTTCATTCAGGGGCGTGAGTTCGATTGCGGCGTGATTCGTTCACGGGGCAAACTTCACGTGTTTCCTATCACGGAACTTATTCCCAAAGGCGGTCACGAGTTTTTTGATTACGAGGCCAAATACAATGGCTTTGCCGACGAAGTGACACCCGCCCAGGTGGAACCGTCTGTCAGCGAACACATCCAGAAGGTCTCTGCCCAGCTGTACGACTTGCTTGACTGCCGCGGCATGGTGCGGTTCGATTTCATCTATAACACCGACCGTGGCGAGCTTTTCTTTCTTGAGGTGAATTCCATACCGGGACAAAGTGCCGAAAGCATTGTCCCCAAGCAGGCTCGCACGGTGGGCATCTCCACCACTGAACTCTACGACATGATTATTGAGAGTGTTTTGCCCGCCGAAGCTTCTTTTTGAGCAATAATCGGTAATACGCTCCATGTTGGCCTGCCTGGATACTTTTAGCATTAGCTAAACATTCCAACAAAAGAGCGGCGCATTGCCAAATCCTGCAATGTGCCGCTCCTTTATTGGAATGAGCCTCATGATTATATCGTCATGATGCGTTTCATCTCCAGATTCTCGTAGCCTTCTGGACAGTGGGTGGAGAGATAGACTGTAGGATGTTCTTTGATAAACTGACGGACATGGTCAAGCGTTTGCCGGGCGGCATCCAGGTCTTCAAACACGATGGAAAGTTTGTTCGCCTTTAAGGCGGCATCGCAGTAGGTCACATCGCCGTGAAACATGTAGAATAGCCCTTCGTCTTCAGCAATGACTATGCTGTTGCCTTTGGTGTGGCCCTTGGCCTCAATGAGATAGATGCCGTCGCAAATCTTTTCACTGGCCGTGAAATTGTGGTATGCCCCATCCTTATAGCCAACGCGAACAATGTTCTCGCCCTCCAGTTTCATTGCGTCGGCATCCTCGGGTGAGATGTATATTTTTGCGTTTGAAAAATATTCCAGGGCCCCCGAGTGGTCGGGGTGCTTGTGTGTCACCAGTATTTTTGTCACTTGCTCAGGCTTATAGCCCAGCTGCGCAAAGGCTTCCATGTAGTCGGCCACGGGTTCGCCCATATAGAGCGGTGCCCCAAGTTTTTTTGCTGGTGCGGGAGTCCCGTTTTTGAAACCTGTATCTACGAGGATGACCTCTTTGCCAGTGTCAATAAGGAAGTTTTGCAGACTGCTGCGGTAGATAATCTGCTCGTCAAACGCCTCCTTGCCCTCTTCGCCGCCAAAGGCGAACGGCTGGTTCATGAACCCGCCATCAAACATTCGGATTGCTTTGATTTCCATGGTCTTATTTTCTTTATGGTTAATGATGCTATGTGTCACTTTTTGTTTTTGATGAGTTCTTCCATTTGTAGACGGAATCCATCTCCCCATTCTCTAAGTTTGTCAATGATGGGAATCAAAGTCTTCCCCAGTGGTGATAGGCTATACTCTGAGTGCTTGCATACTGAATCAACCACCCTTTTTTCCACCACGCCGTATTCCACCAACTCTTTGAGTTGTTGGGCTATCACGCGGTCGCTGGCTTCCGGAAGCCGTCGCTGCAGCTCGCTGGGACGCCGAGCACCTTCCAGTAGTTCATAAATCAGGTAAGGTTTCCACTTGCCGCCCATTACCTCAATGGCCACGCGAAATCCGCACTTTGTATCGACAGGTATCTTCTTGTTGTACATATCTGTTTGCAAAGGTACGAAGAAACCCTGATTACAAGCAAAAATCAACCCCCTTGATTCCCGTAATCTGGTGCTGATTCCCTGAAAATTGATTCCGTCACCCCATGCAAGGATTGCTAATCCTGTAGGCAGACGTTTGCAATATTTGTACATTAATTTATAGATACTCTGATAATGTGAAAATTATCAGTATCTCCTCATTTTGTCGAATCATGGCAAGGATGTACTTTTGCCGCCCAATGACGAAACCATTAAAGATAGTAACTCAAAGAGGGACACTCCTTGATGGAGTGCTGTTTGAAGCCCCGCAGCCTTCCGACACGGTGTTGATTGCCATCACGGGCATTCACGGCAACTTTTATAGCAATCCTTGCTATTATAATATTGGAGACATGCTGTCGTCTGCGGGCATCGATTTTTCATCACGATGAAAGTTAATAGTTCGGATGAGTATGCTGGCGGCATGACGACACAGGATTTTATAGAAACGTGCAGCCTAATGGCCGCCTCGGGCATAGATGCCATCGAGGTGAGTGCCAAAGGAACTTCCCGTACGGGCATCCGAACGGGTGTCAACGAGGGCTGTTTTTTTTGAAGCTGCCAGGCAGTTGTCACAGGTCTTTTCGGCTCCTGTGGCTTTGGTGGGCGGATTGCGCTCAGTGGATTATATCCAGCAGATGCTTGACAGTTCGCAGATAGCGTATGCCAGCCTCTCCCGCCCCCTGATACGTGAGCCCGATCTTGTCAATCGGTGGAAGGCCGGCGATACGTCTCCTTCCCGTTGCATCTCCTGCAACTCCTGCTACCATACGTCTGGACATGTCTGCTTGTTCAACCAGTAGACTCCACATGCTTCAGAATGTGCCTTATGACACTATCTTTTGATGCCATTCCCGAACATAATAACCCAATAAAACCAAGATTCTATGGACTCAAAAACTGTGAGAGCGTTGTTTATCAATGGAGGACCGCGTAAGCGCAACAACACGGTTCAAATGCTGCAAAGTGCTATGCGCGGGGCCGCTGAAGGCGGTGCCGATACAGAACTAATTCACCTCTATGACATCCCATTTACTGGTTGCAAAAGCTGTTTCGCCTGTCAGCTGAAAAATGCCAAAGCCGACGGCGTTTGCGCCTTGCGCGACGACCTGCGTCCAGTGCTCGAAAAGGCGAAAGAGGCAGACGTGATAGTCATCGGCTCGCCTGTCTATTTCAGTTACCCAACAGGTGCTACTCGTTCATTCCTTGAGCGTCTTCTCTTTCCCAACTTCACCTATGATTATGATGCGCAAGGCAATCGCCGTCGTCCTATCCGAGAGAAGCAGACCGCCATGATTTTCACGATGAATATAGCCGAAAAAGACATGCCGGAATGGAACTACCCGGTGCTGTTGGGCTCTTGTGCCAATCAGCTTCGCGAAAATTTTGGACATAGTGAGACGCTTTATGCCTGCGACACCTACCAGTTCCCCGATTATTCCCGTTATGCAGTCTCTGTGTTCCGTGAGGAAGACAAACGGCGGCACCATGACGAGCATTTCCCTATAGACCTTCAGAATGCCTTTCAGTTGGGATTGAGGCTTGTGGCCTCAGCTCGATAAGTCAATGCCCGCTCCTATGCCTGTTGTTGCAAAGGGTGCTGCTCTGCCTTGGCTGCATGATAGGACGACCGAACCAGAGGACCGCTTTCCACGTGCTTAAAGCCCATGTTCAATGCCTCTGAGCGCAGTTGGTGGAATTCCTCGGGCGTATAGTATTTCTCCACGGGCAGGTGTCGGTGTGTGGGTTGTAGGTATTGTCCTATGGTCAGCCTTCGACAGCCGGTGGCATAGATGTCGGACATGAGTTGAAGGATCTCTTCGGGCTCCTCGCCAAGCCCCAGCATAAACCCTGTTTTGGCTGGCACATCATGGTCGCTCACGTACTTCAGCACGGACAGGCTGCGGTCATAGCGTGCGCCGCTACGCACCGACGGGGTCAGCCTGCGTATGGTCTCCATATTGTGCCCCACCACGTCGGGTTTTGCTGCCAGCACGATGTCCATCAGCTCCGTTTTCCCTTGAAAGTCGGGGATAAGAAGCTCTATGCGTGTGTCGGGATTTATGTGGCGCACCGCCTCTATGATGGAAGCCCAGTGGGCAGCTCCCAAATCGGGCAGGTCGTCGCGGTCTACCGAGGTTATCACGGCATACTTTAGCCCCATCAGACGGATGCTCTCTGCCACCCGGGCGGGCTCTTCGGAATCCAGAGGCTTGGGTCTGCCCGTCAGGGTGTTGCAGAATCGACAGGCACGGGTGCAGATGTCGCCATGGGTCAGAAATGTCGCCGTGCGGTTTTTCCAGCATTCGGCACGGTTCGGACAGCGTCCGCTTTGGCAGATGGTGTGCAGTCCATGCTCTCTGATGATATTCTCAGTCTCAAAATAGTCTTTGCCTCCCACCGACTGCATCTTCAGCCACGAGGGCTTGCGCACGGCACCAAATAGCAGTCGCAGAAAACCCTCCGTGGTCAACCCTCTGACCACATCGCCTATTCGTACGTCTTGCAGGGCTTCACTCACGGCCTGCCGTTCAAAACGCACGCCTCGCAGGCGGTCTATCACCTCGGTATCGATGTCTCCCATCAGGAAATAATCGCCTGTGACGTTCAATGCGGCAATACGGTCAGATTTCACCTCCACCGAGGCTTCCAGGGTCTCCACGCCTTCCAGGTGTGTGCGTCGTTGAAGACTGTATTTAGGATTACTTCCATAGATGAACTCTTCCGAAGCCAGCCGCTGCTCTATCTCTGCTATTTGGCGCAGATCTTCCTCCGTCAGTTTGCGGCAGTCGGCACCACATATCTGCTGACGGGCAACAGTGATAAATTGGGGAATCTCCATTTGCGTATAATCACCCACATTACCTACACGTTGGCTTACCGAAGCCACGCCCTTGCTTTCCAACTTTGCGTGCGACGGGGTGAGGTATCGCTGCATCTTTTCAAAATCGGTGCAGTACAACAGTGAGTTGTGCATGATGCTGCGTCTCCCCATGCGATAGAATGCGGCACCAGCCACCTTCCGCCCCTCCACCAGCAGGTCGTTGCGCCCCGACAGCTCTACATTCACTCCTGCCAGTTCCACGGCACGGGCTGTCATACGCATCTGTTGTTCAAACACACGGGCCACATCGTGGTCGCTCACTATGTAAGAGAATAGCAGACAGCCAGCATCCGAATATATGCAGCCGCCACCACTCTTCCTACGGCATATTGCCACTCCGTCTTTGTGACAATTTTCAATATTTATCTCGTTGTTTATGAGTTGGTTGCGTCCAAGCATCACGCATGGGTCCACCTGCCAGATGAAGAAGTAGTCATCATCCGTAAATGTCCGTGCCACATACTCCTCCACGGCAAAATAAAAAGGCACACCCTTCCTTGGCGTGCTTTCTGGTATTACAACGTATTTCATTTATAGGTTTTTATAATGCTCTATATACACCCTTTGGCTTGTTTGCACCGAGCCATCTCACCTCGTTCATTCCATTTCTTGCAAGTCCTCGTTTGAAGAAAAACGATGCAAAGATAGTTATTTCGTTGACAATCGAATGTACAAAATTTAATATTCCTATAATTTCCGTACCTTTGCAAATCCGTGTGCCGCGTGCATACGGCAATTAAGTATTTGTTTAATAAGCAATAGGATAACATCCATGTTAGATTTCCTTTCCAAACTTTTTGGCAACAAATCGCAGCGCGACCTTCGTGAGGTGCAGCCTTTTGTCGATGCCGCGTTGGCGGTGTACCCCAGCATACAGGCTCTTGACAACGACCAGTTGCGCGCCAAAACCATAGAATTCAAAGATCTTATTCGCCAGACCATCGAGGCCGAGGAGACGGAACTCGCCCAGCTGCGCGAGCGCATTGACAAGGAATACGATATGCCCGTGTCTGAGAAAGAAGACCTATACAAGCGCATTGACGAGTTGGAGAAACAGTCCTACGACAAGACGCAGAAGGTGCTCAACGACATCCTTCCCGAGGCTTTCGCCGTGGTCAAGGAGACGGCACGTCGTTTCGCCGAGGCCGAAGAGGTCTCTGTCACCGCCACACAGCACGACCGTGACCTGGCTGCCAGGCTTGAGAGCGTCACCATAGTGGGTGACAATGCCGTTTATAAAACCTCGTGGATGGCTGGCGGCAATATGATTCGCTGGGACATGGTGCATTACGATGTGCAGCTCATTGGCGGCGTGGTATTGCACAGCGGCAAGATTGCCGAGATGGCCACGGGTGAGGGTAAGACGTTGGTCGCCACGCTCCCCGTCTATCTCAACGCCCTGCCAGGCAAGGGCGTCCACGTTGTCACGGTCAATGACTATTTGGCCAAGCGCGACTCCGAGTGGATGGGTATGCTTTTCGAGTTCCACGGCTTGGCTGTGGACTGCATCGACAAGTACGAGCCTCACAGCCCCCAGCGCAAGGCTGCCTACAATTGCGACATCACCTATGGAACCAACAATGAGTTTGGCTTTGACTATCTGCGCGACAACATGAGCCGCAGTCCCGAGGAACTGGTGCAGCGGGGACACAACTACGCCATTGTGGACGAGGTGGACTCTGTGCTTATCGACGATGCCCGCACCCCCCTTATCATCAGTGGCCCTACCGGCAAGGGCGACGACGAGCAGGAGTTCTATCGTTTCAAGCCCGTCATAGAGTCTCTCTATAACGCCCAGCGCGCATTGGTGACACAGATTCTGGCCGACTGCAAGCGCGAGCTATCTTCCAACCCCGACCCCAAGCCCGAGGAAAAGGGCGCCATGCTGCTGCTGCGCGCCTATCGCGGCCTGCCAAAAAACAAGGCCCTCATCAAGTTCCTTAGCGAGACGGGCATCAAGTCTATCCTGCAACGCACAGAGAATTTCTATATGCAGGAGCAGAATAAATATATGTATAAAATCGACGACGAGTTGTTCTTTGTCATCGACGAAAAGCATCGCCAGGTAGAACTCACCGAGAAGGGCATGGCCTTCTTGGATCAGAAAGGAGAGGATAGACGGTTCTACCAACTGCCCGACATCGGCAGCGAGATTGCAGAGGTGGAGCATAGCAGCCTCTCGCCCGAAGAGAAAGCCGCCAAGAAGGACAAGATATACAGCGATTTTGCCATTCAGAGCGACCGTGTGCATACCGTGGACCAACTGTTGAAGGCTTATACCCTCTTTGAACGCGACATTGATTACATTGTCACCGAGGACAATCAGGTGAAGATTGTGGATGAGCAGACGGGTCGTATCATGGAGGGTCGCCGTTGGAGCGATGGCCTTCATCAGGCCGTCGAGGCCACGGAGAATGCCAAGGTTGAGGCCGTCACACAGACCTACGCCACCATTACCCTGCAGAACTATTTCCGTATGTATAAGAAGTTGGCAGGTATGACTGGTACGGCAGAAACCGAGGCCAAGGAACTATGGGATATTTATAAACTGGATGTCGTGGTCATCCCTACCAACCGCCCCATTGCCCGTGTCGACATGGACGACAAGGTCTATAAGACTAAGCGTGAGAAATACAAGGCCGTCATTGACGAAATCGAACACCTTGTGGGCGAAGGGCGTCCTGTGCTGGTGGGCACCACGTCTGTCGAAACTTCCGAACTTCTCAGCAAAATGCTGACTATGAAGAAGATTAGACACAACGTTCTCAATGCCAAGTTGCACAAGAAAGAGGCCGACATCGTGGCCGAGGCTGGCGAGGCTGGACGCGTCACCATTGCCACCAATATGGCTGGTCGTGGTACCGACATCAAGCTCCGCGCTGGGGTCAAAGAGGCCGGTGGTCTTGCCATCATCGGTACCGAGCGTCATGAGAGCCGTCGTGTGGACCGTCAGCTGCGTGGACGTGCGGGTCGTCAGGGCGACCCCGGAAGTTCCCTGTTCTTTGTCTCTCTCGAAGACAACCTCATGCGTCTTTTTGGCTCCGAGCGTATTGCCCGGGTGATGGACCAGATGGGTCTTCAGGAGGGCGAGGTCATCCAGCACAGCATGATCACAAAAACCGTGGAACGGGCCCAGAAAAAAGTGGAAGAAAACAACTTCGGCATCCGAAAACGCCTGCTGGAGTATGACGACGTGATGAACAATCAGCGTACCGTCATCTACAACAAGCGCCGCAATGCCCTTTATGGTGACCGCCTCTCCATCGACATCAGCAATATGTTCTACGACACCTGTGAGATGATCTATGACGATGCTGATCAGTCTCATGATTTCGAGACTTTCAAAATGGAGATGATTCGTATTTTCGCCTGCGAGGTGCCTCTGTCAGAGAAAGAACTCTTCTCCATGCGTCGTGACGATGCCGTTCAGCGATTGTATGAACTCACCTACAATGGCTTCAAGGAGCGTATGCAGCGTCTGGCTGATATGGCATTCCCCTTCATCGAAAATTGCTATCTCAATACAAAGTACATCAATGTGGCTTTCCCCATCACGGATGGCAAAAAAGCCATGAATGTCATCGTGCCTGTTAGCAAGGCCTACGAGAGTCATGGACGCGAAATAGAACTGGCCATTGAGAAGAATATCACCCTCGCCATCATCGACGATCTATGGAAAGAGCATCTGCGCGAGTTGGATGACTTGAAAACCAGTGTGCAGAATGCCTCCTATGAGCAAAAAGACCCGTTGCTGATTTACAAGTTTGAGTCGTTCAACCTTTTCGAGAAAATGCTTCTCGAAATCAACCGTCAGATTTCCTCCTTCCTCAGCCGTGCCTCTCTGCCCATTCAGCAGGAAGGCGATGTCCGCGAGGCGCAGCAGCCCCGTTCCGACAACCGTCGCTTGCAGACCAGCCGCACCGATGCCATGCAGCAGGCTGCCGCACAGCGCACCGCTCCGCGCGAGAAACCTCAGCCCGTGCATGTGGAGAAAAAAGTGGGACGCAACGATCCCTGTCCTTGTGGCAGCGGCAAGAAGTACAAAAACTGCCATGGCAAAGATATTGCCGAATAAGGATTGCAGCGTATCGTTTTGATTAATTCAGCTTAGGCGGGTGAACCTTAGGTGGTTCACCCGCTTGCGTTTTTCTCCTTTGTGTGTTGAAAGGGTATTGCGTCCAGGAGGCAGTGCGTGAAGTGGGAGACCGTTGCCATGCGGTTCGCAACACTGTGTATGACTCTGTCCCAGTAGTAGTGATGGTGTGCTCCTCTGTGGTCGGGGGAAGCGGCGGCACGGGTGCTGTGGTACTGGTGTGTGCCGTTTGCCATTGTGGTGACGCTGTCGTAGTGCGCTCTACTTTCGTGGTGTCTGACTAAGCGGCGACTCTGCCCTGATTGCTGAATTCTTATGGCTTTGAACCGAAACAATACTGTAAAAGCTTATAAAAAACAATTTGATAACCTTTTGCAGAATCATTATGGCGCAGAACATAGTCATAAAGGAGACTCCTTTACGGGGCGGCGAGGTGTGCTGACGGAGACGGAGTTCAACCAGGACATGGCACGGTGGAGCAAGGCAGTGTAGAACCAGACGGTGGCGTGTGCGGCGGTGATGGAGACGGGTAATCGACGTCGCCACACATACCGACGGCCAGCCAGAGTAGAAGTTGCGGGGAGCATATCCGGTATAGAATTACGGTGGCAGGCGAGTTTGAGGGGTAGACTTCCGGCTCCCCCTGTATGTCGTCTTCAGAGAGTACGGCGTGGAGCGCAGCCCCTCAAAGGGGGCTGGTAAACATGACGCGATGGACGGTGAGCGACTGGCTGAGCGGCGCGTTGAAGTCAAAGGAGTCGGAATGGGTGGAGATAGTAGCGGACTTCCATTTCGGCAAGGTAATAATAAGAATGGTGACGGTTTTGTAGCATAATATTTTCTGTATAACAGGTTTTCTGCGTATCTTTGCAGGTCTGAATTTGGACTTATTTCACGCTATAAAATTATGGGAACCATCAAAATCCATATTCATAAATTCGGCCCGATAAATGACAAAGTCGTTGAGTTTGCACCGTTCCTTATATTCACAGGTAATTCGAATCTCGGCAAGAGTTATGTCAATTATATTTTCCACTATCTGATGCACTCTATTGTGGAGAATATGCGAGGTTTTTTGTCGGGGAAAGGAGAATCGGAACGTATAGAGATAAGCCTAAGGGATGTGGCAGGATGGCTGGATGGCAATATACAGCAGTACATGAGGGGATTTCTCGGGGATGGAACGTTGGAGTGCGATGTGCATTTTGATATCACGATAAAGTCTGATCCTCATTCGTCGAAATATGTTATCGAGTCAATGCAGGACAAGATAGTTTCTGATAAAGAAGAGGCGATAAGTGATATTCTGGCTGTAAAGATCAACGGACGACCGATGTTCCGTTCCATTGTTCAAAAGAATACGAGTATCAAGGATTTGAGGGAACTTGTTGCATCTTTCTCCCTTTCGAGGTATATTCAGGAGCAATTGTTTGGCAGTTATTTTGACGAGGTTGTTATTTTGCCGCCATCAAGGGGTGCTTTGGCCGGGGAGAGTTTTTCTGTGAAAGACAAAGTGTCGAGCTCGATGGGGATGTATGAGCGTTTCAATGCGGTAATGGATAAAATGATGAGGGTTAGCCCAGACCAGAAATCAGACAGTGATGTGTTTGCCATGCATATAGCGAAGCTGATAAAAGGCAACCTTATTGTGGAGAAGAATGAGCAGTATTTTGTTACCAGGGATGGGCGGAAACTGTCATTGAGGGCTGCGGCATCTTCGATCAAGGAATTATCTCCCCTGTTGCTTGCTGTACAGAACAGGGTCTCGGATAGGATTTCTTTCTGCATGGAGGAGCCAGAGGCACATCTGCATCCACAGATGCAAATAGAGGTCATGGATTTTATCGCCTACTGTCGCAACCGTGGTATGTTTTTTCAGATAACTACTCATAGTGACTATTTCCTTCAACGATTCAATCAGTTGATAAAGTTAGGCAGCATTAGAGAAAAATCGCAAGACAGGTATGCTGAGTTGGTTAATAAAATTGAAGTCCCGTCGGATTTGTATATGACAACGGAAGGCGTTAAAGCCTATTTTTTTGAAAAAGATGTGAAGGGAGATGTTGATATACGGGAGTTACAGGTTACGGATCGTGGGATTGAGATGATGACTTTTTTTGATGTGGTAAGAGACATACAGAATGCCGAGGAGAAAATCAATGATTACCTTGGCTAAATCTACTGGGTATGATTAGTTGCGATGATTTGTACCAGATATATGACAGGGCTTGTTTTGAACAGTATAACAACTCTTTCTGTGTGAAAGAGAAAACGAAGACTGCCTCGTTAAAAAATGTAGAGTTTATTAGCCCTACAGGTATATTCTGCTGCGATAAACTATTGAAGGATAGCAAGGATATTTATAACGGAGGTCAAGATGATATATTAAATTTCAGACATAATTGTGATGGTTTTGTTATTACGGAGCATAACCAGCAATTGTATTTAATATGGATTGAACTGAAATCAAGTTTTAATGAGACGACAAAATCTTTCGGACAAATAGCCTACTCATACCTGAAGATAAAGCACCATCTGATGTCGTTTTCATCTTTCACCGGCAATACTGAAGAGTATAATGAGTTTGCAATAGTGGTCAGCAACTCTCCCAACGCTCAAAAGTTTCATCAAATGAGTAATGAGGATGTTGCGGATAGACGGTTCACAATAGGTGTCTCGCATGATAAGCAGGCCACAGTCAACAAATACCAGAGGGAATTGAGAGACGATGGAAGAACAGTGCTGAGAGGGGCTGATTTTGGCTATGACAAACTGCGGAATATTCAAAAAACACTGGTTTTTGAGCATTTGCCATTAGTGCATGTTGTGATTGACGGTAACCAAGGCAGTGTGAATTTGGGCGAGATTATCGATCATTTGCAGAGTTCATCGAAAAAGCGGGATATGTTATAGATCGCTTTTTTTTCAAAGTGTTAAAAATATTGGAAATAAAGTAGTTTGTCAAGGAGTAGGGTGATGCTGTTAAGGGGATTGGATCAAAAGCATAAGGATCTGTTGAGGTGCTTTTCTCCTTTGTGTGTTGAAAGGGTATTATTTCCTATGCCCAATGGATTTTTGATGGACAGAGGTCTAAGCCTTCGCCTTCTCGGCACAGATTGATTTCAGGTCATCCTTGCCTTACCATTAAAATGCTTATCATATCGCCGCCGCCCTCATCTTTTTGTATGATGGGTGAGCCTTTTTGTGGGGCTGTCTCATCAGTGTGTATGTGAGACTTTCATTAAATCCTGTTGGGGTATCTACGGATGGGGTAGTATACATGGATTTTGATGTTTACTTCTATTGAACTGATATTTGGTGTTTTATCTATTTTTCAAAAACTGAAAACGGTGCATCTCTTGCCCAGAGATGCACCGTTTTGGTTTTGCAAAGGTAGCAAATATATCCTTACTTGCGGGCAGAATCGTTAAAATTATTCCGTAAGACACTGATTTATACGGTTTATTGATATTGACTATCCACCCCACGAGGGCTCTGTTGCTCCGTCCCTTTGGGCTTCCGCATCCCGCCGAAAACCCCGTCCCGACACGCCCCTGTTTCCGCCCTTGGTCTCCGTATCAGCCTGTCTCCTTGTCGTTTGCTGAAACGGTGCATCTCTGGGCAAGAGATGCACGTTTTCTGGCAGAAAGCGGGCCGTACAGTCGGCCCTGCGAGAAACTGATGAGCGCCACCACGACGGACATCGGACCCATCCTCCCCCCGGGAAATGCGATCCTGCATAAATCCCCTGCCGGAGGCGTGCCCCCGGCGGAGTGGCACATAGCCGAGGTGCGGTGCGGCATGGAGCGCGCCTGCCGCGACAAGCTTCAGCGCACGGGCTTCGAGAGCTACGTGGCCAGCCGTGTGGAGACGC
>JAFVBF010000006.1 GCA_017480145.1 Bacteroidales bacterium
TATGATCTTTTTTCGGAGTATATGCAAGATCCCACCTACCGTAAGCAACTTTACGATAGGATGTATGAATCTTATGCAGATACGCCGTGGGATTACGACACCTTTGAGAAGAAATTTGGCTATGTACCGGAGCAGCAAACCTCCTCAAACAGCCCATCCAGCCGAACCTCATACGCAGCAAAAAAGCCGACAGCCGCCATTAACACACAATAATTAGCCATATAATAATATAATAAATGAAAAAGATTCTGACCCTCGTACTGCTGCTATCCGCTTATGCGGCCATGGCATCGTACACCTTGCCGCTGGAATCCCCAAAGGTTGTGTACGTCTGCGTGAGCGAGACTGCCTACGCCTACCATGCGAAAAGAGACTGCAAGTTTCTTTCCCGGTGCACGCACGCTGTCAAGGCGGTGAGCATTGAAAAGGCAAAGGAATTGGGCAAGAAGAAGCCCTGCAAAGGCTGCTGCAAATGACATCACAGCCCCGAGTAATGGGTATCTAAAGTAGATAAAAGTAGAAAACCATTCGTCATAGCGGAGACATGGTGCGGCGCACGCGCCGTATGCGCTTCTGAACGGTGCGGCGCAGATTATTTATTGCCTGGTCTTTTCGGACAATCCATTGCTCTGCGGCTGCGGGGTAGGTGGCTGTCAGCCAGTCGGCGAGTGCGAGGCAAACCATGTACTCATGCATAATGTTCACGAGCCTTCTGACGGATGTATCGCTGTAGTCGTCAGGAATAGTCAGTTGGAGTATGTAGGATTCGGGGAGTGAGATTGAGTCGTCGCGTTCGGTACCATCCTCGGCAGATGTTTTGCAGAATGCGAACAATGCTTCGGCAATATCGTCGAATGCGGTGTTGAGCGAACGGGCGAGCATGTCCAGGTCGTTTTCGTCGTCGCCTGGCTGCATAAGGCTTATGTCCTTGAAGTTGTCGCCCGAATCGAAGCCACGCGCGACCAGCATGGCCCTATTCTGTATGTCGTAAATCAGTTCGGAGCGTTTAAGGGTGATGATAGCCGTCTTGCGTCGAGGCTGGAGGTTGGTTCTCGTATATGCGATAGAGTCAGAGAGTGCCATGATGACGTTGGTTGGTGGTTATGGTCTTGTTGGTTTTTTTTTGAAATACAGTTTGCGCATCACATCCGAGAGTGCGCCTGCGGCATCCGCCATGTATGCCGCTTCTGCCTCGGCGTATGTAAGTCTGCACCAGCGCGAGATGACGAAGTTGACGAAGTAGGAGAACAGTGATGTCTCCATGCTCTCTTGCATGGCGGTATTGAATCTCCCGCTGATGTTCAGCCGCACGGTGTAGTCGGATTCGATGTCGATGCGCTGGCTCACCTGCTGCGGGGCCACGGATGAGACAAATGGCTTCAACTGCTCTGTGGCACCGCTGGCGGCCTCTGTCCAGAACCTTTCGAGCATCAGCCTGTCTTCGTCAGTGGTGAACATATGGTCATAGGATTCGGCATCGGGCATTTTGGCTCCGATATACGAGGTTGTTTTGGCCACCTCGTCATACACCCTCATTTTGTTTACGTTAATAATGACATCCATACGGGGTTGAGTCTATTTATTTTTCGCCCTCTCCAGACAGTTCGCGCAGTTTGTCGACGATGGTGTCAGCATCATCGGCAAGCTGTATGTCAATGGAGGAGTTCTGCATTTTTGGCATTACGTACTGCATCAGCCTTTCGGCGATGAGCAATCTGTCTTTTGCTGATGTGATGGAAAAAAAGTCACTCTCCATCAATCCGCTGCTGTTGTATTCGGCGAGAAGGTCGGCGACGACATTCTTTGTCATTGCCGTGACCTTGTTGGGAGTGCCTTTTTTTCGTCCTCCGGATTTTGCACGCTTAGGTCTGTCACTGGATGGCTCTTTCTGCTGTGTCGCTGTTCGCTGCATATTTCTGTCATGAGTAATGGATAATGTGATAGTGCAAAAATAGTGTTGAAATTTTGCATAGTTGCATTATCCATTACTTATGACAGAGGAAAGATTGATACCAATGAGCAGGGTGCGCACCAATGACAGTAGGTGGGACAGCGTGGCACATGCCAAGAAGAAGAACGGGAGACGTGCCTTTGACGTGCTTATAGAGGCGCAAAGTCACTGGGACAACATGGCGCGGTTTCGACAGGAGCGTGAGCGTAACAAACGCTACTGCTACGGCGACCAGTGGAAGGATATGGTAGAGGTTGACGGAATTAGAGTCACCGAGGAGCAATACCTGCGAAACCAGGGGGCTATACCATTAAAAAACAATATGATACGACGGCTCGTAAATGCCGTCATAGGGGTTTACAGGCAGCAGGACAAGGAGCCGATTTGCACTGCGAGAGACCGCAATGAGCAGCAGATTGGTGAGACGATGAGTACGGTTTTGCAGTACAATATGCAGCTGAACCACATGAAAGAGCTGTATGCCCGAACCATGGAGGAGTTTTTGATTGGCGGATTCGTGGTGCATAGGAAGTGGTATGGGTGGCGCAACGACAAACTGGACTGCTGGACGGACTATATCAACCCCAATAATTTCTTCATAGACGGCAATATGCGTGACTTCCGCGGCTGGGACTGCACCATCCTCGGAGAGGTGCATGACATATCTTTCAAGACGCTGTGTGAGAAGTTCGCAAAGAGTGCCGCAGACTGCCGCAGGCTGCAGGAACTGTATCTCGGCAGCCACGATCGCAGCAGTTTTCAGTCCTTTGCCAGCGAGTTCGGATATGCCGATACAAGGCACTACGATTTTTTTGTCTGTAGCGACAACACACTGTGCAGAGTCATCGAGGTGTGGAGGAAGGAGAGCAAGCCTCGCTATCGATGCCACGACTATAACAACGGGGAACTATACAAGATAGATGTAGAGGACTATGAAACGATGGTGGAAGAGGTGAATGCCAGCCGCCTGCGCCGCGGCCTTGACGCTGGCATGAGAGAGGACGAGATACCCCTGATACAGGCTCAGTGGTTTATGGACACTTATTGGTATTACTATTTTCTCACACCTTTCGGAGACATTCTGGACGATGGCGAGACGCCCTACGAACATAAGTCACACCCATATGTATTTCGTGCCTATCCGTTCATTGACGGTGAGATACACTCGTTTGTCAATGACATCATAGACCAGCAACGCTATACTAACCGCCTCATCGTGACGCACGACTGGGTATCCAGAAGCAGTGCCAAGGGCGTGCTGCTCTTGCCCGAGGATGCCGTGCCAGATGGCATGGACATCTCGGAATTCGCAGACGAGTGGGCACGCCCTAACGGGGTGATTGTTTACAGGGCAAAGCCCGGTGTTCCCATCCCGCAGCAGGTGTCCTCCAACTCGACCAATATAGGCATACACGAGCTCTTGAATCTTCAGCTAAAGTTCTTCGAGGAAATCAGTGGTGTCAATGGCGCCTTGCAGGGCAAGACGGGATGGAGCGGCATGTCGGCAGCTCTGTACAGCCAGCAGACGCAGAATGCGACAACAACGCTTTTGGACCTGCTGGAGTGTTTCTCGGGCTTCGTAGAAGATGCCGCCTACAAGGATGTGAAAAACATACAGCAGTATTACGACTCGAAGAGGGTATTCAACATCGCAGGTAACACATTTGATTACGACCCTGCCATAATCAACAATGTCGAGTTTGACCTTAGCATAGCCGAAAGCACCTCCACGCCTTCCTATAGAGCCATCAACAACGACTTTCTCATGCAGATATGGAGAGAGCGGCAGATAAGCCTGCAACAGCTATTGGAATTTGGAGACTTTCCTTTCGCCGACGCACTGTTGCAAAGCATCAAGAGCCAGCAAGAGCAGATGGAGCAAGGCCAGCAGCCAGAGGGTTTGCCACCACAGCTCATGGCAGAGGCACAGCAAGGGGCCAATATGCAGGCCGTGCAAAGAGCTGAACAAATCCTTAAAGGTAGGCGGTGATGAACGATAATGACATTATCAAACGGATAATTGCAGAAAATGAAGCTCGAAATGCCAAGATAAACGTCATCTTCAATCCCGTTACAGGTCAGGGCAGCATAGGACAGCGCAAGCGTGTAGAGATAGCCGACTTTCCTATCCCCGTGCAGTGGCTTCCAATAGAGATGCTCGACATCCCGCTCGTCAGCAAAATCATTGCTTGCGGAAGCGTCAAGAAGTTCCTGATGGAGGTACTCAGGGCAGACTACACTGAGAGAAATTGCCTAAAAGTCATAGAACAGTTTGTCCGCGTAAGATACAGGCACGATTTCCCGTTCTGGGCAGCCACTCTCGCCCGAATCAAGCCCAAAGGAGGCGGAGAGGACATCTTGTTCGTCCTCAACAGACCGCAACGGAGGCTTGTAGAGAGATTCGAGCTGCTCCGTGTGGCGGGAAAACCTATACGAATCGTATTGCTCAAGGCCAGGCAGTGGGGAGGAAGCACGGTGATACAGATGTATATGGCATGGTTGCAGCTTGTGCATCAGGTAGGTCTGAACTCCCTCATCGTTGCCCTGCAGAACAAGGTCTCCGATGAGATTCAGGATATGTTTCGCAAAATGATCGAGTCATATCCTCTCGACTTCCTCCACAGGCTCGGCGAGACCTATAGCCCCACCGAGGCCAAGATGGTAGGCGTTGGCAAATCAGGCGACATTCACCGCATCCCCCAGCGTAATTGCAAGATAAAGATAGGCTCTGCGCAGAGGCCTGACTCCGTGCGCGGTGGTGATTACAATCTGGTGCACTGCTCCGAGGTAGGTCTTTGGGTCCGTACAGAGGGAAAGTCGCCCGAGGACATGGTGCGTTCTGCCTGTTCGGGAGTACTCTACAGACCGTACACCATGATAGTGTATGAGAGTACTGCCAATGGCACCGGGAATTTCTTTCAGCATGAATACGATGCTGCAAAGGAGGGTAAAAGCCAGTTTCAGAGCTTTTTCATAGCCTGGTACGAGATAGAGCAGTATGTACTGCCGATAGACGATGTATATCGGTTCGCATACGAACTCTACCACAACAAGGACAATGTCTCTGCCGCCGACGAACGGCACACAAGCGGCAAATACCTGTGGTGGCTTTGGGAGCAAGGTGCTACACTTGAAGCAATCAATTGGTACATCACAGAGCGTTCAGAACATACAGATGATGGTAAGATGGCAAGTGAATTCCCAAGCAATGACATTGAAGCCTTCGTGCATAGTGGGTCTCGTGTGTTTGACAAGTATCATGTAGAGCAGTTCAAGCGTGCCACACGTCCGCCGAAGTTCATTGGGGATGTCTATGCCGATGGCATTGAGGGCAAGGCCGCTTTGCAAAATATCCGATTCTCGGAAGACAGGCAGGGTCTGCTGTGGGTGTGGAGCAAGCCAGAGATAGCCGCGGATGTTAAGATTACTGACCGTTACTGTACAGTCGTCGACATTGGAGGCAGGGGGCACAAAAGCGACTGGAGCGTCATCGTGGTTTTCGACCGCCTCATGCAGATGGATGGGGGGAAACCGCTGGTTGTCGCCCAGTGGTATGGGCACATCGACATGGATCTCCTTGCGTGGAAGGCTGCGCAGATTAGCGCCTACTACGACAATGCGTTACTCGTAATAGAGAGCAACACGCTTGAAACCCACGACGCTGAACGGCGAGACAGAGTGGATGGCGACATGAGCGGATATATACTCAACCAGATTAAGGACATATACCCCAACCTCTACGCCCGCCCACAGAGCGATGATGAAATACGTGCTCAGGCCCCACGGAAATACGGTTTCCATACAAACATTGCCACCAAGCCAAAAATCATTTCCACGCTTGTGAAAGTCATACGTGAAAATCTATACGTGGAACGTGACAAACGCTGCCTTGAAGAATATCTTTGTTACGAAAAGAAGAAGAATGGAAGCTTCGGAGCTATAGAGGGGAAGCACGATGACCTGCTGATGACCCGTGCCATAGGATTGCACATCTGCTTTTACGAAATGGAGCTGCCCAAAACACGGTCTCGCACTGCGCCACGAATCACCCACCGTAAGACTGTTGGCATGTCAACTCTATGATGCCATGCTATCATCAGTTTTGCAGAGTCTGCGAGCCCTGTGGAGAATCACCCTTGCACTATCTGCCGTCATGTAGAACCTTGGTGCGGGTCCGTTCACGACCTGCCATACAGCCTCCGACAGAGAGTCCATGGGGTGGTTCTCCAGATAGCCTCGAACGCGCGACAGAATTTCTCGATACATCTCCTTGTTCGACGGTAGCATTCCTTCCAGTTCGTCTCCCCGCATCATACGCTTGATGATTATGGTTGCGCGCTCCTCGCTGACCCAAAACCTCTTCGTCGGCATAGACACCACGTGCTCCAATACCTCTGGCAGATACACATGCTCAGCCTCTGTCACTTGCTGGCGATAGGCCTTTAGCAGCTCACTATCACGCTGCCGCCTATGAGTGTTTATACTGTTTCTGTGCCTCATATTGTTTGATTGTATATGCTATAAGACACAAAGTTAGCGCAAAGAGTAACAGATAACGTGTGCTATCCGTCCCAAACGGCAATATTTGCACAATCATACAAGACTCACCAAAATACAATCTAAAATGCAAGACACACAGTCACAGACGAATAAAAGCAGGCATGAAATGCTACGCGAACGTGTCCGCTCGCGCTACCCTGACAGGAATTTCGATGATGACGAGGCATTATACAGCCAAATATCAGACGATTATGACCAATTCGACCAAGATTTGTCAAGGTACAAGGAGCGTGAGGGGAGAATATCGCAGATGTTTGCCAGTGACCCACGCTCAGCAGCATTTCTTGCCAGCTGGGGCAACGGCGGAGACCCCGCGGTAGAGTTAGTGCGCCAATTCGGCACCGAAATAAAAGAGGCTATCGATGACCCTGATCGGCAAGAGGCCATAGCAGAAGCCAACCGAGAGTTTGTGGAGCGTGTTGCCAAGTCACGAGAGCTTGATCAGCAGTATGCCGACAACCTACAGCAGAGCCTTAGGGTGCTTGATGAGTATCAGGAAGCCAACGGGCTTACCGACGAGCAGGTTGACGAGGCCATGAGTTGGCTCATCGGAATCGTGAGAGACGGTGTGATGGGGAAATTCAGCGATGAAAGCATTAACCTCGCAATGAAAGGGATGAATTATGACAGCGATGTCGAGATTGCAGGTCACGACGGGGAGGTGCGCGGGCGCAATGCGAAGATAGATGAGCGTCTGCGGAGGAAGGAGGTGAGTGACGGCACACCGAATCTGGCCGGGAAAAACAACACGGCGGTACAAGGCAGAAAGGAGTTGAGTTTCTTCGATTATGCCGATGCAGCAAAATAGGATGATACTAACAATAAAAAAAATAAAATGATATGGCAGAAGAAGTAATCACAACCCAAACGCAGAACGAAGGGAGTGCCAATACTCCCGTTGATGTGAACACCACCGCTGGAGCAGGCACGGCAGGCCTGCGAACCCATGTGGGTGGAGCACCTACTACCGTCAGCGGCGTTCAGAACGCCACTGGCGGAATGGGCAACCTTGTCATGCCCGATGTTGACAAGCGAATCTTCCTTTTTGAGCGCGACAAAAATTCACTAATGCAGCTCATGCTGATGGCGAAGCGCGTTAATGTGCATTCGATGGAAGTGAAGCATTATGCTATTGATCAGGGTACGTCCATTGTGACGGTGGCATCAGTTAGTGGCAATAATATTACACTCGTCAATGCAGACAAAGGTAAGGTTAGAGCCTATGACACGCTCATGGTGAAGGGCGTGAAGGGATATAGCTTCGTTGTCGGTTCGGGCAATGTGAAGACCCGTCGTCCGTTGCAGTTGTTTGTGAAGAGCGTGAACAGCGATGACTCCATCACCTGCGTAGCCACCAATGGCTGGAAGCAAGCCGTCACAGACCAGTACGGGAGCCTGCCTACCTCGGAGGGAGGGAACGACAACATTATTGTTCCTGGCACAAAGATTGTGCGCTTGTCAAATGCGTTGTATGAGACTCAAAAGTGGGTGGATCCGAACACGGTGATACCAGTCCCCGATGATCTCTATCTGCAAAAGAGAGGCATGACCAATATTGTGTCGAAGTATTTGGCAGACCAGACTATGGAGATTCCATACGACGAGGCGGTGAAGGCAGAGGCTCAGTTACGTGAATTTAAGGCTGCAGGAAACCGCACCCTTTTAATTTCGCAGCAGAACAAGATGCTGGTGCGTTCAAGCATGGGAGACGACCAGTGGGACTACACTACTAATGGCGTGCGCTGGCAGGTGAAGCGCGAGGTGAAGCACCGCGGTTCTTGGAAGTTTGAGGATGTGCTGGCCTTGGTGAAACTGTTTTATGGCGGTCCCGATAAGCCGGAAAGTTGTATCTTCTTGATGGGAGAGAACCTTGGCTTGAGTTTGCAGTTGATTGACTGGTCAGGTCATCCAGAGGTAACAATGACACCTTTCTACAATGAGACGATGGGCTGGGCGGTGACGAAACTTCACACTATCTTCGGCGATGTTCAGCTGAGAATGGAACACACACTGGACGACTGCGGATATGCTAACAGCGGCATCATGATTGGCGAGAATCGTTTGGTTCACTACGTTCGCCGTGGGGAGTCGAGCTATACCGAGGAGGTGATTGGTGAAGAGGCTACAAGAAACGGAGTGCTTGTGAGTGATGCTCTTGGACTGAAGGGCAATTGCCACATCTGGGTGGATGGAGGCGATGATGACGATGACACTGCACCGGATGCTGACGAATTTCGTATATGGGGCAGTGATGAGGCTCCAACAAAAGACGACCTCGTAGATGGCATTATCTATGTATTTGCCAATTCGATGAGGCTTGACGTTACTTCTGGCGGAAACATTGTGCAAACTGTGACGGTGGATGCTGGAGATGCGTACAAGTATAGTGCCGCAGCCAACAATAATGCTGGCGGATGGACAAAGTTCTACGGCCCCGTCTCTGCCCAGTAAAAGCTGGAATGACATTTTGACATCGGGGCGGACACTGGCGAAAACCGTCCGCCCCGATTTATATAATAAAGAATGAAAATATGAAGGTAAAAACATACGGGATTCAAGGGCTTACCGAGTGGCACGGTAAGTTGATGGCAGGCTCAATAGAAGTGGCTGTATCATTTGTTGGAGGGACTGCCTCTCCGAGTGGTTCGCAACCTGCGTACATGATGACGAATGATCCGATTGTGCAGCTTGTTGTGGAGAAATCAAAGGAATTCAAAGATGGTTTTATTCAGCTGATAATGACGCAGGAACTGCCTGGAAATCATGGTCGGGTAGCGATGCCCAAAGGTTCTATCTATAAAAATTCTAATACCCCAAAATCCCATGAGGCGAATACGACAGCGGCGAAAGACGAGGCTCAGGGTCAACCCGAAAAAATCGTAGAAGTTGCCAGCATAGAAGATGCAAGAGATTTCTTATCGGAGCAATTTGAAGATGTTCGCAAAAGCGACCTGCGTAGCAAACAATCCATCAAGAACTGTGCAATAGAACACGGTGTCTCATTCATCGGAATAGAGCTCTAATCCATGAACTACAGCGTGAGCGATATAATGAGGGATGTTCGCATCACCTTGGATCAAAACAATGTCTCCGAGACACTTGTGTCACTCGGTGACATTGATACTCTGACGCTGGAACAGATTATAGAGAGCAAGATAGAGGTGGCTGCAAGGACCGTGGAGAGTACGGCGCCTAACGTGATGCTTGACAGCGGCAAGGCTTTTGCAAACCGGTCCACGCCGCACCAGAAGCTTGTATATGGGGAGACCATTAGCGAAGGTGTTGTGTACTGGGTTTCTGAACATGGCCGTGGCAGCGGGAGAATACTACTTCCGTCTGATTTCCTGCGTCTTGTAACATTCAAGATGAGTGACTGGGAGTATGGCGTGACATCTCTTGTTCGCGAGGGCGATGCACTATATTCTCGCCAATTTTCGCGTTATCCAGGCTTACGGGGCAATATACAGCGTCCAGTGGTGACGATGCGGAATCAGATTGAAGGGCTGGTGCTTGAGTTTTTTTCCTGTGATGCGGGGGATTCGGTGACGGTAGAGAAAGCACAATATATAGCTATACCTAAGATTCGTGACGGAAATATCGACCTTTGCGAACGGCTGAGACCTGCTGTGGTATATTACATTGCCTGCCTTGTTGCACAGAGTACGGGTGACAACGCCCTATCCGAATCAATGCAGGCTACGTGTAAGCAATTGATGGAGATGGCTTAAAAAACTGCGTGGATATGGCTTTACAGAGACTTTATTTTATTGGCGAGTTTGCAAGTAATGATGCTTTGTGGCGGCGTTATCCGTCCGGCGGCATCGAAGGCGAATACGTCAGCATAGACGGAACAGACTATGGATGGAATAAATACACCCGCCGATGGGAAGACCTTGACGGCAAAGGATTGGACGCTGATGACAGCAATGAAGGCATTGAATCCAAGCCTGACTCATCAGAGACCAACACTGGAGGAAGATGCTGCTGTCTCACACCAATAGAGAGCAAAATAAAGACCAATGCCAAGACCATTACGGCACTCAAAAGCCGAGTTGCCGAAATAGAAGGCATGACGAAAGACCACAACGCAGCCATCATTACGCAAAGCGGAAGGATAGGGCAAATTGAATTTCGGCAACAAGCGAATGAAAAACTGTTCTCGGCTCTATCTATTGAAATCGAAAACCTCGTCTATTGCCACTGTGGTAACGAGGACGATCGTAATAAGGATTTTCCCGCCCTGTTGCGCGGAGAGGTCTACCGACGTACAGAACTGAGTGCCGAGGATTCAGCCAACACCGTCAAAAGCCATCTGTCGCTCATATAAAAACACGTAAGCATGCAAATATATAACAACATAACGCAGATACTCTCCGTCAAAAGCGTGTCCACCACCTACAGAATACCACGCTTCATTGTCTATTATCAGGGAAAGACCTACGACAATGCCCCCGCCAACTACGACGGCAGCGGATATGTGGGGTCATACACTATAGCCAACACATTGCTCTCCACCAATCTCAACATGGGAGGTTCGACCTCCGTCTCCAGCGGTGGCAAAATCGCTTCCTCCGTCTCCAGCGGCTACTACTTCATACTTCATCCCGACACCCCGTCCCCCTATAGTTTCCATCGATGGGGATGCTATTGGGCAGAAATCGTCACATCATCCAAAATCATCCCTGTCGGCACGCTTGCCTTCCGATTCGACCCAGATGGGAAGAGAATCATCCCAGCTTCTCAGGAACGGCTTAGCGAACTGCTTGAAAAGCCACAGGGCATAAACCATGAGAAAGTCGGCCTGATGCAGGTGCGCTCCGCAGACGTGGCCTCTGATATGCAGTCATATATTAAAAATGGAATTCTTCAACAAGCCAAAGAGCAGATGATTGCACAGGCCAATGGAAGCAACAACGGAATCCTTAAACTATTAGGCTAACTTCTTAAATCATTAGGCTAACCCGCCATCCATAAACCCATAAAACCAGCAAAAAACATGGCAGAGACAGTGACAACCAACCCCGCCGTCACAGGCGGCACGCAGGAGGGAACCTCAGTGCTTGGACGCGAGGCCCTAAAGGCACTATTCAAAGACGGTATGTATATCACCGAGCAGGGTATGGCATCCCTCATCGACGCAGTACTGCATCATGAGGACATCGAAGTTCTCAATCAGGCCATAGGGGTAGGCAGCGAGCAATTTCTCTCGGCACAACAAGAAATACAAAGCCTGCGCTCTGAAATCGAGGCATTGCGCTCCAAAATCGAGGCCCTGCACCCCATGACCGCCGACGATGTGGACACCGCCACGCCCTCCTACGATGACGGTGGCGAGCAGCACACGGGCGGCGGAGCACTGAACCTGCTGTGACCCGCCACGGAGAGGCTGACCGCCCCTCCGGCAAACGAAACGGAAACCGGTTTCAACAAATAAACTTTTTTCATTAACCCCAAAAACACAAAAAAACACCATGAGCAAGAGATATCTTGACATCAGCGGCCTCACCTACCTGTGGGCCAAAATCAAACAGAGCATCCTCTCCAGCATCAACGCCGCAAACCTCATCCCAGCCAGCACCAAGGGACAGCCCGGCGGCGTGGCACCACTCAACGACAGCGGCCTCATCGACGCCGACTACCTCCCCTCCTACGTGGACGACGTTATCATCGTGGCCAAGAACCCATCCTCCACCGGCATCCATGACATGTTCATCGCCCGCGATGGCGACGGACAGCCCATCGAGCCCGAGAGCGGCAAGATCTACGTCCTTGACGAAGACGCCACACTCGACCTCCAGGGCGGCAACCACGCCACCAACGGCGAAAGCTATGCCGCCGAATCACAGTTCCGCTGGACCGGAGCCCGATACGTCAAGCTGGCCGACGGAGGAGTGCGCTCCATGACCGACCAGGAGATTGACGACATCATCGCCAGCGTAGAGGATACCCCCGCCCCCGGCGAGGAATAGCCTGGGACTGAAAAACCGGGCGGCGGGTGGGGAGACCCGCCATCCTATGGCCCCGCCGGCGGTGACTCCGGCGGGGCCACGAAGCACAACCTAAAAAACGATAAAACAATGAGCAAGGCATACATGGACGGACAGGGGCTGCGGGCAATCTGGAAGGCCATCCTAAAAAAATTCGCTGGCAGGGCGGAAGTGAGTGAAGCCCTGAGCGGCAAGGCGGACACGACGGCGGTGAGCCGCATCCACTATTTGACGACGGCGGCTAACAAGATTACCCATGCGGCGATGGCGGCTGATGCACAGGCGGGCATTGATGCGCAGGCGGCGTATCTGGAGGTTGCCGCCGTGTCGGACACGTCGCATCGACAGTATGTCGGCGTGACGTTCGAGGATGGAGACAGGTTTATGGATGGCACGAACCTGCGCGTGGAGCTGCACATGGCGGCCTACGAGGGTGAGTGCTACCTGCTGCTGCGCAACAAGGGTGCGAGTGACGCAACACTGCTGCTGACGGTGGTGAATGACAATGGCACGCTGTGCCATATGGCCATGACAGAGGAGGGCATCGCCCTGCCCGCGGGCAAGACGGTGGAGGTGAGCGTGGCACGGGCCCCGGGGATATACACTATCGGCGGCACCAACCGCCGCCTTGCCGTGGTCACGGCCAGCGAGCCGCTGATGGAGCGGGAGGCGACGGACACCGCTACAAACTAAACCGACACAGTGCCATGAGAAGAAGCTATAGATCTGGTGAATGCCACCAATGCCTCGGCCTGCGGCAACTGGCTTAAATTCGGTATCACTCAATGGGCTTCCAGCATCCGTTTTTTAGGATACGTCAGAGATTTGAAACTTTATATAAAAGACTGAGCGATGAATGAGACGTTGCAGATGATACTGTCCGCCCTGAGCGGCGGAGTGCTGACCGGGCTGGTGACGATTCCGTCCGTCATAAGGAAAGCCAAGGCAGAGGCACGCAGTGCCGACCTTGACAACCTGCAGAAGGCAATGGACGGGTGGCATACACTGGCCGACGAGCGGCAGGAGGCCAATCGGGACAGAGAACAGCAGATAAAAGGACTAAACCAGCGCATTGACACGCTGAACGCCGTCATAACAGAACGCTATCAGGAAATAGGCGACTGGAGGACACGCTACCACGAGAAGTGCGAAGAATTGTCTGCTCTCCGCATCAAGGAGGCCACGAACGAGGTGAGGCTGTGCCAGGTGCGAAACTGCAAGGACAGAACGCCCCCTACCGGCTTTTAAAGAAAATTCCACTTACGGACAATCCGAAAAAAACACGAAAAACACTTCAACAATGAGATATTTCACAATTCACGAACTGACCAACAGCCCCACGGCAGCACGTCTGGGCATTAGGAACGAGCCCTCGGCCGAAGAGATAGTGGCTCTGACTGAACTGGCCAACAACGTGCTCGACCCTGCCCGCAGTCGTTTCGGCAGGCCTGTGATGGTGACCAGCGGATACCGATCGCCTGCGCTGAACAGGGCCGTCGGAGGAGCGGCCAACAGCCAGCACAGCAAAGGCGAGGCGGCGGACCTATCAACCGGCAGTGCCAAAGGCAACGGCAGACTGGCACGCATCATCTTCGAGCAGGGCATGTTCGACCAACTGATACTGGAGAACGCCACAAGTGACGGAACGCAGTGCGACTGGGTGCATGTGTCGTACGCCAAGACGGGCAACCGCCGACAAACGCTCATCAAGTGCCGTGGATGCAAGGGGTACAAGGCGTTTGGATTCTGAACTGTCAGGACAGATGTCTGACACATATTTCTTTCCCCCCCCCAATGTTTAACACAGAAAACACATAATATTATGCGCAAATTTGGCCATAATTTATTCCTGACATTTGCAATGCTATTCGTCGTTTGCAGTCACCTGGCGTCTTGCAAAGAAGAGAGATACATTGTACGTGAAATCCCTGTTGAGGTTCCCAAAGTGGAGGCTATGTATCGGACGGACACGGTGATTGAGATTCATTTTATTGAACGGAATAACATTTTAATGACGGACAGTTCGAAAGGACTTGTGGATACGGTGCGGGTGACAGTGCGTGAGGTAAGGGACCGTTACCGCTCGGTGCATGACACTGCGCATGACAGCGTGGCTGTGCCTGTGTATCTGCATGACACGGTGGACATCACCGACCATGCGGCCATGTCTATGGCCGAGGGCAGGCTGGAGGAGGCACGACGCTCGTGGCTTGTGGCGGTGTTGCTGCTGGTTGTGGCTGTCTTGATAAGGATGAAGTAATTCCTTTCTTGTATGTCTGTGAGGGATAGGGACGAGATTGCTCCCGAGACGCGCCTGCTGCTGATTGCCTTGTTTGAGGGGATGGCGGAGGGTGTGCGCAACGGGACGTTCCGCTTCTCCGAGGAGCAGGCGACGAGGCTGGTGGCGGCTATCAAGGGCATGAGGGATGCTGATAAGAATGACGGCAGGCTGCGTATCTGCACCATTTCCACGGCGTGCGACTATCTTGGTATATCGCAGCCGACGTTCCGCAAGTATGTGAAGCAGGGTCTGATTGCGCCAGGCGGCAAGGTGAAGGGGCTGACGGAGCTGGTGTGGGACAAGGCGGAGATAGAGCGGTTTGCAGAAGAGAGAGGGAGGAAATAATGGCTGAGAGAACTGTGAATTATTAACGATTCTCGGATTTGCTGTTGATAAAATGATGAGATTTGCTATAAAAATGTACTTTTGCAAAGTTATGGCTGCAAACAATTCATACGCAACGATATTCTTTCATATTGATGATAAGAACCATAGCGGGAGAGTGTCAATGAAGGATTATGACATCAGGGAACTGAAAGAGTTGCTTGAAAATGTTGATATGCTGCTTTCGTCTCAAAGCAAAGATTCAAGAGCCACAGTCTCATACTCTGTTGATGGAGGTTCCGTCTTGAACAAATTTCTGACGACACGTCAGATGGCAATACAATTGAGTGCTGTGCTATCAATGGTGGCTATACAGAACTCGCTTGATGGGCTTGAACTACGAACTGCGAGGTCTTTTGAAAACATACAACAAATAGCCAGAAAAAGAGGGTATGAATTTGAGATATATTCTTCTGAAAAACCAGAAAGCATACTAAAGATAACGCCACAGACTGATTTTCATATCAAAGAAGATGTTTGGGTTGATGCTGAATTCTACCTATATGGAACACTTGTTGATGCCGGAGGAAAAAACACATCTAATATCCATATAACCACTGAGAAAGGGAAGAATTATACAATAGCCACAACTCGTGAGCAGTTACGGGACGAGGAGAGGAATCTTTTGTATAAGTTTTTTGGTGTAAGAGCGTCAGGAAAACAAAAGTTAGATACTGGTGAGATAAAAGAAGACTCTCTTCAACTAATCGAATTATTGACATTCAATCCCGTTTTCAATGAAAAATATATTGGTTCATTGATAAAGAAAGCGACACCAAAATGGGCTGATGTAAAAGACGTGGATGAATGGGTAAGAGGAATTAGAGGCCATGAATAAGACTGAGCAATATTCTGTGCTGTTAGATTGCAGTTTTTTTATTCGTCTGTTAAAGGAGAATGACCCATTACACAAGAATGCTTATGATTATTTCAAGTACTTTGTAGAGCATGGGATCACGTGTTATATTTCCACTATCGCTATTGCGGAATACTGTGTAAAGGGGGAGAAAGACGACTTGCCGTTTGAACATTTACAGGTTATTCCATTTAACATCAATCATTCAATTGAGGCAGGAAGGCTGTGTGGATTGGTTTATAGCGAGAAGGAACGGAGGGGGGCAAAAATATATCCTCGAGCCGTAGTTCCTAATGACACAAAGATGTTTGCGCAGGCCAATGTTCAAGAGGATATTCGGTACTTTGTCTCTTCTGATTCCGAAGCCGTTAAGATATACGAGATATTAAATGATAATGGAATTAACTTCGAGTATATAGATATTCATCAACTCTATTCGGAGAAATTCGGCGTTTTGCCGTTATAGTTATTTCAAATGAAAAAACAGGAAGAATCCTTGCAGATTACGCTTGGTGGCGGTTCACACCAAGTGGATGCAAATACTCTTATAAATGAGTTGGTCCATTTTACGACTGTAATTAATGCAGCAAATGACGAATATGGACAGAATAACCGGAAGATTAATATCAAGGTTAATGCTCTTAAAGAAGGGTCTTTTATCATAGACCTTAGTGTTGCCGAGAATCTTGCTGCCTCATTGTTTTCTCGTTCAAGCATTGAGTATGCCGCCGCTATAGTAACGCTTGTTGGTGTGGCTTTCAAAGTCTACAGAAGATGCAAGGGTCGCAAGGCGACTGAAAAGGAAGTTGGAAACATCCATATCGGGGACAATATAACTATTCAGCAAGTTATAAACATATACAACACAAAGGTTGTCCGAGAAGCCATCAGCAAAGCCATTGAGACGGCTGAATCGGATATCAATGTGGAAAGCATAAACATCGCGAGCAACTTGATAGAGCCAATAAAAATAGAGCGGGAAGAGTTTAATGACCTTATTTATGAGGATTTCGCATCAGAAGACACTCCGCCGCAAACGATAGAAGAGGATGTTGACGCGACACTGGCTATAATTGCATTGCGTTTTGAGGCCGGAGGCAAGTGGCTGTTTAACTGGAACGGAATCCGCATCCCATTGACTGTGAAAGACGATGCACTGATGAGACAGATAGATCATGGAGAAAGGTTCGGCAAAGGCGATGCCATTAAGGTAAAGATGCGCATAACGAAAACATGGAGTGCGGAATACAACTGCTATGAAAATAAAAACTATAAGATAGTTGAATTTTACGAGCATATAGTAAGTCCTAAACAACAGGTCTTGCCAGTGCCGGAGAAATAGTTTTTTTTTCAACGCCATGCGTTCCTGTATTGATAAGAGCCGCTTTCCAGCGGCTTTTTTTTTCGTAATTACAAAAAATGATAACATGCTGAATAGTAACGGGTTGCGCTTTTGTTGCTTTCGTAGTTAGGAAAATCGATGCCTGCAGTGATACTTTTGTCCGTGAAATCGATTTCAGGAACAGAAGTATTAACCTAAAAAACTTACTAACAATGAGTGAAACAATAGTTGTTCCCGATAACAATAACAATGGGAACGGCATGAACAGCGTTTTGCCATGGATGTTCGCCAGCAACGGCGGTCTCAGTGGCTTTGGAAGCGGTAATTTCTGGGGTGCCGGCATCGGAGGTTTCCTTGGCAGCGCACTTGGTAACTGGATTGGCAACGGCAATAGTTTTGGAGGCAACGGCAATGGCGCCGCCGCCGCTCTCGGCGCACAGGCGACAGCCAACAGTAACACCGAGCTGCTGCGTGCCGCTATCAGTTCTAATGGCGAGCAGAGCCGCCAAGCCATCCAGACCATCAGCACCATGCTCGGGCAGGACTTTGCCACTGTCAGCTCGCAGTTCGGGGCAATCAACGGCATTCTCAACAGTATGGCCGTTCAGAACGCCACCACGCCGCTTCAGATTGTTAATGCCATCGTGTCTGGCAACAAAGACCTCGCCGCAGAATTTGCCAACAGCTGCTGCCAGAACAAGCTTCTTGTAACGGAGCAAGGCTATCAGGGACAGATGCGCACCATGGAGCAGACGGCAGCTATGCAGAACGGCTTTGCGGGTGTGAACACCAATATCGCTGCCACCAAGGCGGCACAGGAGCTCTCCGACTGCAAGCAGACCTACACGCTGACGGATGCGGCCAACCGAAATACACAGGCCATTCTCGCCAAGCTTGACGCTATGACTACGCAGGCCTTGCAGGACAAACTTGAGGCATCACGCGCCGAGAACACCGTCCTTAGAGGCGAGATTTCGCAGGGCAACCAGAACCAGTATATCGCTGGGATCGTCGGGCAGGCAATGGCACCCATCAACGCACAGCTCGCCGCCCTCAATCGGGAGGTGGACGACATCAAGTGCAAGATGCCCAACACAATATCCGTCAACTATCCCAACGTTGCCGCTGTCAATACCACACCCTACATGAATGGCGGTTTCTTCGGCAACGGAGGCAGCATTCTCTTCTAAACTCGAAAGGATATAGCTATGGATTGTTGCAGTAATATCACAACCAACGTGAACGGCATTCCCTACTTGGCGAACACCAACATCACCGTCACGGCCACCGCCGTGGATATAGCCTTGGGATTCCGTCGTATACAGCCTGTGGGATATATGACCATACGGCTTGCGACGGCTATCCCCGATGGGACTACCGGCACGCTGCCCGTGACGCTCAGCCTTAACGGCGTGAGCCGTGCGCTGACGCTCTTCAACGGAACGCCGGTGACGGCCGCCGACCTTGCAGGCACTGGCGTGATAACCGTGTTCAACGACCGTTTCAACGGCATTTTGCAGCTGACGTCGCCTCTCACGGTTTAACAAAAACAAATTTTCATTAACCAGACAAAAACAACCGCTAAAACCATGTTCGGAACACTCAAGCCAGGCTCACACCTGTATGTCCTCAACAAAGGCGAGAACCCGAGCCTCAGCATAGGGCAGGTTCTCACCGTCTCCTCGCCACGCCCTAAGATGGCGCAGGGGCAGTTTATCAACCCCGTCATGCCCATGGAGCAGGTGATGGACTTCACCGTCAAGGTCGACGACGACACCAAGACCTTCACCGGCGTAAGCCCCTCGGCGACTACGCTCGACACCGGCACGGGAGGCTACTTCGTCTCCGAAGACCGTGCCTCCGTCAGCGCCGAGGTCGATGCCTTCGCCGCCATCAGCCAGAGCATCCTCAACAGCACCCCCTACCACCGGAAGGTCGTGGAACGATGCAAGCAGATGGCCGTGGAACTCAACCCAAGCCTGCAGAAAGAGGCAGAGCGAGATCAGGAAATCGTCTCTATGAAGAAAGAGATAGAGGAAATGCGCTCGTCTATCGGCGAGGTGGTGAACCTGCTCAGGAGTGCCGTGAACGGCGGTGGTTCTAACAACGTCAAAAAAACAAAGGAGTAACCTATGGGATATACAATCATTCACAGAAAGGACAAAGAGAAACTTTCCGATATGGTGGCAGAGATGCTTCGCATTGGCGGGCGTATGATGTCATGTATTGAGGAAATGAGCGAAGACGAGGACTTCGGCGAGAGTTCCGGGGGCCGTTACGGCAACCGATATGTTCTGCGTGATGGCGGCCGTTACGGTAATCGCTTGGACGAAGATCCCTACGAGATGGAAGAACGCCGTTTCAATAGAAGAAGACACTAAGACGTTCCAAACGCTGGGAGGGTGTCGTGGGGAAAAAAAAACGATGCCCTCTTTTTTAACAAACAAGAAAAACATTAACACGATATGTCATTCCCACTTGACTATATGGACGACTTCCCGAAGGCGATGCGTCGTTATCTGAAGTACTACGGATGGCACTTCAACAAAGCCGCCTACGACTTCGCAGCCTCCCTTATGTGGAAGCAAGGCCCCGACGGCAAAAAGCAGCGCGTCGCCCCGCTCTCCAAGCAGGAAGTCGATGACTTGCTGAAAGAGAACGGCATCACCCTTGAGAACAAAGGCAACTACGACTATGTGTACTGGGCCATGCAGTGCCGCGCAGACCTCATGCCCGATGCCATAGAGGACGCGCGACACCAAGCCCTCTATGTCGAGCGCATGACAGAAGATGCTGATACCACGGATGAGGCGGCCTTTCGCTGCTTCTACATTAAGGCCGTCGGCAGCGGCACACCCGTACCCTTTGAAGACTTCCTCGACGACTGACAGCCATCAATGTCAACGCTATGACACGACAGTCCTTTTACAATTCCTCCGCAGACTGGGAGGTCACTGTCTACTACGAGAGCGACAGGGACAACGCCGGCGAGATACTCCACTCCCTCGACATTGCGGGGTGTGATGACGAGACCTACTTCCTCGCCATGGACAACCTCGAACATGGTGCGCGAAACAGCGGCCTCACGTTCTCCAACATGAAGACCCGCGAGAGCATCATCGTCCTCTCCAAGACCACCAGCAGGAAAGAGTTCGCCAACACTTGGTTCCACGAACTTATTCATTGCGCTATCCACATTGCCACAGCTCTGGGCCTTGACTATCAGGGAGAGACTATGGCCTACATTGGCGGTGACCTTGCCATGGCCATGCAGCCTGCCGCCGCTCGTCTCATGTGCCCTCACTGCCCAGACTTGCATCACGAACGTCTGGTATAACCAAGAATGGATTGGAAAAATTGAGTAAACAAAAACAGCTGGATTTACCAGCTGTTTTTGTTTACTACTTACCCCGTTTCGGGGACTTTTCGGGGAACGCTTTACGCAAGTTACTGAAACTTACCTAACGTTTGCGGAAAGGAAGGGATTCGAACCCTTGAAGCGCTTTTAACGCTTACTCGCTTTCCAGGCGGGCCTCTTCAACCACTCGAGCACCTTTCCCTTTTACGGAATCTAATCCGTTTGCCTGTGATTTTCTCCCGTTTTCCCGCCTTAGCATAGCAGGCATTTTGCCGCTATGCTTTAGGCTTACGAAAAACTGGTTTCTCACAAATCGCCTGCAAAGGTACGACTTTTTTTTAATTTACTGAAATTATTTTTCCAAAGGGCACCATTTTGAATGGTCTATTACATACATTTTTTGTACATTTGCATTGGTTATTATATACACAAAACACTTTAAAAAACATACAACAACATGATTACGAAATTAGATGACATTCTTCAACTGGCTAAAGCCAAAGGAAAGAAACGACTGGTGGCAGCCTACGCCAACGATGCCCACACCATCTGCGCCGTGAGCGAAGCTATCGACAACGGCCTGGTGGATGCCACGCTGGTTGGCGACATCGAGACCATCAAGGCTGTATGCGCACAGGAGGGTATCAATCCCGATAAATTCGAACTCGTGCAGGAGGCCAATGACACCAAGGCTGGTGCCAAAGCCGTCGAACTCATCAACGAGGGCAAGGGAAACATCCTCATGAAAGGGCTCCTCAGCACCGACAAGATTCTTCGCGCCGTGCTCAATAAGGAAAAGGGCCTCATGCCTGGCAAGAAGAACGACATGCTAACCCACATCGCCGTGATGCAGGTACCCGCATACCACAAACTGCTCATTTGTTCCGATGTGGCCGTCATACCTTTACCCGACTTCAAACAGAAGCAAGGCATACTCAACTATCTGGTTTCTACCGCTAAGAGCCTTGACAACAAACAGCCCAAGGTGGCCGTGCTGGCAGCAACCGAACAGGTCTCTGTCGGAATGCAAGCATGCGTGGATGCAGCATTGATGAGCAAAATGAGCGACCGTGGCCAAATTGGCGGTGCCATCGTTGATGGCCCAATGGCTCTTGACGTTGCCATTGATGCCGAAAGTGCTAAAACAAAAAAAGTCGGAGGCGAGGTGGCTGGCGATGCTGACTGCCTATTGTTCCCCAACATCGAGAGTGGAAATATATTCTATAAAGCCTGCACCAAGTTCGCTCATGCCGAACTGGCCTGTATGATTGTGGGTGCCAAGACCCCCGTTGTCATCACCTCTCGCGGCGATAGTGCAAAATCCAAACTGTACAGCATTGCCCTGGCAGCCCTTAACACCAAGTAAATTTCTCATTAAAGTAATCTTTAATCCGAGAGGCAAGCCGCATCTAACCAACTGTATCTTGCCTCTCTTTTTTTATCATCTCATGGAAAATAGATTCAAAGAACTTCCTTTAGCCATCACGATATGCGACCGTGAAGGCAATGTGCTGGATATGAATGACAAGTCAGCCGCAACTTTTGCCAAGTCCGGAGGCCTGGACCTGATTGGCGGCAATCTGCTCAACTGCCATCCGGAACCCGCCCGCAGCAAACTTATCGACCTGCTTAATAATCCCCGAATCAACGCCTATACCATTGAGAAAAACGGCATCAAGAAGCTCATCTATCAGACACCTTGGTACGACAATGGCGAATTTGGAGGCCTTATGGAAATCTCAATGGAAATCCCCTTTGATATGCCTCACTATGTCCGCCAGCCCAAATCCGAGGGGGCCAAATAAAAACTTTTTAGGAATACAAACAGCCACAAGGCCATAGTCTTGTTCCTCTCAGCCGAAATAGCATAGGGATATATTCAAAATACCCCCTACTATTTCATTTTAATATTTGTCGCTCGGCAAACAATAAAATGCCATATAAAAAGACTAAATTAAATCTTTTTCACACAAATTATACAAAGTAATGAACAGAAAGGCTTGGCTGCTGATAGTGGCACTCTTAACACTCTACGGGAGTATCTTTGCACAAAACAAGAACAAAGGGACAATCACAGGAAGCGTGTTCGATAGCAAGAGTGGCGAGGCTATTGAGTTTGCCTCTGTTGCATTGCTACATCCGAATGATTCCTCTATGGTAACGGGAGATGTCACAGCTGCCAATGGTTCATTCAGCATCTCTGCCAGTCACGGCACATACCTAATGCGAATCTCCTTCATGGGCTACAACACATATTACCATTCCAGCCCCATCACCCTCAGCGCCAAGAGTCCAACGATTGCTTTAGGAAAAATACAAATTGTACCCGCAGCCACTCTGATGGAGGAAGTCACCATCACCGCCGAACGGTCAATGGTGGAGTATCAGTTAGACAAACGCGTCATCAATGTGGATAAGAATATTGTGACGGGTGGAGGCACGGCCACCGACGTATTGGAAAATGTACCTTCCGTAGCCATTGACAATGACGGCAACGTAACACTGCGTGGCAGCAGCAACGTGACCGTGCTTATCAACGGTCGCCCCTACGAACTGATGGGCAGCGACTTAGAAACTCTTCTGGAGCAGATACCCGCCTCAACGGTAGAGAACATAGAGGTCATCACCAACCCCTCGGCCAAATATGACCCCGAAGGAATGAGCGGCATCATCAACATAAATCTCAAAGAAAAGACCGCTGGGGCATTAGGGCTGAACGGCATAGCCAATCTGAATGTCGGAGCACCCCTACCCTTCATGGTACCCGACGGACTGCCAAGCCTCATCCACACTGGTATGGAAAGTCTAAACCTGAACTATACCACGGAAAAATACAATCTCTTCTTCAATATGGACGGAGGCGTACGTAGCCGCGCCAACAAAGCCACCAATGATATAGAGCGTAGCAATAACGGCACGACTTATTCTAAAGAGCACCTCGTCCAGCTGGGACAAAACCAACACTACATGATGAGCGGGAAAATCGGTGGAGAATACTATTTCAATCCGCAAACCTCGCTACTGCTTAGCTATCAACTTCGCTACGGCAACCACCAGCGAACCAGCGAAATCGAGAGTGAAGACCGTTTTAATCTCAATGACAGCCTTAGTTACGACCAAACCGACACAAACACCAACCTTCATCTGAACCACACATTCACCTTGAGTTTTGTAAAAAAATTCGAAAGACCCGAACAACAACTCAATATTGATGTGAGCTATAGTACACGCACCGGAAGTGGAGATGGACGACAGGAACAAGATTACACCCTATTTCCAAACGCCAAATGGGAAAACTACTACTTGCGTGAAACTGAAACAGAAAATGAAAACCAACACGCCAACATTCAAGTAAACTATGTACATCCCTTCGGCGAGAAACTACGGTTAGAAACAGGCTACGAAGGTCGCATATCCTCGTCCGACCAAGACTACCAGTACTTTATGACCACCTACGATGCGCTGCCCCCCCACTTGCTCAACAAGCATATCCTTGACAACCAGTCATCAACCCACTATGTCTATGACCGCCAGATTCATGCTGTCTATGCCACATTGGGAGCCAAACTTTTCGAGAAACTCTCCGCACAGGCAGGTCTTCGAGGCGAATATAGCAGCGTGGAAGGCAACGACGAGAATCATCCCGCCACAGAGAAAGTATCAAAAGAATACTGGCAACTGTACCCTACGCTGCACCTTTCCTACGAAATCAACAAAGACCAGAGCCTCCAGGTTAGCTATAGCCGCCGTGTGCGCCGTCCCCGAATGTGGGACCTAAATCCTTACCTCAACATCCGAGAGGGACAAGAACTCAGTTTTGGGAACCCCGGCCTTGACCCAGAGTTCACCAATGCCTATGAAATTTCCTACAATCTGGGCATCAACAAAGTCAATATTTTCACCTCCGCCTACTTCCGCCAGACGAACAACCGAATGACGCGCTACGGATTTGTGTGGGATGCAGCCTCGGCAGCCTACTACTCGCCATGGATAGCCTACAACAGCGAATATGACGGCTACTGGACCTCCACCTGGCAGAATCTAAGCAAAGAAATGAATTACGGATTGGAGTTTATCGTGGACTACCAAATACTACAGTGGTGGAAAGTAAACGTGAGTGTGAACCTCTTCCAAAGTTATATTGAGGGTTCAGATCTACTGGGAGGCGACGACAAGAGTGCCTTCCGCACTTCTGGAAAATTTAGCAGCTTCATGAACCTGCCCAAAGGATGGACGGTACAATTGAGCGGACAATACCGGGCTCCTTTCATGGATTTGCAAAGCGAAATGTTAGCCTCCTACTGGGCTGATTTGGCCGTAAAGAAAGATGTGTTGCAGAAGCGTGGCACCATCAACCTGCGCGTGGGTGACGTATTCCACACCGGCGGTTTCGGACACACTACCGAGACGGAGCAACTATACCGCAAATTTCGCAGCCGCAGGATTTCCCCAACCATAACACTGGGATTCTCCTACAAAATCAACAACGGACTTCAGAAGAAAAGGAAGGCCGAAGAGGCTGAAGACGATGATGGCAGCGAAGAGTAGTGCTATCACGGTCTGACGCCGCCAGTACCACCACATTGAGACACCATCATGCCACAGGAGATTAAAACCCGCGAGAACAAAGACCGTACCGAAGTCTTTGACATCGTGCGCCAACGCTGGGTGGCTCTAACCCCCGAAGAGTGGGTACGCCAGAACCTCATCCACCACCTGCATCACGCCTTGGGCTACCCATTGGAGTTAATGCAAGTAGAGGGTGCAATCACTCTTAACGGACTAACAAAACGCTGTGATATCGTAATCTATGACAAGGCGACACATCCTGTCATGATTATCGAAACCAAGCAATCAGAAGTCCCCATCAACCAGAAAGTGGTGGACCAAGCCTGTCGCTACAATCTCGTCCTGCAAGTTCCCTACCTGCTACTCAGCAATGGGCGTCAAACCCTATGCCTACTCGTGTCTCCCCAATCTCCCTACCTCCGACAGCTACCCTACATTCCTAAATGGGACGAGATGTCCACCTCATTTCCTGCATCCAAAGAAACTGCTCCCCGCCCGCACACAGTAAATACAAAATAAAAAGCACGAAAGAAAGCAGCACACAGACGCTGCCGATGGTTGAGCAAAACCCATTCCAATCCAGGCCAAACCATATACAATTCGGATACAGAAATCTATTCCGAAGCAAAAATATCGTCTATTATCCCTTACAAGTACTGCGAAAGACAAATACTCTGTGGCCTAATCAGTATAAAACATCCTCAGGTGCAGGTCAACGCCACTATGAAGATACCCTACTTGGGCACTATGCAACACTTGATGGAGATATACCATACTGCTGTTTGAAGATACGGCTGAAATGCGTTGGGTTCTCGAAACCAAGACTATATGCCACATCCGCAACAGAAAGATTGGAAGCCTGAAGCATCTGATGGGCTTTCGATAGACGCTTCTGACGAATCCAGCGGGCTGGTGACTCGCCATAGATTTCTTGAAACTCTCGCTTAAAACTCGACAAAGAGCGTCCTGACAAGTAAGCAAGTTCTTCAAGAGATATGGGAGAGGTATAATTCTCTTCCACCACACGATGGATGTCAGTACGTAAAGGATGACGCAATTGGAGCATCTGGCGAAAGATATTCTTCGAACAATCCATTACATTATAGAGCAACTCCATCACTTTTAGGCGAAGTAAGCCCGGATTGACTTGCGAAGGATTGTTAAAGTAAGGAGACAATGACCAGCAGTATGCCACAAGCCTATCAGACATGGGCGAAACCTGCGTGCCTAACGCTTCTGTCATCTGCGGGATCTGGACCTGTTGCGAAGTAAGGAAATCCTTCAGCAATTCGTCATTGATGGCAAAAAGCTGGCTTTCAAAAAGACCTGTTTCCTCTGAACCCTGTTTCTCGTAGCTGACACTTTGCGCCCGTCGCAGCAGTATCATCTCGTTCTTCCCCACCGTCCACGTCTGCCGTCCGCACACCAGTTTCACAGAACCTCCCAACACCACATAGAGCAAATGCTGTTCGAGAAAAAACGTGCCTCGCTCACCCGCCGTCACGATACACTGGTCAATGATGCTGCCGCCATCCAATACGAGTGACGAAGTGGTGCAATCACCACTAATCAAAGCCGAGGGGAATTTTGTTACCTTCACTTGTCTATGCTAATTCGATGCAAAAATAATCAAAAAAGTCCGTAATTCGCTGTGGCAGCAAAAATCAGACGGATTCCATTATCATGGAATACCCCAAATGATGTGCCTGCTGAAGGTCAAGCGGAAACTGCGTCTCGTGCCGGCGCTTCTTCCCTTCCACATTCCAGGCATCGGCCCAGTAGCGGTTATAGTCGCGGTATTGCAACGTATCGAAGCAGAACTGTATCCGAGGCTCATATCCGAATACATAGCCTGTCCATTGCAGCACAGGTGAAAATAGCGTATCATAGCCACTGCTGTGCATTGCTCTTTCGCTCACGTTCATCGAAATAAGAAATGCCGTGCGCACCTTTTTGGGGGCGATAACCTGATTCTCATCTCTTTTGAACTGCACAAAGGGATACCAAAGACGTTCCAGAAAACCACGCAGTTGAGCCGTAATTTCCGAAAAAAAGATAGGCGAACCAAAAGCCACCACATCGGCATAAGCCACCTGATGCAGCAGTTCGGTGATGTCATCATGGAAACCGCACTGCCCGTAACTGCGACCGTCTCGCAACTTGCAGGCATAACACTCTCGACAACCAGTAAAGTGGAGGTCATAGAGATTAACCTCTGTGACCTCCACTTCAATATTGGCCTCACGCACTCCGCCAGCAAAAGCCTGAAGTAATGCTGCCGTGTTGTAGTTCTTGCGAGGGCTACCATTAATAATATAGACCTGCTTTGCCGCCATTACTTCACGCTGTATATTTTGCTTACAATCTTCCACACACCATCCTGCTCGGCCAAAGTGAACATGTCGTTGAAAGTGGTCAGCTTGCTGAATGAAGACGAAATGCGGACGAATGCGACATTGCCAGCAATAGTCACATCTTCGACAGTGTAGGATACTTCCTCTTCACCCGTTTGCTCCAGTACGTCAAAGAGAGCATTGATGGGCACGGTGGTAATGACACCCTTCTCCACCCACGACATGGTAGCTTCCTTCGTGAAAGCCTTTTCTCCAAGTTCGCGGCTTGCCTTGCGTCCAGCCTCTGCATAAAGTTCAATAGCATTCAAAATGCCTTGTACCGTTTCATTCTGTTTCATAATTACTTGATTTTTATTTGTTAGACTTTGATTTGTTTGTGCCACAGATACCGTTGCACCAGTCAATATCAGCATTGAAATAGCCAATATTCTTGATATCGTTTTCATAATTTAACGGTGTTTGAATTCTGGTTGTAGGCCTTGGCCACACACTTCCACTCGCCGTCAATCTTCAAGAGCAGGAGCACGTCAGTGAAGTCAATAGAACCACCCCAGCCTTCCTCAAGCACACGGACAACAGCCAGAGTCTCCTCCAACTCCAACACGTCAATGCGTGTTTTAAACTCATTTCCGGCACCAACGGTGTCCACATTATGGTAGAATTGCTCAATGCTGCCACGCTCCAGTTTGCCATTTAGGAAACCAAACAGACAGGCATCCTCAGTAAACAAGTCTTTTGCATACTTGCTGTTGCCCTCGGCAACACTTCGGGTGAACTTGCTTGCAGCCTCTACGACTGCGTTGTAATCTGCAATGTTACTTCTCATTTTTTTCTTTTTTTTTAAAATTTAACCATGTTTGAATTTGGGTGCAAAATACGGCGTTTTCGACAAAACGAACCTTTCTATTTGGTTCAAATATTATGCCTAATTAGACAAAAACCGTTTGTTATGACTCCCAATCGCCAGGACTAAATATGTATATATATCCATATATCTGAAGCATTTCACCAAATGGAATATGCCCCAAAAAACAGCAAATATGCCAACAAAAACCAAACTCTTACCACGTGTGCCGCAGGGCCACCAAGAGACTCAATCAGTCTCATTCCTGCAGTTGGAGAGTCCTGTACGCTGATTTGTGCAGGGAAATATCCCCCCCAGGCATACGGGAGCATCAGCATCGTGTTATTACAGGTCACACAAATCCCGTCGCAAATTATTTTTTTGCGACACAATAAAATAATTTGCCAGTTTCGCATACTAAACCATAAAACATTTCGTACAACATCGGTTTTATTTAAGAAAAAAGTGTATTTTTGCACTTTCAATCGACAATTAATCATCAAAAAAGAATTGTTATCGAAGCACTACTATCAGTTTTCAACCCACAAAAATCCAAGGTTTTATGACCGAAACGAGGAACGGACTCACGGACAATGAGCTGATATTAGGCTATAAGAATGGTGACTATTCATGTTTTGAAGCTTTGTTAGCTCGCCACCAAGCCAAAGTGTATGGGTATATCTTCTCGGTGGTGAAAGACAAAGACATCAGCGACGATATATTTCAAGACACATTCTACAAGGTGGTAACAACCATCAACGACGGCTTCTATAAGGATGAAAACAAATTCATCCATTGGGTGATGCGTATCGCTCACAATTTGATTGTGGACTATTTCCGACGCAACAACAAGATGCCCATGGTGCCCAATCGCCCTGACTGCAACGTGGTGGACACATTAAAAATTCCCGATGACAATATTGAGAAGGAGATTATCCGACGACAGTCGAGTCAGAATGTGCGCAAACTGGTTAAAATGCTTCCTCCTGAGCAACGACGCGTGGTCATTCTACGACATTACGGCAAATGCGATTTCAAAGACATTGCAGCCCGCACAGGCGTAAGCATCAATACCGCATTGGGTCGTATGCGTTACGCCATCATCAACCTGCGCCGCCTCGCAGCAGAGCATCACATGACAATTGAATTATAGAGCTTTATATTTAAGAAAGAAGGGGCCGCACTCAAGAGAATGCGGCCCCTTCTTTCTTAAAATAGGGTTTATAGCCTCTCCACCCATTCCTTAATGCGCTGTTCATCAGACAGACGACAGACAAGCAATGACTTATCACGATAAGCCACCAGACATCCCTCCATGCCTTGAACAATAGCTTCGACACCCTCCTCTATATTGATCACGCTACCATGCGTCTCCTCCAGCACGGCATGACCGCTGACAGCATTGTCATCATCATCATGACGGGCATGGGCATACAGAGAACCATAGGTGCCAATATCACTCCAGCCGAAATCGGCAGGAATAGTATATCGACTCGGTGAATGCTCCATGACGCCATAGTCAATAGAGATATTCTGGCACTGAGCAAAATGGGAATCGATAAACGCCTGTTCCTGAGTAGTGCCAAACACACCTATCCCCTGGTCGAAAAGAGACACCATGTCGGGCAGTTGCTGGCGGAAGGCCTGCATGATGCCCTGCATGGACCATATGAAGATGCCAGAGTTCCACAGGTAATTACCCGCTTCAAGGAACCTACGGGCATTCTCTAAATCGGGTTTTTCCTTAAAACTGGACATTTCCACCACCTCTGCCCCGGACATGTTCATCTTTTCGGCAGCCACCTCTATATAGCCATAGCCTGTTTCAGGGCGCGTGGGGAGAATGCCTATCGTAAGCAAAGCCTCTGAATGCTCAGGCTGGCCCACAAAACCAAATCCTGTCTCGATGACACGTTGAAACTCGCGCTCATTGGTCACCAAGTGATCTGCTGGGGTAACAGCTATGACGGCATTGGGGCAAAGCGCCTTGATGTGGTAAGAAGCATAGGCTATGCAGGGCGCCGTGTTGCGGCGCAAAGGCTCGCATAGAACCTGACTTTCATCCAGTTCCGGCAGATGTTCCAGCACTAAATGTTTGTAGGCCACATTTGTCACTACAACGAAGTTCCTAACTGGAACCACGGGCAGAAAACGTTCAAAGGTAGCACGAATAAAACTCTTGCCAGTACCCAGAATGTCCAAAAACTGTTTGGGATAGTTGTTTTTGCTGAGAGGCCAAAAGCGGCTTCCGATGCCGCCAGCCATGATAATGCAGTATCTTTCGCTCATAGCGTAGAAGTATTAAAAAAAGAGCCTTACGGCACTCCAAACCCAAATGAGATGCAAATTTACAACAATAGTTTGATACCGACAGAGCCACGTCAAAAAATAATCGTACTTTTGCACCCCTAACATGAGTTTTTCGATATGAAGAAAGAGACTGTATGCAGCGGCATACGCCCCACGGGCAATCTCCATCTGGGCAACTATTTCGGTGCCCTGCGCAACTTTGTCAAGATGCAGGAAGAGTATGACTGCTACTTTTTCGTGGCCGACTACCACTCTCTGACCACCCACCCAACGCCAGGAAGCATCTATGACGATGCCAGCAAAATCATGACGGCTTATCTGGCTGCAGGACTTGACCCTGACAAGGCCACCATCTACCTACAGAGCGACCTGCCCGAGACCATAGAACTGTATCTTTTTCTCAACATGAACGCCTATCTGGGCGAATTGGAACGCGTGACCTCCTTTAAGGACAAGGTACGCCAGAATCCCAATAATGTCAATGCAGGACTGCTCACCTACCCCACCCTCATGGCTGCCGACATTCTGATACACAAGGCCACCAAGGTGCCCGTAGGCAAAGATCAGGAACAACATTTAGAGATGACTCGCACATTTGGACAGCGCTTCAACAGCATGTATGGTGCCGAGGTCTTCCCGCTGCCGCAGGCCATTGGCTCTAACACAGGCCTGGTGAAGATTCCCGCCCTCAATGGAGCAGGCAAGATGGGAAAAAGCGAAGGCGAGGCCAGCACTATCTTCCTCACCGATGAACCCGATGTAATCCGCAAGAAAATCATGAAGGCCAAGAGCGACAGTGGCCCTACCGAGATGAACCAGCAAAAACCCGAAGAGATAGCCAACCTCTTCCAACTGCTGAGCGTAGTCTCTACCCCTGACACGGTGGCCTACTTCGACGACCTATACAATCACTGCCAGATACGCTACGGCGACCTCAAAAAGCAACTGGCAGAAGACATGGTGGCTTTTGTCGAGCCCATACGCCAGCGTATTGCTGAATATGCCGCCAACAAAGACCTGCTCCGCCGTATCATGGACCAAGGCAAAGAGAAAGCCCACGAGAGTGCCCGCCGCACCCTTGACGAAGTCCGCCACATAATCGGCTATCGCAACTAACCATATTTCGCATGAATGGCAGACGGTCTACAGAAACGCCGCACTACCTTCTTCTGGATGGGCTGCGCGGCATAGCAGCCCTCATGGTATTGGGATACCATCTATTGGAAGCCGTGGCCTTTGCCGCTGGCAACCCTGAGCAAAAAATGTTCCACGGCTTTTTGGCCGTGGATTTCTTTCTCATTCTGTCTGGATTCGTGATGGGGCACGCCTACGACCAACGCTGGAGCAAGGGGATGTCCGTCAAAACTTTTTTTCGTCGCCGACTGAAACGCCTGCATCCGATGGTCATCATGGGGGTGATGTTGGGGCTTGTCATCTTCTGCCTGCAAGGCTGCCAACGATGGGACGGCACAGTAATGCCATGGCCAGTAATCGCCGTCGGCACCCTACTATCTCTGCTACTACTACCCGTGCCAAGCGCCATTGAGTTAAGAGGCAATACCGAACTTTTCCCTCTCAACGGACCCCACTGGTCCCTCTTTTTCGAATATGTTTTCAATATCCTCTATGCCCTACTGCTACGTCACTTGAATACCAAGGTATTGAGCGTCTGGGTAGCCATGGCTGCCATTGCATTATTCGGCTATGCATCCCTGCGTCCCGAAGGCTGCATAGCCTTCGGATGGTCGTCCGAAGGGACAAACCTGCTGGGAGGACTACTACGCGTTGGATTTGACTACCCCGCAGGTCTGCTACTGGCACGACTGTTTCGCCAACAGACAGTCAAACAAAATCCCACAACCACCCAAAACACCTTTCTCTGGCTTTCCATTGCTCTATGCGTACTATTATGCATACCCAGCCTGGGCATGATGAATCCAGCTTATGAACTATGCTGCGTAGCCATTGCCTTTCCAGCAATAGTATGGATAGGGGCTAAAAGCACCTGCGTCAGCAAGCGGGCCACCACCTATCGCCTACTGGGAGACATGTACTAGCCACTCTTTGCCAGTCACTACCCCCTTATATACCTATACATCGGATGGATAAACAATGATACCAACCCTTTAGGACCAACATGGGCAACCCCCATACTGATTGCCGTTCTTTCTATTATCATAGCCTATCTATGCATGCAATGGTACGACCGACCCGTGCGCCAATGGCTCAGCCGTCAAAACCAAAGATAGCCATAATAAAGACGAACCACCCACACCTCTTGTAATATACTATATCATAAACAAAAGGAAGTCGGCA
>JAFVBF010000007.1 GCA_017480145.1 Bacteroidales bacterium
TGCATCAAGCAGCCGATTCTCGCTTATACCAGGCTTATTAAGGTGGTGATTATAACGATGCAAACATGCTGAAAAGTTAAAAGGCGACCCAACATCAGATTGTTCTTGTCTCATACGTCTGCAATTTTCTCGGCATCAGGTGCAACCCTGTTTGGGGCTGCGCTGCTGACAGGATAATTGACATGAGATAGACTCTTGCTCCGCTATTGTATCTACGTATACGTCACCACCTCATTAGTTAGATTGTTCTGTTGCTTCATCCGAGGAAATATTGCCGCTGAGGAATCATATTGGGGGCCGGAAAGTACGTTCGGATACCCATTGTACAAGAGATTGTAGACAGGCCCCTATTTATTCGATACATCCTGCACCAGACGGACAGCATGCCCCCTATAGCGATCGGTATAATAACCGGTTGATGTATAAAGATACCCGCCATCTGCTATATATATGTAATAAGCGTAATATGTTGGGGAAGAGGAAGAATGCGTGGCAGTCCAATAGTACCCGTATGTGGGATTATAAAGGCTTGTCCCTGAGCGGTATCCCGTTGTGGGTAAAAACACCAGGCCTGCAGCCTCTAATGTTTTCCATTTGGCTTCTTGAATGACATTTGTGCTGTAGCCATACCCATTATTATTGATGCGGGTGAACTGCGTGATGCCTTCTGGGTGTTTGTAATTGTCTGGGAATATAATTATTCCCCACGAAGTATAGCCATCGGCACGGGCTATTTGTGCAAAGCAGTATCGAGCATTCGAATATCCATTCACTGTTGATGCAGAGCGAGTTTGTAAAAGATAATTCCATTCTGCTTGAGTCAATGTACGCCATAGACCAGCTTGATTTCCACCATTATCTATGATGTTGGGTACCCCCCAATCGGAATTAGCGCACAGTCCCGTTAAATCCCCTGTGCCAACATTTGTAGAAGGTCCATATCCGTAGTAATTGTACGTCGTCGTGGCAATGGCTCCCGTGGCATAGTCCGTGGGTTTATACCTCTGATTATAGACGTCATAGCCCAAGGAGTTGACACCACTTGTACCCCAGCCGAAAAGGTCTATCCATCCTGTATAGGTTGCGCTGATGCTGCGATTATCACTTAATGTGGTCCCTACCCTGACGTTATTATTGTAGGTTGCATTACCATTATATACCACATCATACTGATTTGTGGCAAAGCGCCACTGATATGTACTGGCTCTGTATTGCAGATTGCCCTGTGAGAACTTCACCTTCTTTCCACTGCTATTAATTGTGAACTCTCCGGGCAACGTACCCGCCGTACTAACTGTGAGGTGTAATGTGTCGACAGAAGGACAGCCCTCGGTATTGTTGTACTCATGTGTGTATGTGTTGCTTTCAGTGTAAATTGTACCATGCCATGTATATTGTCCTGTGACAGACTGGGTCTCCGTATGGTATGAAGAGTGTTTGATTGTGAGTTTCAGCAGGATGACGCTGTCGCAGCCCTTCTTGTTTCCTCGCTCTATAACCTTGCTGTAAACCCCGCTGCCAGTGTATTTTTTTTGATCCACATCCCAGTCGTATTCATTACAGGCTGTTTTTTCTTGATAATTATAGGTTGCTATACACGACACCTGTATCATTGAGTCCAGCTTATGATTGATGGCATTGACCAGCGAGTCATTGTCTGATCCACCTCCCATGGCGGGCAGTTTGACATAACTGCCACCTGTCAAATAGATGGTGTCGTTGCTTAAACTAAGTTGCTGATGCTCTTCGTAGTATTTGGCAGTATCGGCAACGACAGACTTGCTTGCCGCATCAGCACTGGCCGCCGCATCAGCATATATGGCATAAGGTACGCTCACTATAGGATGCGATATGCTGAGCGAATAGTCATTTCCTCCATTGGGGTCGGCCTCCACAGTGGCGTAATAGGGCCCTTTGCCCCAGTCAATCTCGTCAAACTCGCCTGCCATAGGAGTTCCTTGCCCAAAAAGTACCGTATAAAGACCATTCTGATTGGTTGTGGTAGTATGGCTTTCTCGGTAAATCACAGGTCCAGAAATACTGCTTCTATTCAGAGTGATACGTATATTTACTGTCCTGTTAGCCACCAGCCGTCCCGACGCGTCGCGCAGCACCGACTGCAGCGTCACCGCCTGCGGCGCCTGTGCCCTGAGCCCCGTCGACATGACCTGCCACGCGACCACCGCCAAAACCATGACAAAAAAACGTCCGATTTATTGTGGACGAAAAAAATGAGAAACAAGGACACACGTCATGCCTCTTCAAATCAGAATCACATCGTGGCCTTAGACAAAGACTGACGGCTGCCTGTCGTTACAGGCAGATAGCCATATAGGGAGGTATTGCCACGATGGAATCTCTTATCTGAAGCGGTCGGGGATGAATGATATAAGGGGTTGCGATGCGCTCGCGGAATTTGGATATGAAACGTTCCAAAGAGGTGGTTCGATAATTGCCGCTGGACTTCACCTCTACAGGGGAGATCTTGAAATTGGTCTTGCTTTGGTTCGAAAGCAGGAAATCCACCTCCATGTCGTTACGATGGAGCATTTCATTATAGTGATTGTAGAAAAACAGGCGATACCCATTGGCAACCAGCTGCTGAGCAATGACGTTCTCATACAGCATACCCTCGTTGATGGAGAGTTTGTCATTCAGTATCTGTCGATACAGGCTGCTGTCTTCCAACTCCGTCTCGTCGAAGGCGTGGCTGACCAATAGTCCCGTGTCCCCCATGTAGCATTTTATCATCGTCCTCTCTTCGTTCAGGCTTAGTCCGATGTTGGGGTCGGAACAGTTGAAGCATTCGTTGGCAATCATGGAGTCTGACAGCCAGAAGAACGTGTCGGCATACTGGCTGAAATATGAGCCTTCGCCAACTTTTGAAAACACCACTCTTTTCTCATGCTGCGAAAGGAATGCGGGGATTTGGTCGAAAATTGAAATGACACGGGACCTGTAGCGCGAACCGATTTTCATAATATCGCTGCGGTACAGGCTTAAGATGTCGCGCTTTTCCACATCAGCATCAATGAATGACTTGTTCTCCGAAAGGAAAGCATCAACACTTTGGGGCATCCCACCGACCAGCATGTATTGCTTGAATAACATCATGGCTCTGCGGTGAAGAGACGATTCCAGCGGCTCTTTTTTCTCGAAACAATGGCGGATAAGCGTTATTAGAGCCTCTTCGCCACACGCCCATGCGAATTCCTCGAAATCCATCGGGTTCATTCTTATCCTGCGCTCTTCTGAGGGAATGGTGATGTCGCTAACCGCCTCACGAAGCGAGATAAGAGAACCGGTCTCGATGTAGTCATAACGCCCGTCTTGTACAAGCCGCTTCACAGACTGCCTGGCCCTTGGGTAGCGTTGCACCTCGTCAAATATAATCAGTGACTTGCGCTTGTGGAGACGTACGCCGTACTCCGCACTAAGAATCATGAAAAAAGTGTCAAGGTCTCCCAAATGTTCCTCAAAGCAATTGAAAACCGTAGGCGAAGCATCGTTGAAGTCAATAACGATATAGGAGTCATACTCTTGTTCTCCGAATGCCTTCACAAGTGTTGACTTTCCGATTCGTCGGGCACCCTCTATCAGCAGAGCCTTTCCTCCTTTGGCTTTTTCTTTCCAATTCAGTAACTTGTCGTATGCTTTCCGTTTGTAAATCATAGTGCAAATATACATAATATTTGATAATGCGCAGGTTTTTGATTCTTTAAAAATACTACAATGCGCATGTTTTATAATTCTAAAACAATAGACAATACGCATGTTTTAGAAATATCGAAACAATGATAATGCGCGGGTTTTTTATTTTTCAAATGAAGATAATTCTCGGAACTGGAAATAGCGTTTCCCAATACACCATGCAGGCTGCATGGAAGCATCCTATATCGCCTATTTTGGAATAAACACTCACAGGAGAAGACAAGTGTGCAAAGCTTTTTTTCGTCCACAATAAATCGGACGTTTTTTTGTCATGGTTTTGGCGGTGGTCGCGTGGCAGGTCATGGCGACGGGGCTCAGGGCACAGGCGCCGCAGGCGGTGACGCTGCAGTCGGTGCTGCGCGATGCGTCGGGACGGCTCATCGCCAACCGCA
>JAFVBF010000008.1 GCA_017480145.1 Bacteroidales bacterium
AAATGGCACCGATTTCTCAACCATCTCCGACGACTTCCTACTACACGTCCAGACCGAACTCAACCTCCGTCCGGGAAAACTTTTGAATTTTTCCTCGCCTAAACAAAAATTCTTCCTATCTTTGCAAAACAGCGTTGCACTTCGATATTGAATCTACATACAGACCTGCCTGGCTCCAAGCAGAATAAGCGGCTTTCTTTCGTTGGAGTTTTTCCATTCAACAAACTGGTTTATAACGTTGGTTTCCTTGAACCCTCGTTTTCTCGCCTCAGCAAACAAGCATGCTTGTCTGCGTTCGGCTTATCGAAAACGCTTCTATACATCTTGCCATGTTTTTTCTTGAAATGCAAATATACAAAAAAAAAGAACGAACGGCAATCATTATGGAACAGAAAAATGAACGAATAACCTTTGGTGTGTTACATTTTCATGAACATAATATGGATGGAAGGCAAGTTGCTAAATCATGCCTCGCCAAAAGAATTGGAAGAATGGGTGAAATAGCGGAAGGCTGGTTTGCCCAAGATGATGCTGGACTTCTGTAAAATACATGGGGGTGCAAAAGAAATTCTTAACCTTTACACTCCCACTTTCTATTTATCGCAAACCCTTTCTTGTTTTTTTCGGACTCTCGCATCAGTCTCCTTGCTGTGCTGTCGTTGTGTGCGGCTATTTGTTCCAATTCATTGTGGAGACGGACGGAGCACTCGTAGTTCTTGGCAAGCCATGCGACCGTAGGTAGGGCGGATGACATACTGCTGGCAGTGGTAAGTACCGTCCTTATTACCTACCCAGACGCTACAGACATATCACATTGGCGTTGTTGGCTGGTAATGTAGCCCTAAATGTCCGATACTTCCAGCCCGCCAATTCCAGTTCCTCTGTCTTTTTTGACTACTACCAAGAGGCAGGACGCGATGGAAAGCCCACTGGATGCATTCTGCTATACAACCGTCACGATGTTGCTTTTATAATAAAGAGACGGCAATAGCCCACAGATGAGTATTCAATAGCCATAAATCCCCGTGAGTGGCATACAACTCACGGGGTTTCTCATGTAATTTTAGCATATCGGTAAAGGCTGATACGTTCTGGGCATATTGCTTAGCAGTCGGCAGGGAGTGTTCAGACTATCACTTCATTTGACACGACATCGTCAAAATGCTGGTTTGCCCAGTCTATCAACGAGGTTACCGGCGGCATTAATGACTTTCCCATCTCTGTAAGCGAGTACTCCACACGCGGCGGCACGACAGGATAAACCTCGCGGTGAATAAGATGCAGTTGTTCCAAATTCTTTAGTGTGGCCGACAGCATCTTCTGTGAGCAGTCGGTCATCATATGGTGCAACTCATTGAAGCGCAACACGCCCGTATCGCTCATATGCAGGGTATATAAAACAAGCAGCGACCATTTGTCGCCGAACCGACTGATGACCTGACGAATAGGGCAGGTGCGGTAATTTACGTTAGTGTCTGACATTGTCTTTCTGTTTTTTTCTGCAAAGATAACAAAAAATAACCATATTTCCAAAAGCCATCAAAAAATATTTCCTCTGTGAATTGTTAATATAAGTTAATGTCTTCTCCGGCAAACATCGATAAGTTCATAATTCCTACTTTTTGGTAACTATGATACAAAAATGTGCCTTCTTGCACGGACGAGAATTTCTTAGTAATTTTGCACCCAGTTAAAAACTGGTTGCGATGATGCTCACGCTCGGCATAACCCCAACAAGTTCGGCTCTGCTCTCGCTCATTCGCATCATTTTCACCAGCAAAACAAAATAGTAACTAATTAAAATTATAAGAATTTTGACAAAGAATGTATTATTAATCGGTGCAACCGGTTTCGTGGGTTCAGCAATTCTGAACGAGTTGGTAAGTCGTGGTCACAAGGTGACGGCGGTAGTGCGCAACGTGGAGAAAGTGGCTCAGAACGAGCAGGTGGAGGCGGTGAAGGAAGATGTGGCAAACGTGGATGCCATCGCCAAGCTGGCAGAGGGCAAAGATGCCATCATTTCGGCTTACAATCCCGGCTGGACGAATCCCGACATTGCCCGTCTCATCAAGGAGAACTACCCGAAGATTCTGAATGCTGCCAAGAAGTCGGGCGTAGGGCGTCTGCTGATTATCGGCGGTGCTGGCACATTGTTCTGCGCTCCCGGTCTGCGTGTGGTTGACAGCGGTGCTATTCCCGAGGAAATCATGGGTGGCGTACGTCCGCTGGGCGACTTCTACTTGAATACCCTCACGCAGGAGCAGGGCATCGACTGGACGTTCTTCTCTCCCGCCGGTGCCTTCGACGAGAAAGGCGAGCGCACGGGCCAGTTCCGTCTGGGTAAGGACGACCTCATCGTTGACCAGAACGGCCAGAGCCACATAAGCGTCGAGGACTATGCCGTGGCAATGGTCGATGAACTGGAGAAGCCCGCACACCACAAAGAACGTTTCACTATTGGATACTAAACGCCATGTTACAGAAAGCATTACAATTCTTGCGCGAACACAACGAGATTGCCTTCGCCACGTGCGAGGGCAACCTTCCCAAAATCCGTGTGTTCCAGATTATGAAGCAGGAGGGTACGGTACTCTATTTCGCTACATCCCCAAAGAAGTCTGTCTATAAGCAGTTGCACGAGAATCCCAACGTGGAACTGCTGGCCAGTGCCGACAAGGTGAGCGTCCGCTGCGTCGGAACCGTTACATTCGATGTTTCCGATGACGTTCAGCAGTGGATTTACGATAACAACGAGGTGCTGCCCCGTCTCTACACCAGTTATGACAAAATGGTCTACTTCTCGCTGAACATCGCCGAGCTGGACTATTATGACCTTCGCCCCACGCCACCCATGCTGAAGCATTTTGACTTGAGGACGGGCGACATGGTTGACGGATATGTTGGAGAGAGATATTCGCAAGAGAAATAAACTTATGGTGAACAGAACGGAGAACCTTGACTACATTTTGCGTCAACTGATGACTGATAATGGTCAGCAGTATGCTATTCCTTCATCCATTACGGAGAAGCAGCGGATGATGCGTGCCCTGATGAATGTCTGGGTGCCAAAAGATGTTTCGACATACCTTCTGACCATGCAGGATGCTGAGTTGCAGCAGCAAGCGGAGGAAAAGGGAGTGGTAACGATAGAGAACTATGGTTTGCAACTATGGCAAGGTGACATCACCCGATTGAAAGTAGATGCCATCGTCAATGCGGCCAATGATCAGGGCTTAGGCTGCTGGGCACCGCTCCATAACTGTATCGACAACTGCATCCACTCGGCAGCGGGCATCCAACTCAGAAAGGAGTGCAACGACCAACTGCAGGGCAGGCTCCTGAAAACAGGCGAGGCCATGA
>JAFVBF010000009.1 GCA_017480145.1 Bacteroidales bacterium
ATGGAAGTATCTTGACGTGTCTACCAAGACGGAGTCGGTTCGGCGGATGGCGGTCCACAAATTCGTAGTGTCAGCCGTGAGAATCCCAGCAAGACTGTCGATACTGTTACGAAGACTATTGGGGGTACTCCGCATGACAGTATCGTTATGGCGAATGGTGTACCAAAGAGCAGCAGTATCACTGCTAAGACGTTGGGCAAGGCGGTCAATACTGTCCTGCAGGTAGCGAACCGTATCGCGCATCACGGAATCGTTGGCTCGGATGGCAAGCCATAAAGCCGCTGTGTCGTTGCCCAAACGCTGGGCAAGACGGTCGATACTGTCCTGTAAGTAGCGAGCCGTATCGCGCATCACGGAATCATTGGCTCGGATGGCACGCCACAGAGCTGCTGTGTCGTTGCCTAAACGCTGGGCAAGGCGGTCGATACTGTCCTGTAGGTATATTGAATCAGATTGAATCTTGGCGGCCAAAATGAGCGAATCAGTCTGAATTTTGGAAACAAAATAGTGTGCCGTATCATTCAATAAACTATCTGTTTTGCGGATGGCAAGCCATAAAGCGGCGGTATCGGTACCAAGACGTGAGGCCAAACGGTTGATGCTGTCGTTGAGGAAGGCAGAGTCAGCGAGAATCTTGGCAACCAATGTCAGCGAATCGGCATGAACCATTGAGGCAAGGGTAAGAGAGTCAGCACTGAGACCAGCGTAGAGCGCAGAGATCTCGCGGCTGACGAGAGTGGCAAAATCAGCAGAGTCGGTTTGACCTTTGCCCTTCATGGCAGTGAGTTCGCGCGTAAGAATGCTGATGACATCAGCTTTCTCGCTCTCAATGACCAATGTGAGGTATTCAGAGTTCTGGCGGATGGTGCTGCGCACTGCGGAGTCGGAAGACTTCATGGCCTTGCGGATGTCGGCAGAGTCAGTACGCATTTTAGTGGCCAGTATCAAGGAATCGGAACTAATAACCGAAATAAGGCTGTCTACTTCGTTACTGATATGCCCCTCTATGTCGGCCGACTGGGTACTCATGGCATCACGCAGCACATGAGCAGTATCAGACAATGCTCTACGCAAGGTCGAAGAATCACCATACATCTTGGCCACCATCAGCAACGAGTCGTTGGCGATAATCTCACGATGGGCAGCATCAAGACCTGCAATTTTGTCATCAATGGTATTGTTCAGCCTCGCCACCTCGGTATTCATGTCATTGCGCAAAGCGGAAGAGGTATCGGACAAAGAACCAAGCAAAGATACCGAACTGTCAATCATCGCATTGTGAAGCATGATGGAGTCGGCCCGTATTTTGCGGACCAAAGCGAGTGAATCAGCACTGATTATCGTCTGGAGTTGGTCATTATTAGCAATGACCACACTATCCATGACGGCCATGTCCTCGTCCATATGGGACACGACACCCTGAATGGTGCGGCTTAATGTATCGCCGAGGCTATCAAGGCGGGTACGCAAGGAACGAGAAGTATCGGACAAAGCAGTGCGTATGGATAATGAGTCGGCACTCAGTAGTCTCTGAAGGCTGGTATCGGCAACACGAAGAGCAGCAACCTCGGCAGCCAGAAGACTGTCAGTATGAGCAACGGCCTCGACCAGTACACCACGAAGCACCGTAGCCGTGTCAGCAAGAAGGCCTATTGTGCGAACAGAATCGTAGATGCTTTGCTGAAACACAATACTGTCCGTATAGGACTGAACACGACCTATCTGACCATCAATGCCATGGCTCAGGGAGTCAAAATTCTCACCCAGAGCGATAACCTCAGTCTCAATAGCCGAAATGGCACTATGCTGAGTGGCAAAAACACTATCATGAAGCGCCACAAGCGTCCCAATAGAGTCGAGCGAACTGGTGACGAGAAGCAACTGTTCGGAAATCTGCTGGACAGCCTGCGCCACAACATCGGTCTGCTGAGCAGCAATCTCCTGCCGCAAAAGGGCTATGGAGTCCGAAAGACCTATCACACTGCCAGCCGTATTGGCATGGAGCGCATAAGGAACGCTCACAAACTGGCTTTCGGAGACAAGAGCGTAGTTGCTGCCACCCTCGGGATCCACCTCGCTACGCAGGGAGTAAGAGCCTGTGGCCCAATTGACAGAATCAAACGACACTCCCCTTGCGAGAACACCGTCGCCAACAATGACCGTGAAAAGACCATTCTGGTTCGTGACTGCGGAATGCTTCTCTTGAAAAATAATGGCACCAGAAGAATCAAGAACCGAAAGACGCAACGAGACTGTATCCTCGATGGCCAAACGATTGTTGGCATGGCGCACCACAGCCTGATAGCTGAGTTTGCGTGGAGCCTGTGCCAAAGCCGTCCCTACCAAGAGGAAGGATACCAGCAGCATGAATAGTAATTTTCGTTTCATGTGTTATCAATTGATTTTATTATTTATTTCAAAGCAGGGACTTAGACTGGCTGCGTAGTGCCGCAGCAGCATTGCTCATAGGACGGCCAAAACCCAGATGATAGGTTACGCCTAAACCCAGCACGTAATAGCGAAAAGAGTCGACCATGCCAGAGGACAAAGGTGGCAAAGACTGGGACTGTCCGTAGGCAATGGAAAACGTACGCACCCTCTCTTCAACTTTATCTACCTTGCAGGCATTGAGGGCAAAACGCCCGTACAGCGAGACAGAAAGCATATTGCGATGGTTGAAATAGAACTTCCATCCAACCTCGCCTCCGAGCATGAAGAATAATGGATGCTTGATATCGGCAGGCGTGTATTCGCCTTCGACAGACTCCTCTATTTCCGCCAAGATGGGATCGGCAGAGAATGAATTGTCCAGCTCGTCAACATCCAAAATGCTGTAGGAGGATGGCTGATAAGTAAAGATGGAATAGGATGTGAGCGAGGTGGCAAAAGAAACGCCAAGGTTGCAGAAAAGATTCTGTGACTGGAGCGAGAGCATTACAGGGAGTTCAAACATGAGAAAAATCTGATTTTCCTCCAAGCCCTGACTTTCAGCCCTGAAGGTCGCCATAACTTCACGGTCACCCTCGGTATTGGAGACCACGATAGGTCCACGGGACTCAGATGAAAGAGCCCCTAAGCCAACATTGTTGAGGATGTAATTAAGTTCAAGGCCCGTGGAGACCCCTACATGATGGTTGAACCAGAAGGTGTAGTCGAAACCTATCAAATAGGACATATTGCCCGAAACCCTGTCCCAATGGTAGGTGCTCGACTTATAGGGTAGCGAAGCATAACCCAGAGTAAACATACGCATGGAAAGCGTGTGGCGTTCAGGGGACTGCTGATACTGTTGTGCCTGCTGGGGTAGGAAGGACAGCATAAGCACAAACAGGGCCACAAAGGGGATGCATCTGGAGACTCTCATTTTGCAAGGAATTGATTAAAGGGATTAACGCACCACCAGTTTACGGGCAGCGTGACGGCCGTTGGGCAGTAGCAAGTGAACAGAATAGACCCCTGAAGGGAACGCAGCCTGAATGGAGGTTTGAGACATGGCGGCTCTCTCGACAACACGACGGCCCTGTATGTCATAGATCACAATTCGAGCACCACGGAGTTGTGTCTCGGCCAAGGATGTCACTGTGACACGAAAAACAGCCTCTTTCTGCACCGGGTTGGGGATGAGGGTGAACATCACATCTTCCGAAGTGGCCAAATTGATGCCCTCGGTACCAAAGCAGAGTTCATTGGAACTGACCCAGAAAGACAAGCTGCTGTCTGCCGCCACCTCCACATGGTAGCAGCCCTTAAGCATGGTACCATCCCCATTGTGGTAGGAGTCGGCATCCACACCCTGAGCGATGATGCTGTCTCCACAATACCAACGGTAATAGTAATAGTCCGTGCCGCTGTTGTCCACCATTAACACTTTATCATTGTAGCTATAAATCTGAGGCAGTTGCATATTGGTGTCAAGAAGAGAAAGATGCAGCCAGACAATACTGTCGCATCCATGAGACGAGACAAGCGTATCAGCATAGAATCCCGAAGCCTCATAATTATGCGAATGCCAAGAGTAGCATCCAACGCCTTGGGCATAAACGGTGTCCACGCTGCCCTCGTAGAGGCTCAGCATGACCCACACAATGGAATCGCAGCCACCCCGGGATATATGGCGAAGCACAAACTCATAACGGCCTGGCATCGACAGATTCACCTGTTCAGGCAACGTGTATCCCTGGGGCAGGAAGTCGTGCAGTCCCTGAATATTTCCCAAACAGAAGACCGTATCTATTGTGTCGAATATTGGCACACAGAATACCTGCTGCACACCTTCTTCGACTGTGGATTCATCGCCAAACTGGCGGTAGGCCCATTGTCCGACGGAATAACTCAGTGCCTCTCCCGAAGCAGTGAAAGTACTAGCCCCGGTAGAGACCAGCGCCGAGGGACTCATTGACGACTGTGCGGCCACATACGAAAAAGGCAGGACCGACACCCAGATAACGAAAAGAAAACCAAGCATTCGTCTCATTATCCGTTTTTCCGTATTGATAGTTTTCTTCATGTGGTTTCAATCTATGACGGACATTTTATCGACCATGACAGCAGACCAACAACGTCCTAAATTAACAATTCCCAAACACCGCGCAGCACTCATAGAATACTGTACGGCAATATGTTATGACAATTTTACCAAAAAGTCATAACAAATGCAAAAATACAAAATATATATTCCTTATAGGGCGGTTTATGAACAAGTTATCAACAACCCTGAGCGGCCAGGAGAATCAAGCGACAACCACGGATAAGGAAATAAGGGAAAGCATCCCATCGAGGGGGAATTAAAGACTCATAATTTCTTGACGGCAGCACGCAAAGACTCTATGATAGCATTAGAGGTGTAGGTGGCACCACTGACAGCATCAACACGCTTTTTACGCGCCTCACCCGGGGTCAGCCCATTCCAGCTTTTAAGCATGGGACTCTGTAGAATCATACCGACCATGTTAGGACTTTCATCGTTGGCCAGCAACTGGACGGAGACTATCGTTTTCTGAGCCGAGAAGGCGATGAGCAACGGGGTTTCGCCTGCAAATCCCGTGATGCCATTGCTGGCTGGCTTAGAATAGAGCACATACCCCAGCAACTGCTCATCACCGTAAACCGCAAGATAGGGTTTCGCCTCCCTGACACTCTTGGCGGCAGGAAAAATACGCACGATTTCCGAAGCCACCTTGGGCGAAGAAGATGCCTGCCGATAACTGTCGGCTGGACGAAAAGGACACGATCCATCTTGGGCAAAGACATATCCTGCCAGCATGAAGAGGGCGAAAAGGGCGATTCGAGTTTTCATCTTGCTTTTTTTACTAAAAACGAATGGCATAAACTTTTATTGCCAACAAGGATGCAGCAGACGAAACATACACTGGGAGGGCAGCAGACCATTACAAAGCCAGATACAGGAAGGGAAGAAGTCCGTGTTTTCAGATAATCGGGAGAAAAATCGTATTTTTGCAAACGATTGTCTTTTTGAACACTTACATTCAATCCAATAATATTTCATGAAACAATTCCACATTTATACAATTTTCGCAGCCATTGTCACACTGATGATGCCAATGGTCACGATGGCACAGAAACCCACAGCCTATTTTTCTAAAGATCAACTGCCCAACGCCATAAACTATCTGCCTGAACCACCCGACACAGCCTCTACACGTTTTGTATACGATTTGACACAGTATTACTGGGGAAAGTCGCTGCGCGAAACAGATCGCGGACGCCAAGCAAAACGGAATGCCATTTTTGACACAGACACAATGCTGGTGCAATTCAGCGATGTATTTGGCTACGAACTATCAGCCACTGCGACACCAGCCATCTACAAGGTCATCAATAACGGATTATACACCATACATTTTGGCGGAACAAAGGCAAAGAACCACTATAAGCGCAAACGCCCATATACCCGTATGGCAGAACCCTCGCTTGTACCCGAGGACGAAGAAGAACTGCGTCACAATGGTTCATATCCTTCAGGCCACACCATTGTTGGATGGGGCATGGCACTGCTGCTGTGCGAGATTAATCCAGACGCCCAAGACGCCATCCTCCAACTGGGATACGAATGGGGTCAAAGCCGCGTTATTGCGGGCTACCATTGGCAGAGCGACATTGATGCAGGACGCATGGTGGCGGCAGCCTGCTATGCTCGTCTGCACACCAGCGAGACTTTTATGGAGGACATGCGTCAAGCACGCAAAGAGTTCGAAAGTCTGAAAGCCGCAAAAAAATAGAGTGGCTAACGCCTGAGATACAGGATTTCCAGCCTCATCGTGCTTAACCGTTGTCGCCAGATTCTGCACTCGTCGCTATTCGCTAATGCGTCGCGACTGCTGACAGCAAACGTGATTGCTCAGGCCATTGGATTGCTGATTTATCCACTGCTGACGCGACTTTACGACACAGCCGATTTCGGACTGTTCAATCTCTTTCTTTCCATCGGCGGCATTTTTGTGTTACTGGCCACGGGGCAGTATGAATATGCCATTGTACTACCTCGCAGCAATCGACAGGCTGCATGGAGCCTGCACTGCGGACTGCTGACGACAGCAGGGGTGACAACACTGTGTCTGCTGTTCCTGCCTTTCGCCAAACCGATTGCGGCTCTATTTGACAGCACCACATTGTCGGGATGCCTGTGGATGATGCCACTGTACGTACTATCCATGTCGCTATGGGCATTGCTGAATTACTGGTTGTCGCGGCATGAACGGTTCGATCGCGTGTCCAGCTACCAAGTTGACCAAAGTCTGCTGAATGCAGGTATCAAGCTGGGTTGTGGATGGCTTCACGCGCCATCGGGGCTCATCTACGGTTCAGTTTTTGCTCCAATGACAGCCCTCATCATCACCCTTTGGCGGATGCCACGTCAATTATGGAACAACCTATGTAGTATAAACTTACGAGGAATAAGATCCGCTGCCTATCGCTACCGCAACTTTCCTAAATACACTTTACCCAAATCACTGATTGACAGCCTATCCAGCAATCTTCCCCTGCTGGTCATGGCACCTGCCTTTGGTCTGACAACAGTGGGATATGTGGGTATGGCGCTGACACTATCCTTCCGTCCAGTGAACATCATCTGCTCTTCCATAAACCAAGTTTTTTACCAACGCGCCGCCAGTCTGATACAGCAACGTCAGTCTCCACTGAACATGTGTTGGAACTACGTAAAGACAACCCTCGCAGTCACACTGCCTATATTTGCACTACTATACCTATGCCTGCCGTCGCTGTGCGATTGGCTTCTGGGAGATGGATGGTCCACGACTGGACAATATATCCGCCTCATGCTGCCATGGCTGCTGATGGTGCTTGTAAGCAATGCCATCAACTTCATTCCCGACCTATTCGGACAACAACGCGGACTGCTATTATTGTTCCTTGGACGGCTCGTGCTTCAGATCATGGCCCTCTGGATAGGTACATCGCAGGACTCCGCCATGCTCTCCGTTGCGCTTTATTTTGGTGTGTCCGCATTGATGCTGCTCATCCAGCTGATATGGTTTCACCGATTGCTCATCCGACATAACGATACTCTCAATACGTGACCACAGAACCCCAAAGGGCCACCATGCCCAAGATCATGCTCCATTCGCCATTGTGGCATACAGTGCGTGACATCAGTGTCAGAGGCCAAATCATAGTGGATGGTCTTTGCCTGCAAGGTACGGCATTGGCAGACTATTTCGACACGGCTCGAACATCACAGGATTTAAAATCACTATTACACAAAGCCAATGGCCTTTTTGCCGTCATAATACGGAAACCATATCTCATGGCTATGGCTACCGACCGTGTACGCACCATTCCATTATTCTACACCAATGACACCATTTCCGATACACCTCGCCTCTTAGCCACCAGGCCCATCGAACTCGACTTTGAGGCAGGACTTCAATACGAGGCTTCCGGAGCCACATTTCCAGGCTACACCCTCGACCAAAGAGTGAGGCAAGTCCCCGCAGGAGCTTACGTAGTATGGAAAGAGGCCGCCGCCCCACAATATTTCGACTACTATAGCCATACCTGCACACTCCACGACACACGACCTGCCACCATAACTCAAGTCGAGAAATCCATACAAGACGCATTTGACAATCTACGCCTTACGCTTGACAAAAGGCCCGTGCTGCTGCCTCTCAGCGGCGGATACGACTCCCGACTCATTGCCTGCCATCTCAAAAACTTAGCTTGCAAGGATGTGACTTGCTACCATGTCGGATTCCCCAACAGTCCACAACACATTATTGCTCAGCAGGTGGCTCAGAAGTTGGGATTTGCCTACCACCTTGTCAATGTGAGCGATGCCTTCCCACAGGAAATGCTTAGAGATGCTGATTTTCTGCAATATGTCGAACATCTTGGAGCCTACACCAACTTTGTATGGCTTTTTGAATACGTGGCTTTGCGACACATGACACGGATAGGGCTAATTCATGCAGGAGACATTGCCATCCCAGGTCATTCGGGCGACTTTCTGACTGGCAGCCACATTCGCAAAGGAGGCATAGACAACCACAGCACAGCCCGAAATCTGTCATACGCCATGGCATACCGAAGCTTCGAGTATCCATGCCCCTCCAGCATCCGAAAGAGACTTCATGTCCATTTCGAGGACCTACTACAAAAAAGTGCCACCCCAGTATCGGCATACCAGGACTTCATCATGAAGCACCGACAAGCACAGCAGATTGTCAATTCCGCTCGCGTCTATGAGCATTTCGGACTACAACTGCGACTTCCCTTGTGGGACAATGGCCTTCTCGAACTCTTCCGCACCCTCCCTTACGAGCAACTCATCGACTGCAAACTCTATCGACAATATGCCCATAAGGTGTTTGCCACTCACGGGGTGGACTTTCGCAGACCCGATGGAGACCCACGCCCTGCATCTTACATCAAGTTATGGCTGAAACGACATCTGCCACAGTGGATGGCAAACCTGCTGCCCCACCCAGCAGACCCTACAGGTGAATGGGCCATGGCACAAACGCTATTGGACGATTTGCGCAGACAGCACATCCGACCAAGCCATGCCTACACCACCTCCAACGACATCATCAAGGACTGGTATCTATCGTATTGCCTGCGTTCAGAGGAATAACCAATAGATGGAGCCATTCCTCATTTGCAGGAAAAACGTATCTTTGCAAGCACTAACAAATACCCGCAATGACCGAAAAAACACTCTCTGTCGGTATCAAAGGCTCGCATGAGCAGTATGTCACCGAACGGATGACCGCGGCTACCGTAGGTAGCGGATTGGCACAGGTGTTCGCCACCCCTATGATGATAACCCTGGCCGAGAAAACCTGCCATGACACCGTGCACCCACTGCTACAGCCAGAGGAGGCCACCGTTGGCACGCGCATAGACATCTCACACCTATCCCCTACACCAATTGGCATGACCGTCCGCTGCGAATGCGAACTGGTCAAAGTAGAAAATCGACACCTGACCTTTTCCGTGTCAATCTACGACGAGGTCGAACTTATTGGCACCGGCATCCACGAACGCCACATTGTCAATGCCAGCCGATTCCAAACCAAAGCGGACAACAAAAGAAAACAACAAATATGAATACCCTCCTCGTTGTCATCATCGCCGCCATAGTAGTGGTCCTACTCATGATGGCTGGTCTGGGCATCAAGATGCTCCTGAAAAAAAGCGATGAATTCAAACGTCCTTGCGTCAATGCCGACCCTCATACTGGACGCTGCACTAACTGCACATGCAAAAAAGGCAAGAGACCCCTGCCTGCAGGAGCCATTAACCCCAACAAATAAAACAGCCAGAGACTACCGTAAAAAACGGAAGTTATCCCTGCCTGCCCCTATTTCAAAATGACACTTAGCAATGCCAAGGTCGATAGCAGCGTAATTGCTAAGGAGCGTAAACTTAGTACGTGGTTCCACAACATTGTCATCATGCAGGAGAAACTCGAATTTCTGCTGGTTGATGGCAGTCGGTGCCAATAAGGCAGCTTCCAGACCTTTCTGGAACCACTCGGGTAAAGGTTGATTTTTCTCCGACCGGACATCCTCCATATAGGCTTCGATACCTTTTTTCTGCGGATGAGGCACTCCTTGCGTACGGCCATAACCCAAGGCCAACACACAGACTAAATGTTCATCGGAGGCCACCACATAACGATCGGGCTGTTTCTTGAACGTCAAACCCACCCAACAACTATTTAACCCCAGTGCCTGGGCCAGCAACACCACATACTCACCATAGTAGCCCAACACTTCGTCGCACCCCTTACGGCATATCATAGCCACATAGTTGCTCACACCTTCAAACTTGCCATACTTGGCCAACCCACTATCAAATGCATTTGGATCATCTGTAACCAACTGCATATGCAAACCTCCTTCCGCATTATAACGGGAGATACACTCTTTAAGTTGCTGTTTGACATCATCTGCCAGAGGCTTGTCTATATACTGGCGCACGGCATGACGAACACTAATGGCTTCTATCAATTCCATAACAAATCCTTTTATAAAACTGCTGCAAAGATAAAAAATCTCAGCAATATCACACAACAACGCCCATTGCGACATGCGACAATATTGGAGAAAAGCCATCAAAGCAATAGAGCAGACGAAGGATTTTTCTCCATTTGCAGGATTAGAGAAGACAAAACATGAACGCCATAAAACATTATTAAAAAACATTTTACGAATCAAAAATAGAGAAAAGAGAAAATAATTCTTGCAGAATTGAGAAAAAGTCGTACCTTTGCAATCGCATTTACGGAACAAAACAAAGGTTTTGAAAGTTCTTTCCAATAGATGCAAACGGTTCGGTAGTTCAGTTTGGTTAGAATACATGCCTGTCACGCATGGGGTCGCGAGTTCGAGTCTCGTCCGGACCGCCAAACAATAAAGAAGCACTCTTTCATAGAGTGCTTTTTTATTGGGAGTACTTACTCACCAAGACTCCAATGCTCAGAAAAAAAACTGGGGCTGACCGGTTTTGACAGCAAGGATAATGGCCATGTAAGCATGCAGGCTCACGCGTCAGGCAGCCTTGACAACGGACGCAAAAAGATAACAGGCGAAAATAACTACGCTCTTGCTGCTTAACCGAAGTACAGTAGGTTCGGCTTAATCCGCGCCACAGTGGTGCGGACAAGACATCTCCCGCCAACCCCGCCCATCGGTTTGCGACATGGAGGTGCTCATGAGAATGGGATAGCTGGCCGAAAAGCCTCGCCACACCAGCGAAATCTTTAGAGGCTACGGATGCCTTTGGGTGCCGCCGCCCTGGGGTCTCCCGACAATCAATCAGCGGATAAGCATGTAGAAAGCATCTCTGTTACTTGTTTGGACGGCGGTTCGACTCCGCCCAGCTCCACAGGGGGAAATGCACCTTGCAAAAAGGTGCATTTTTATATATACATCAAAAACAGTATCTTTGCCTTACGCAATTGACGATACAGCCATTTATGAAACAACCTGCCATAACGATACCTGAGGGAGCGAACCACGTGCTACTGCATGCCTGCTGCGCACCCTGTTCGTCGGCCATTGTGGAGTGGATGCTGGCACACGGCATACACCCCACCATCTACTACTTCAACCCCAACATTTATCCACGGCAGGAATACGAAATCCGAAAACAGGAAAGCCAGCGTCATGCCGCTTCATTAAACATCAAGTGGATTGACGGAGACTACGACCACAACCAGTGGCTCGATGCCATACGGGGAATGGAAAACGAACCTGAGCGTGGCAGCCGCTGCCAGAAGTGTTTTCTGCTACGCCTCTCAGCAACGGCACTCATGGCAAAACAAATGGGTATCACTTACTTCACCACCACACTTGCCTCCTCCAGATGGAAAAGTCTCGAACAGATAGAACTTGCTGGACACGAAGCCGAGCAACTTGCACCTGGCACCCGCTTCTGGGCACAGAACTGGCGCAAAGGTGGCCTCTACGAACGACGCAACCAGTTGCTGAAAGAATACCAGTTCTACAACCAGCAATACTGCGGCTGCGAATTTAGCATAAGACATAACGAGGTTTTGCCATCCTTATAGGCCACGCATTTTATCAGCACTCCTCATCTGCCCGCCACAGATACTGCTTTAACGACACTTTGCCCGTCGCTGAGAGCACCACACCTTCATCAAACAGCAGCGCAGCCTGCGATGGATAATGCGGTGCCAGCCGTCCCGAAGCATTAACCACACGATGACAAGGCAGCGACTCATCGGGAGCCATACGCATAATACGCCCCACTAATCGCGAGTGGTTAGGCCATCCCGCCAAGGAGGCGATATGCCCGTAAGTCAACACTCGCCCCGCAGGTATCTGACTCACGATGTCGTAAACCACCGCTCGCAAGTCATTTATATTAGGTTTTGAACAAGTCATTATTTTATCCCATATCCTAACTACCATCGGGCAGAAACCCAAAATACATTTCCAATGCGAAGATACATTTTCCGACAAATCTGGACAAAAAAAGTGGATGGCCTATTGTCTATAGCCATCCACCTATCCATGTTCATCTGCCAATCAAATGACCTTTTCGCATAGCCTATTGCTGCTGTACGGGCTGCGGGCGACCTTCCGGCATCGGTGTATTGGGACGGAATCCCATGGCCTTTTTGTGTCCTTTCCCTTTGCCCATTTTCTTTCCATGGCGCAGACCCTTGTCATGCCGCTTACATTCCTTTTTGAACAGTTTCTCCGTCTGCCGAGCAGAGAGGAATGAGCGAAACTCTCCATAATATTTCTCACGCAAGTCCAACATGGAACGCTGTTCAGAAAAACAATCCTTCATGGCTTGATCAATGACCTTGTCGGTCCTCAGTTTCTTGTCCTTCGAAGATGAATTCGGATCGGTTTTTGGGTGATACTTCTGGCGAACCTTATCACAATCGGAACGATAAGCCTTATAGGTAGTGGCAAACTTCTCTGCCTGCTTGTCGTCAAGTCCCAGCTGCTGTACCATTTTCATGCATTGGCGTTCCATCACCTGCTCTGGGGTGGGCTTTGCTGGACGATTTTCCTTTTTGTCTTGTGCATTCAGCGGCAGGCATACACTAATAAGAACTGCCATAACCAAAATGTTTTCTGCTATTTTTTTCATAACACATTAAGTTTTTTAATTAGTACATCCTTGCGAGGCAGTCGGTGCGCACCAGAGAAAATTACCATATTGCAGGCAATAGCTCTATGACCTCTTATCTTTCAACAGATTAGTATCTGAAGAATATATTTTCTTGCATCCGGCGTAAAATAAGTGATTCGTAAAGGACATAGTTTTTGTATCTTTGCTGTATTATGCAATATTCCCCTGACTCACACGGAGTGGTACTACGCCCCATCGAAATGCGCGACCAGAAAGCCATGGCACGACTTATTCGCTCTGTTTTTGAAGAATACGAAGCCCCGATGACTGGAACGGTATATGACGACCCTCGCACATGGCATATATTCGAGACCATTACCAATCAAAATGCTGGATACTGGGTGCTAATCCAAGATGACATTGTGGCTGGTGGCTGTGGCTTCTATCCCACAGAAGGACTTCCCTCCGGATATGCTGAACTGGTAAAATTCTATCTATCACCCATTATCCGAGGGAAAGGATATGGCACGAAACTGTTTCTCCATGTTATAGAACAGGCAAGAAAGTCTGGCTACAAAAATCTATATATTGAGTCCTTCCCCGAATTTAATGCCGCCGTAAGTATGTACCGCCGAAATGGATTCAAAGAGATTCCTGAACGGCTGGGCAACTCAGGACATACCTCTACCACTATACATATGGCGAAAGAACTATAATCACCCAAAGTAAAACTTAGCATAAATATATACACTATGTATAGTTTACCCTATAAAGTAACCACCAGTCTATGTGACAGCAACGGGAGACTCAAACTCGTTGCAGCACTCCAAATGATGCAAGATTGCTCAGAGCTATGGATAGATAGCGAACCTACCGTGCGTCGCTACTTTGCCGAGAACCAAATGGCTCAGCTGCTGGCCTCATGCCAGGTAGAAGTACTGCGCATACCAATATTCAAAGAAGACCTTACTGTCGTGACCTCTGTCTATGAAGTTAAGCCCATGTTCGGCTTTCGCAACACGTTCATCTACGATAAACAGGGGTACCCTTGCTACCGAAGCTGGAGTATGGGGGCTTTTGTAAATCGCAGCACTGGACGTCTGGCAAAAGCAGACGAAGCTACCATACAATCAGTGACTCTCGACCCCAAACTGGAGATGGACTACAAAGATCGCCGTATCGCTATTCCCAAAGAGGGAGGACAAAAGGATAGAACCATCACCGCAATGCGAGCAGATATTGACTACAATCGTCATGTGAACAACGCCAACTACATACGCATGGCGATGGAATTGCTACCCTCTGAGTTCGAAATCAAAGGACTGCGTGTGGAGTACCGTCAGCCTGCAAAAGAAGGCGACCAACTCTGCCCCACCATCTATAGACTCGGTGAAAACACATCCATTATAACACTATCCGTTGATGGAAATATCTGTGCGATTGCTGAGTTTAGCAAATAACAGTTTTTTTTAAATTAGCCAGCCTACACAACAGCCTCAGAGCTGCCAATACCTGAGTTGCTGACATTATCCTCAAACCTTGAGGCCATCCCTTGTTGTCAGGACTTTCAGCAAATAAACCCTCACTCTTCAAACTGTAATTAGGCGTAACTATGAAGGCCTCCGAGGAGGAAATTAACACCGAAATACGTGAAGAGAACGCTAAGAAATGCCACAACCATATAGATGTGAAAGGTGCGAGGGCGACGGAGCCATGGCAACGAACGTGCATGCAGCGGGGCGGCATATACCAAAAGGGTTATCAGAGCCCACACCTCCTTAGGATCCCACGACCAGTAGGTACCCCACGACACATTGGCCCAAACGGCGCCGATAAAAATACCTATGGCCAAACAAAATACGGCTGGATAAAGTATAATCTGACTGATACGCTGAAGGCGGGAAACAGGATTATCAGGGGATAAAAGGGAAGCCTCATCGGCAGTCCGTCGAGAAGAAGCATCCAGAATAAGTGCTCCGACACCATTGAGCATGGCGAAGGACAGTAATGCATAGGCCAGCATGATGATGGCCACATGAAGACAAAGCAGTGGCGAATTGAGGACTGGCATGAGCTGCGTGACAGAGGGATTAGAGCCTCCCATCATGGCTACCAGCAGGGTAAATCCTACCAACAGCAGACCACAAGGCAGTGCCAACACCTGACGCCGCTGCATAACCAAAGCCACAACGGCCACACACAACGAGAGGAAAAGCATGGTCTCATATCCATTAGACATGGGCACGTGAGTTGAGACATACCATCGCAAGATGAAAAGCACCAGCAGATAGGCAGCCAACAATATCAATAGCAAGACTGATACGAGTCGAACACCACGGTGCAAATCTCGTCCTTGTGCCATCCTTACCAATGTGTAGGCAAAACAAATCAAACCCAATGTAATAAACAGCATGGCGAGGACACGGCTGAAGTTCATTCGATTGACAAGCCGCTCAGCCGAAAAACGAGTCACCGAAGGCAGGTAGTCCGACGCCTTGCGCTCTTGATAGGCACGAATTTTGGAAAACACAGTATCCAGTTGCTCAAAGCGACCGAATACCACCAACTCTTGGCAATAGGAGAGATGCTTGCGAATGAAAGTATATTCGTCTGTAGGCAACGACAGCGGCAAAGGGTCTGACTGCGAATACCAATGCAAATCGCCCGTCGAATCAGTAAGAGGAAATAGTTTGAGCAACTGCCCGCCGTAGAGCATGGCTATGAGATTGTATTTCTCATCAGCGGCAAGGAATTTGGCACGTAGCGGGTCAGAAAAAGAGAGGGAGTCAATCGGCTTCTGAAGACGGTACTCGCCACGAGGAGAGACAAAGTCATTCAGCGACGCATACCGGCCCTCAATACCCAAGGCCGACCGAACCGCAGGTCCCTTAATTTTAAACATAGGCTCGTCACTCCAATCGCTATAGTAGAATATCCATCCTGCCAACACCTGTTCGGCAGTCAGCCCACGATAGGAGGACTTGCCATAGAGCTTGGTAGTAAACTCGGTGGCCAGTGTCTGTAGCGGACACACTCGGTCGTTGTAAAGCACATACAGACCACCCAGCCGCTCGGCCTGCGCCTTAGGAAGAGTACGAGGCAGGGCAGCGTCACCACCATTGGCCATGGTGGCACTACCCGTCAAAAGCAAGCAAAACAGCATGGCACCTTTAGCCACCGGCTGACGGAGCAATTGACGGAAATTGCTATGAGAATCAAAAAAGAAACCGACAAAAGACAGCAGTAGAATGATATAGCCAGCATACGAACATGCGATTCCCCAAGGGTCATGCGCAACAGTGAGAAAAACATTACCCTCATCATCGAAGCCAGACTGATAGAAACGATAGCCCTGATGGCGAGCAATATGATTCATTGAAACCTGGGCATCACAGACAGTGCCGTCAGCATCAACGAAACTAATATCACTAACAAAATCCTGCGGAGCGTGAGTACCTGGATAATAGACTATCCTGAAATCACGTAAACGAACCTCGAATGGGAATGTGCCATCTTTGGAACGTCCATTGTCAGTAGCCTGAAACGAGGAAGACGGGCTATCGGAAGAAAGCGTCACTCGTCCCGACTGGGCCGTAAAGGTTGTGAGCAGTATGCCCACAATGATAAGGGCGAATGCAAAATGGATGCCGGCCGTAGGCGGACGTCGATAGAGTCGCTGACGCACCAGAACGATGACCCCAAGCACCAGTATCAGTGCCAGCAAAGCCATAAACCAAGGCGACCTATAAACATGGGTCAGCGCAAAAGCTGACCCATGCAGTTTTTCAAGCAGGGTGCCTGCCACCATGGCTATGATGGCAAACACCAGAAGAATAATAGTCCATCTTCCAATTACACGGGTTGAAGTTTGGAACTTGACATTAGACATTCTATTTTTCATCAACTAAAAGGATTAGATGGGCTAATTGCATTTGTCAAAAAGATTCCGAAGCATTAACAAAGAAATGCTTACTACTCCAGATTAAATAGATTCAATGAACTTAACAACGGCATCGCGATCAGCCTTGCTTAATTCACGGAACTTTTCAATCGTCTGGCGGGCATCGCTCTCAGGAGACCAGCCATGCCACATGATGGCCTCAATAACGGTGCGGGCACGATAGTCATGCAGGCGGTCAGCGGCACCCGTGCAAATCTGAGAAAGGCCACGTCCCCAAAGCGGAGTAGTGCGGCACCAGCCTGTGCGGATATCATTCTTCATCATGAGTTTGTGCTGCACATAGTCACTGTAGGGCCAGATAATCTGATGAGGATACTTAGGCAGACGGCTGTCGCCATCCTCGAAAAATCCAGTAGGATCGGTGAAGTTGTCCTCTCCCGTGGTCCATGAAGGACGATGGCAATAAGCGCAACCCAGGTCACGGAAAAGCTGGCGGCCACGCTGTACAGTGGGATCGCCAAGATTACGGGCGGCAGGGACAGCCAACCCGCGATGCCACACCATAAAGTTAGTATAATCCTCATCCGTCATCTCAATGGGCTGCTCTTTATTAGTTAAGAAATTATAGATGTCGGTAGCAGTATCGCCCGTCTTATTCCAATCGGGGAAATAGCGATAGAAGTCTTTCTTAACATCGGGGTCCTGAGAAGCCACAGAGGCATATATGGTGCCATTAAGATCGAGGTAAAGAGCCTGTTTGGTACGACGATTGACATTGGTGATGTTCCAAATAGCATTGGCGCCAGCAGCATCCTGCAAAGGCCCACGGCTAAGAGCATAGGTGAAGCGCAAAGCATGACCCATGTTCGTTGCCTCAACCTTATTGGTATAGGTTTTAGCCCAGTCAGAGCCATTCCAGATGCCAGGGTTTAGACCGTTTTTCATATAGCCATCCTTTGTCTCTTTGGCATATTGGGCCTTGATGGAATCATCTGGGATAGCGTCGATAAGACCCGTGCCATAGATACCGATGGTGCCTTCCAAAAGCACACCAACTTGATCATAGGGAATATCCTCCTTGGCAGTAGTCTGTAGAGGCACGTAGTAGGCATCCTCCGGAATAGTGACCTCGGGATAAATCAAATCGTAGGTCTCACCATCAGGGAACTTATTACCCCACTCATCCGAGATACTATTCCAGGCAATCTCTATTTTAGTTTCGTCAATAGGAGCCTTGAAAGGTGCCACAGCCTTCGTTTGCGGCATACCAGACAGAGAACCCACATAAGCATCGGTGCGTTTGTCATAAACTACCAGCAAATAGCCATTGCCCCAATCATCAGCGCGATAGCGTGTCATACGACGGCCGTGACCATAACCAGGATGGCAGGCAATGCAGGAATTACGGATATAAAGTGGCCCTAAACCGTTGAAAGGACGATTATTAGTAGTATATGGACGTTCAAAGAAATACTCACCGTACTTGAACGCGGTAGCAAGACCAGCATCCTCGGTAGCAGGCGTAGGATCCTCATAAGCGGTAGAAGTAGTGTTAAACGTAGTGCCAAGTTCGCCACCTGCGTAGGTTTCTATACGCAAGTATTCCGGCAAATCAGCAATAGCCTCTTGTTCAGACTTGTTGTCATCGTCCTTACAGCCATAAAAAGCAGTGAAAGCCAATGAGATACACAACATTTTAGCTACAAAACTGAATGTGTTTTTCATATTTATTTGATTATAGTTTATTTTTACCCATAAGAGTGTGCCTCTATCCTGAGATAGGGACACACTCTTGAATTGTGAGAAAATCTATGGATGCGAAAAGTTAGTCTTCGTCACCACCCAGATAAACCATGAGCTTGGTCATCACCTCGCCCAGCTCAGCGCAAGCTTCCATAGCCTTGCCATTGGCAGCAGCCGTTTTGTTGTTAACGAAAGGCTTCGGCATGGCATCAATCTTGGCAATGGCATTAGCAATGGCATTCATGACTTCCGTGTCAAGAGAGGCATTGGCCGTTTTCATATAGTTATGCAGCGACTTACTCTCATCACGGTTTACACCTTGCACACCGCCCATATAAGCATTCTGCACACTGATGATATTGTTGTGGAAGTCCTCAATAGACTTCTGGCTATAGGGAGATTCGATGTAAGTAGGATCATCACCACTATAAGCGGAACCAATTTTAGAGGTTCCCACCTCATCAGCGATGTCGGCGCAGCCGCTGGCCAGCTCCTGCATAGCGTGTGCATAGCTGACATAGGTGCTACCTGCATTACCAGCACGAAGCATATTCTGACCATAACTGTAGGAACCACCATTAACGGTGTACTCCCATTCGGCATCTTCCATCTTCTCCGCATAGCGCTCGGGCACATTGTCCTCTCCAGCCCAGCTGATAGCCAAACGGTAGCAGCAGTTGCGCAGGTCACCCGCAACAGCAACAGCATAGGTAAGGTTGTCGTCAGTGATTTCGCTCAGAGACTTAGCAGCGCCATCTTTGAAGAGCACATATTCAAGACCATGGAAACCCAACAGTGTGGCTTCAAGACCATTGGCTACAATGTCGCCATCTTCGCCATCAAGCTGCTCCAGCATATTGGTGTTAGACATCAGAGCATCGAAACGATCCTGATCAAGAGGCCAAGAGTCGATGTGAGGGTCTATGCCAAAAGACGTGGCAGGACCAAATAAGAAAGCCTCACTCTTCTCCCACCATTCACGGGCGTTAAGGAAATTCTCAACCACCTTGTTCAGATTGGCACTGGTCTTGCTCTCTTGCAGGGCTTCGAGACCCTCTACTAACTGTTCGGCGTTGGCAGCCAACTGTTTGTAGGTGTAGATGATGGTGTTGTTCACATACTGCTCGGTGATGGTCTTAAAGGTGGCCTCAACGGCATCATTGTTGTTGTCCTTTTTGTCGTCGTCGTCGTCAGAGCATCCGGCAAAACCAGTGGCTAAAGCCACAGCCGTCATGACGAACATGAGTGTGCGAAATGTTTTTTTCATAGATTGATATTTGTTATTGTTGTTAAATATTTGTTGTTAGTTACTCAAAGCTCAGATCAACCTGCTCGAATTCGCAGAATCTGCGACCCACCGATTAATTGAACATACCTGCCCAGGTAATGCCCATGGCAAACCACGGCTCATTGTTATACTGCTGGGGCAGAATGCGAATACCGCCTTCTGCCTTAATGATAATCTGCGGTAGGGGGCGGTAGTTGATGCCCGCACTGATGCACTCGCGTTTGCACCAAGCAATGTCGGAACGGATGCCGGCGGGGATATAGGAGTCATAGTTGTCATACCGGGCAAACAACGTCAGTTGGCGACCTCCAACCCTGCCGCGGAAAAGACGGAAGATGTCGTAGCCCATCTCGAAGCCCACTGCATAACCCTCCTCTCCCATAATACTTAGGGGATAGGGCGAAGACGTGGAATGAGAGAGCGACTTGTTATAGACCGCAATGACATCAGCATCGCCCAAATGCCCATAGTCAGCATTGCCGCGAAACACAAAACCCATCATTTGGTAACTGAAGTCGAACGAGCCAATAAGCACGAGCCCCTTGGTGTTTTCGTACTTAGACGCGGTATTGGTCCGTATATCGTTGTTGAACGAATTACCCGCGTATCCACTCAGGCTGAGGCGCAAACCGCGGAAAGTATAATTGTCAATGCGGGCGGCCACGGCCAAGTTATTAGCCACGCGGAACTCATACGGAGATGCCGACCCATCATGAACCCAACCATCCTCGTTGAAATAGCTGGAATTGAGCGCGGGAATAGCCATGACCGAATACTTCCAACCACGCCAGCGTCCCCACACCTCGATGCCCGTCTCATGCCAAGTGCACGGGAAAATGGTATTCTCCCCCTCGGGGCGATAAACGCCAAAAAAATTGTTCGGCTCGTGGGCGTTGTTGGTGGCACCCACGGGCACCACCAAATGTCCAGCCCTAATATTAATTACATTGGAGAAACTTTTCTGAATCCAAAACTGTTCCAGAGCAACCTCGCCGCCTCGTTCTATCTCCTTCTCGAACTCACCGCTTTCCTCAGCCTCAAGCTCCACGGCAGACTCCGTGCCCCCATGCTCAAACTCTATCTCGCTACCGAAACTCCAGCCCTTGCCAAAATCATAATTCAGCATGATGACAGCATGGGGAATATCCACTCGACCATGGCCTTTGGCATCCTCATACTTCTTCGCACTGCTATAGCGGAACGGATTATCACTATGAAAACTATATTTATATACGGCCTCACCATAACCACCAACGGACAGTCGTTTGGCACTAAGCAAAGGAGTGTGGTCTATGCGCAGGGTGTCGGCCTCATTCTGCGCACAAAGAATCATACCCGAAGCGAGCATGAATAGCAGTAAGAACAGTGCAAAATATTTTTTCATTATTTTTTGATGTTTTAAACAAAGGAATTTTAAATTAAAAACCAATAAAACAACAAATTATAGAATCAGACATCACTTATAGACAGAGTGCAAATATATGGACTCTCGAAAAATAACAGCATCACTAATTGTAGTGATTTCGAAGGGACTCATAACCAATAATGGTTAATCCGAATACCACCACGGAGCAGCCAACGCTGTTTGAGATATATTTGCTATATTTGTAATTTATTTTGCGTGTATTATGCAGTTTCAAAACATTAAAAAACAGAGGGTTCTGATTAATAGGCTAACCGAGATAATAGACTCTGGTCGCATAAGCCACGCACAACTATTTTTAGGCGAGACACAGAGCGGCGCCCTATCACTGGCTATAGCCTATATGCAGTATCTCTGCTGCCAGCATCGCCAGCACTACCGGGAGATAAGTCCGGGACAGTGGACGGACGAACACGGACATACAACAGACTTACGGGCCGACTCCTGCGGCGTGTGTCCATCATGTCGCAAGTTTGAAGCCTTGGAACACCCAGACCTCCACATCATCTTCCCAAGCACTACGACCAACTCAGTAAAAAGTAACCCATCGGCGGAGGATTATCAAGAGGATTTTCGCCAGTTCATGCAGAAACATGGACAATATGGGACTCTGAACCAGTGGTATGATGCCCTTGGAGTAGAGAACAAGCAGGGATTGATTCGCGAGCGTGATGCTGCCAACATCATAAAATATATCAATCTGCGACCTTACGAGGCGCCCTACAAGATGGTTCTGATATGGGCGGCTGAAAAAATGAATTCCACTTCGGCCAACACCCTACTGAAAACGCTGGAAGAACCCACAGGGAATACGCTGATTATCCTGGTATGTGAAAGCACCGAGAAGATGCTGAGTACCATCATTTCGCGAGTACAGCAGGTGAATGTGCCCGCGATAGGCGAAACATCCACCGATGGACGCGAAACAGAGTTTGCCCGATGGTTCGTAGATTGGATGCGTATGCTCTTTAAACTGAATATGAGTAAACTTTCGGCCTGGGTAGATCAAATTGCCAAGATAGGACGGGAACCGCAAAAACAATTCCTGCTCTACGCCATGGAAGCCCTGCGGGGATGTTTCCTACGCAACATAACGAAAGGAACCTATAACCAGACTCTTGACTTTGGCGACGAAAAATTCAATCAGTCTTTCTATACCGTCATCACACAGAATAATATCCCTCTGATGAACGAAGCCTTGAACCACACGCTGATGTCCATCGAGCGCAATGCCTCTCCAGCATTGGCATTCATGGCCTTATCGTTCAAAATGAGTTCCTATATAAGCAAGAAATAGTCATGGAAGAAAACAAGGAACAAAACCATAGCGAATCACCGCAAGCCACGCCCATTGAGGAATCGGGGATTCAGTCATCAACAAAAGTTCAGGAACAACCTCAACAAGAGAGCCCAACAGCCACCGGCGACTATGCTGCTGACGACGAAGAAAGCGTGGCCACTGCCGAAGAGGTAGCAGCCTACACTCGTCAAGCAGCTGAAAAACGCGCACAAAAAAAGGAACGTGGCGAGAAAGAAGTCGAGAAAGAATTTGGAGAATTCATACCTGCGGACAGCCTGATAGACCCCTATACCGAGCCAGACCCCACCATCCCATGGGTGAAATATGAAGAAAGCCCCTTCCTATGCCGAGGCTGTCGCAAGTGTCCAACAGCCTATTCGCCTGTTAGTTCAGTAGAGCGTCGTAGTTGCAGCAAGGTGACAAGCACCAACTGGCTGGCCGGCATACGCCAGCCATGCGATAAGATGTTTGACGTGGTTGAAGTTCGCTTTAAGAACAACCGTAAAGACTTTTACCGCCTGCCCGATGGCATCGATGTGTCTGAGGGCGACGTGGTGGCAGTGGAAGGAATGCCTGGCCACGACATAGGCATCGTGACGCTGACAGGCGAAGTGTGCCGCATACAGATGAAGAAGCACAAGATAGACCCTGATTCGCCTGAAATCAAAAAACTATACCGCCGAGCCAAAACCGCCGATATTGAAAAATGGATAGAAGCCATGAACCAAGAAGACGAGGCCATGAGGCGGACACGTCAGATTGCCGACAGCATGGGACTCGTGATGAAAATTGACGACGTTGAAATGCAAGGCGACCAAACGAAAGCCATTTTCTATTATACGGCCGATGACCGCGTGGACTTTCGCGGGCTCATCAAAGTGTTGGCCGAAGAATTTCGTGTACGCATAGAGATGAAGCAAATAGGTGTGCGCCAAGAGGCTGGCCGCATTGGAGGAATAGGCACTTGCGGGCGCGAGCTTTGCTGCTGCACATGGCTCACCAATTTCAAATCGGTGACCACCAGTGCTGCCAAGGTTCAACAGATTCATCCCAACCCACAGAAACTGGCTGGGCAGTGCGGCAAGTTGAAATGCTGCCTGAACTTCGAGGCCGATGTATACGCCGATGCCTTGAAGAAATTCCCTCCTGCTGGACAAGCCATACGATTCCAGAAAGGCTTGGCCTTGTATAAGAAGACCGATGTGTTTCGCGGCATCATGTGGTATGCCTACGAGGGTGAAAACGATCTATATGCTCTGACGGCAGAAAACGTGAAAAAGGTCATTGAAATGAACCGTAATCAACAGTATCCCGAGCGAATGGAAGACTTCAAGGTGGAACTGATGAGCACTTCGGCTTTAGA